>NZ_NCTH01000029.1:0-55127 GCF_002105475.1 Vibrio sp. ArtGut-C1 | reverse complement strand
GTTCCTATAAGAACCATGCTTTCTTTCAGTTCACCCACATAATCTTAGATATTAACCATTATAATGGGTGTTACACCTTTAGGGATTCATAACAAATTGTATTGTCCTGATATTGCTGCGATCGAAGATATGTTGGCAGATGGCGTAAAATTTAAGTTTCAGTCTGCACAGGAAAGTCCTTACTTTGACTCTGAGCGCGATAACGAATTGTTTCGTCTTCAGTCAGGGTCTGATCTCCATCGAAGTTACGCGTTCAATCAAATTCAGAATAAGATTCTGATTGCTAATCAGTCACCTAATCGATTAGAGCGAAACTCTGTAGAGTTGTTCCGAAAAGCAAAAAATGATCTGGAAGAGGGTGGTTCGAATACGCTTTTTCTAGCGCTTGGCTTTTTGAAATGGAAAGAGAACCCAGAAGATACAAGAAGTTATAAAGCTCCTCTATTATTAATTCCCGTAAAGCTTACCCGTCGTAGTGCTCGTGCGTCTGTTTACGTCGAGCAACTTCAAGAAGAAGAACCAATTTTTAATCTTACTCTTATTGAGTTTCTGCAATCCGAGCATGATATCAACCTAAGTGAATTTCGAGATGAATTACCGATGGATGATAGTGGTATAGATGTACCATATGTATGGCACAGAGTAAGAGACGCCGTTAAGGAACAAGCTGGTTTTGAGTTAGTGGAAGAGCTAGTTTTAGGTTCTTTCTCTTTCGCTAAATATCTGATGTGGAAAGATCTTAAAGATCGGTTAGATGATCTCAAGGAAAATTTATTTGTTAAGCATTTAGTTGATAACCCTAGGGACCCATACCCTCAAGAGAGCTCGTTTATCGAACGAGAAGAAATTGATGAGAAATTAGATCCTGCCTCGATTTATACTCCTTTGAACTGCGACAGTTCTCAGTTGGTTGCAGTGGATGCTTCTGCTCGTGCACAAGATTTCGTTCTGGAAGGGCCACCAGGAACCGGAAAGTCAGAGACTATCGCTAATATCATTGCTCATAATATCGGGCTCGGGCGAAAAGTACTCTTTGTCGCGGAGAAAATGGCTGCACTGAATGTGGTATATCGCCGTTTACAGAAAGTAGGTTTGGATCATCTTTGCTTGGAACTACATAGCAATAAAGCGAACAAACGAGCAGTTCTTGAACAATTAAATAAGGCATGGCAGAAAAGAGAGGGTTTAAGCTCTGAAGAATGGGAAGCGAATATTATAGAGCTCAAGTCGAGGAGAGATGAGCTTAACAATTATGTTCGTGCTTTACATGGAAAGTCAGCATTTGGAATCTCAGCCAGAGACGCTATCTCTACCGTTGCTCTAAATGGTGAAACCTTAAAAGTCAAGCTAGATTGGCTCCCTGACATAACAGCAGCTCCTATTTCTACAAAAGAGGATTTAGTTAGGCTTAAAGAGTTAGTCGGGAGGCTAACACTAGCATTCTCTGATATTAAGAGCTTGAACATCAACGCATTTATGCCAGTTTTTGCTACTGAGTGGTCGAATGTTTGGCAGTCTAATTTACTTGCTGTTATTGATGACTGGTTAAAAAACTACGATGTCTTAATAGATTGGACACAACAGGTTCAATCGAGTTTTTCGCTTACCTCGATACGCCAAACGCTTAAAAATGTTGAAGCACTAGAAAGTGCTTATGAGTTGGCAATGATCGCAACGTATGAAGATATTGCATTCGCTGTAGATTCTGGTTCAAAAGAACGAATTGCAGCCATTCAAGAGTTGTCGGTATTAAAAGCAGATTACGACCAGCAGCTTAAAGACATATCGCATGGCGTGATTAGCGACAACTTGTCTAAGTTACCCACAGAGAGATGGCTGCAATTGGCTGAAGAAGCTAAAACAAGTTGGTTTAAAGCAATATTTCGCAAGCGTAAGATAAATCGCGAAGCGAAAGAGTTTGGCCTGTCTCAAATTGAAGATTTGTTACTTCTTGAAAAAATTGCGACGGTTCAGAAGCTCAAGAGCTCAATAGAAGAACATATCAACATTATTGGGGATTACTCGGTCTGGAAAGGTTGGGATACGTCTCACGAAATATTAGAAAGCACTGCAGTAACAGGGAAAAAAATTCGTGAGATTGTATCTAACCTGGTTAGCTTGACTGATGAACCCTCTGAAATATTGATTCCGATAAGAAAATGGTTTGTAGATGGGAGAGAGTTTTTAGAAGAGTCGAAAGTATATTCAAGCCTAAATAACTTTTCCAAGGCGGTAAAAGAATTCAAAAACTCGAATTCGATTGTTGCGGAACTTGGAGTCAGTATACCCGAGCAAGCTGAACTTGAATCACTATCTCGGAATTTTAATGATATAAAGACTCAGTCAAACAAGTTGAAAAACTGGTGTGAGTGGCAATCAGCCAAGCAAAAGGCGTATGACAATAAGCTTGATGTAATGGTTAAAGCTCTGGAATCAGGAGTAAGTAACCCTGAAGAGTTAAATGAACAATTTCGAGTTGCTTTTTCTTATTGGCTCGCCCCACTTCTTATTGATGCCAGCGATGAGCTTCGAAAGTTCAAAGCTTCAACGCATGAACAAACAATAAAAGAGTTTCAAGTGGTAGACGAACGTGTTGCTAAGATTACAAGCGATTACGTGGTTGCACTTGCTTCGAAGAGTGCTCCTACACAACAATCTACGGAGCAGAGTTCGAAACAATTTGGTGTATTAGCTAAAGAGCTTCAGAAAAAAACTCGGCATATACCAATCCGAAGTTTGATTAGTGAGCTAGGTCATTCGTTATTGGATTTGTGTCCATGTTTAATGATGTCACCACTGTCCGTTGCTCAGTTTTTGCCCTCTGATTTCAGAGGATTTGACTTGGTTGTTTTTGACGAAGCATCACAAATGACCACTTGGGATTCTGTAGGTGCTATAGCGAGAGGGAAAAACGCAATCATTGTCGGTGATCCAAAACAGATGCCCCCAACAAACTTTTTCTCTGCTCGAGGGAATTCTGATGATCCAGATGAAGAAGATCTAGAGTCTATTCTTGACCAAGCGCTTGCTGCGAGGTTACCGCTTATAAGGTTGATGGGGCATTATCGAAGTAGGCATGAAACCCTTATTGCTTTTTCAAATAATAAATATTATGAAAATTCATTAGTAACTTATCCTTCTTCAGAAACAAAAGATTCAGCAGTTTCTTTGCATCGAGTTAACGGAATTTATGCTAAAGGAGCGGGTCGCAACAATACGGCTGAAGCAAAAGCAGTCGTAAATGAAATTGTTCGAAGATTACTGGATAAATATGAACAAGATAAGTCTATAGGTGTAGTAACTTTAAATACTGATCAGCAAAGAACGATTGAAGATCTGTTAGACGACGCAAGAAGACAAAACCCTGCTATCGAAAAGTACTTTCAAGAGGGGTCAGGAAGAGATCCTGTTTTTGTTAAGAACCTAGAGTCAGTTCAGGGTGATGAGAGAGACGTAATCATGCTCAGTCTCGCGTATGGTCCTACGGAACCAGGAGCCAAAACGATGAGTATGAATTTTGGGCCACTCAACAAAAGCGGGGGAGAGCGCCGCTTAAATGTTGCGATTACTCGCGCAACCACGGAGGTTGTTGTCTTTAGTAGTTTTGACTCTTCAATGATTGATTTAAGCAGAACGAACTCGGTTGCCGTTGAGCACTTAAAACACTTCCTTGAATTTGCAGAAAAGGGGCCAATTGCTTTATCTGAGATTGCTTCTGCAGAGCATGGAGTCGATCAATTTGATAGTGATTTTGAAGAAGCGGTAGCTCAAGCTTTAAGAATTAAAGGTTGGAAAATACAAACACAAGTAGGAGTAAGTAAGTTTAGAGTTGATCTCGGAGTACTTCATCCAGACAAGCCTGGCAAGTACATAGCTGGTGTTGAGTGTGATGGGGCTACGTACCACTCTTCTCCTGCAGCCCGAGATAGAGATCGGGTAAGACAGATAGTTTTGGAAGGTCTAGGATGGAATATTGTTAGGTTATGGTCGACGGATTACTTTATTGATCCTGAATATGCAATTGAAAACATTGACTCAAAACTTAGAGAAATACTTGAAGTGGAAAGGGAGCGAGACATACTGGCAGAAGCAGAAGCAGAAGCAGAAGCAGAAGCAGAAGCAGAAGCAGAAGCAGAAGCAGAAGCAGAAGCAGAAGCAGAAGCAGAAGCAGAAGCAGAAGCAGAAGCAGAAGCAGAAGCAGAAGCAGAAGCAGAAGCAGAAGCAGAAGCAGAAGCAGAAGCAGAAGCAGAAGCAGAAGCAGAAGCAGAGGGAAAAGTAGTGTTAGCGAAAGGTCCTTCAACTTTAAACTCAGGCACAGGTTTTTGTCTTGAACAAACTGGGATCTCTGGTAAAGAATTTGATGAAATCGAGAACGCTTCATCGATTACATTGGATGCCGCAAATTATTTTAAACCTGAATACGTTGATAGGCTCACTCAACTTGCTAAAGACATCCTTATCGAACGCCCTGGTATTACGCTGCATGCACTTACCCTCGAAATAGCCAACCTACATGGCTTAACACGTACAAGCAAAAAGCAACTCGAGTATATGAGAAAAATACTTGATACTTTCGCTGGTATCAAAGAGAGCGATGGGTACTCTCCAACACTCTGGGTTTCGCCGAGTAATATGGTCGATTTGATTGAGTGGCGGGGTGTAGAGGCATTCGGTTATGAACGAAAGTGGAATGAGCTGTCGTATGAGGAGGCTTTGGGGCTTGCTAAGTTTGCGATTCAGAAGAACCCAGAAGCGCCAATAGATGTTATTTGCGATGAGTTAAATATTAAGAGACGTCATGAGACATCCTTGAACCAATTTGCTATTTGGCTAAAAACCGTTAATGAATTTGACGATCAGAAATAGCTAATACATATGCTTGTCAGGCCTGATGCCTCAAAGCTTAGGAACTGACAAGCTTTTCTCGAATACTTTATATACGCCGTTAGATTAAATCATTAACAAGGATGTGTAATGAGAAATAGAAAATGGATATTTGCGGCTATTTTGCTTATTGGAGGACCTTCATTATTGCCCTTTAGTTTGGAAGTGATCTCAATAATTGAGCTGTTTGGTCTTTTGGGCTTGTGGACAATTTATTCATCTTACGCTGAATATTTGGTGAATCACCCTTGGTTTAAAAGAGGTCTGCGTTTAGCAACCTGCTGGGAATTTCAGCCTCAAATGCTGTTCTCGCTGAGAGAGCTTAGGGCATGTCCACAGTTAGTTTTCCACATGCTTCCTGTTCAAAGTGTGATGATCTGGACTTTGATCATTATTTTTTGGGCGAGTGTGGCTTGGTGCTACAGAATTTAAGCGAACAAATTGTTCAAGAGGGGTTCGCAACGCATGGCATTTTTACTGTGCGTTGGTTTTAGTGATTAAGGCGGTATGCAGTGGTATCAGTATTGAGTCGCTCACCCGTTAACAAGACGCCAAACCGCAAGGATGATGGATGATTAAAGCGCAGATATATGATGTATTTTGTGATGAGTTGGCTCAAGGTAACCCTTGTGGCGTTGTCGAACTAAATCACTGGCTGAGTGATTCTGAGTTACTTCAAATCACTCATCAGGTCGCTCAACCTGTCACATCATTTGTGGTTCAGTCTGGCAGTGACTACCACATTCGCTGGTTTAGCCTAGCAGGAGAGCTCAACCTATGCGGACACGGAAGTTTGGGCGCAGGCGCTGCAATCATTTCCAACTATCATCAGAATGAGGTCATTCTAAAAAGCCAGTATGGTCATATTACCGTTACGGAACTGGGTGGAATGTACAGGATCGTGATGCCAAGTTGGCAAGCTAAGCCTCATGCCATCCCCTTGGATATTTCAGGCTTTTCCAATCGCCCCGTAGATGCTTTTACAACGCGTGATTTGGTTGTTGTTCTCGAATCCGAAGATGATGTTGTTCGCTATCAACCTAACTTTGATGAGCTGATTAAAATTGATGAGTTTCATGCGGTCATCCTGACGGCTCAAAGTTCTGATAGTGGCTATGTGCTGCGTTACTTTGCACCTAAAATCGGTATTTCAGAAGATCTTGCCACAGGCTCAGCTCAGTGCTCATTAGCGCCTTATTGGTTTGAAAAGCTGGGCAAAGAAAAATTGACGGCTCGCCAGCTATCTCGCGCTGGTGGCTATTTTGAAGTGGCTCGCGGTTCTGAATCTACTATCGTATTGTCTGCACACGTGAAAAGTCGGACTTGAATGTAAACGCCTCTAGCTCCTAACGCAAGAGCTAGAGGTCCCCATTTTTTATTGACTAAAAAGTACCGAGCTAAGATTTTAATCCTGCAGCGGTCATCATGGCGCGAAACAGCATTGATACGAACCCCAGAGCTAGCACACTGGCCGACCAGATCCCAATCATCCATGCCCACTGGCGACACCAATTTTTGATTTTCATAATCACTCCTCATTAACTCGTTAATGGTACGCTTCGCCTTCTTTCACTTTTCCAGAAAAGACGTAATAACTCCAAAAGGTGTAAGCCAGAATGATCGGGATGATGATCACCGCTCCAACGAGCATAAAGCGCTGACTGCTTGCAGGAGCCGCTGCTTCCCATATCGATATGCTAGGAGGAATGATATTTGGCCAGATACTGATGCCAAGCCCAGCGAACCCGAGAATCACGATCACCAATGCCATCACGAAAGGGCTGCGCTCTTTACGCTTTTTAACGGAGTCGGCAATCTTCAAACATACCAGCCCAGTAATGACAGGTACGGGCAGTAAGTAGAACAAATTAGGCAGAGAAAACCATCTTTCCGCAATGGCAGGGTAAGCAAGTGGAGTCCAAGCGCTCACAATGACTAATGCGGAGATCATCGCCAGTAGTGTTTTGTTAGTGAAGCGGTACATCGTGTTTTGCAGTTCACCTTCCGTCTTCATGATGAGCCATGTGCTACCAAGCAGCGCGTAGGTTGCGACTAAACCCAAACCACAAAAGATGGGAAAAGGGCTGAGCCAGTCGAGTTGGCTACCTACGAAGACGCGGTTTTCCACTGCAAAGCCCTGAATTACCGCGCCAACAACGATGCCTTGGAAAAACGTGGTTAAAATCGAGCCGACCATAAAAGAGCGGTCCCAGAACTTTAAGTGGTTTTCCAATGCTTTAAAGCGAAACTCAAATGCTACGCCACGAAAGATCAAAGCAATCAACATCAACGTTAAAGGGATGGTTAGCGCTTCAATAATCACCGCGTAAGCCATGGGAAAAGCGCCAAATAGAGATGCGCCTCCAAGCACAATCCAAGTTTCGTTGCCGTCCCAAACTGGCGCGACACTGTTGACCATGACGTCTTTTTGTTTTTCATCCTTGATGAATGGCATCAGTATTCCAATACCCAAATCAAAGCCATCCATGATGATGTACATCAAAGTGGCAAAAACGATGATCGCGAACCAAATCACGGATAAATCAAAATGCATATTCTTTACCTTCACTTTGTGACAAATTCTAGATGCGGCCTGAAACGGTCGTCATGTCGTGCTCATTGTGCTCGATTGCATCGGGGCCTTTCTTGATTTGGTGGATCATGTAGTAATACCCAAAACCAAACACCAAGCTGTACACAACAAGGAAACACAGCAGGCTGATGCTCATTTGTAGGTCTCCATGTGCAGAAACCGCATCACGCGTTTTTTGTACGCCATACACGACCCAAGGTTGCCGCCCAACCTCAGTCGTAAACCAGCCAGCGAGTACCGCGATAAGACCAGATGGCCCCATAAATAATGAAAATTTGAGGAACCAACGCGAGGTATAAAGCGTATTCTTTTTTCGTAACCACATGCTGTAGAAGCTTTGAAAAATCATCAGAAGTCCTAACCCGACCATGATTCGAAATGACCAAAAGACGATAGGTGAGTTCGGTCGTTCCTCTTTCGGGAAGTCTTTCAGCGCCGGGATTGGCTCAGTTAAACTGTGGCGTAGGATCAAACTTCCTAGAACAGGAATTTCTAAGGCATAGTCTGTGCGTTCTTGTTCCATGTTTGGCATGCCGAACAATATCAATGGGGTTGGTTTGCCATCGCTGTTATCCCAATGTCCTTCGATGGCAGCGATTTTGGCGGGCTGGTGTTCGAGAGTGTTTAACCCGTGTACATCGCCAATCACGGCTTGGAGTGGCGCAAGGAACACTAAGATCCCGAGCGACATCGAAAACATCGTTTTTACCGCAGTCGTTTGATTGCCTCTCAATAAATGCCAAGCGGCTGACGCGCCTACAAAGAGTGCTGAACTGACGAAAGCCGCGACGCTCATGTGCGCCAAACGATAAGGAAATGAAGGATTGAAAACGATAGCAAACCAGTCGATTGGCACCACACGTCCGTCGACAATTTCATAGCCTTGTGGCGTTTGCATCCAACTGTTGGAGGCGAGAATCCAGAACGTCGAAATGATCGTGCCTAACGCCACCATCGAGGTTGCCAAAAAGTGCAGCTTTTCGCCGACGCGACGCCACCCAAACAGCATTACGCCAAGAAATCCGGCTTCGAGAAAGAAAGCCGTTAACACTTCATAAGTCAGCAATGGGCCCGTGATAGAGCCAGCAAAGTCGGAGAAACCACTCCAGTTGGTGCCGAATTGATAGGCCATGACAAGACCAGATACAACACCCATTCCAAAGTTAACCGCAAAAATTTTCGACCAGAAGTGATAGAGCTTTTGGTAATCGGGATTACGTGTTTTTAGCCATAAGCCTTCCAGCACGGCGAGATAGGTGGCCAAACCTATGGTGATAGCGGGGAAAATAATATGAAAGGATACCGTAAAGGCGAACTGTATCCGTGCAAGCATAAATGCGTCGAGGCCAAACATTAAACTTCCTTTGATCTTTTAAGTTTTATGAGAGAGCTATTTTAAAAGGAGCGGAGTAGGGGAAGTAGGTACAGACAGTGACTATAAACCTATAACAGATTAAATGTTGAAGTGTTATTATTTTGAGTTCAGCTTTATGGAGGGGGATTTGCGTTTGGCGAAGTACCAAGAGTTAGTGGAACAGCTTAAAAGGCAGATAAAATCGGGGATATGGCATCCGGGTGACAAGCTGCCTTCTCTGCGTCGCCAATCTGAACATTCGGGTTTGAGCTTGATGACGGTATTGCACGCTTATCAAATTCTGGAATCTCAAGGCTGGGTAACGTCCCAGCCGCGCTCTGGTTATCGAGTCGCTCCCAATATTAAGAGTTCAAATGAACCTCAAGCACCAGCAGCGGTTTCGTGGACAGAGCAGGTAGACATCAATGAGTTTATCTTTGATGTGCTGCAGGCGAGTAAAAATCCATCCATGATCAATTTTGGCTTTGCCTATCCAGATCCAAGTTTATACCCACGCTATCACGTGAATCGGGCGATGAGCGCAGCCGCTCGCAATATGCCGATTTCCACCACCTTTGATAACTTACCGCCGGGAAACGAACAATTACGCACCATCATCGCGAAGCGTTATGCTGCGAAAGGCATTGAAATTTCACCCGATGAAATTGTCATTACGGCAGGCGCGCTGGAGGCGTTAACGCTCAGTTTGCAAGCCTGCACAAGACCGGGAGATTGGGTGGTTGTGGAGTCGCCTGCATTCTATGGCGCATTGCAATCCTTAGAGCGGTTAGGTTTGAAAGCGCTCTCAGTAAGAACAGACCCAGTCACGGGTATTGACCTAGACTCATTGGAACGAGCGCTGCAAACACACGATGTGAAAGCATGTTGGCTGATGTCGAACTTCCAAAATCCTCTGGGTTTTACGCTCTCCAACGAGAAAAAACAAAAGCTGATTGAGCTGACACAGCGATATAACGTGCCAGTGATTGAAGATGATGTGTACAGCGAACTGCATGCAGGGAATGACTCGGTTTACCCACTAAGAATGTTTGATGACACGGGCAATACCATGTTGTGCTCCTCATTTTCAAAATCATTAATCGCAGGGCTACGTATTGGGTGGGTTGCGGCGGGAAAGCGGGCGCTAGAGGTACAAAAGTTACAGCTAATGAGTACATTAGCGACGAGTGCACCAGTGCAAATGACATTGGTGCACTATTTAACAAGCCGCAATTATGAATCGCATTTGAAGCAGTTACGGAAAAAGCTGTTTGAACGCAAAAGTAAGATGACGGATCGGCTTAGTGAGCTGTTACCTGAAGAAGTCAAAGTGTTAAGCCAAAGCGGCGGGTACTTTATTTGGTTAGAGCTTCCCAAGCATATCGACGCCTTGCCGATATATCGAAAAGCGCTAAAAGATAATATCAGCATCGCACCGGGAAAGATGTTCAGCCTGACAGAACAATACGATCACTGTATTCGTCTTAACGCTTCTTTTGAGCTCAATGACAAATACGTCCATGCTCTCAATCTGCTTGCCAACATTATTCGCGATCATTTGGCGAAATAGCGACTTTCTTCAGTTTTTTGGTTTAATGGAGCGCGCCGGATTTCCAGCAACTCGATCGCCTGGCGCAACATCTTTGGTTACGACAGAGCCAGCGCCGACGACGGCCTCATCACCAATGGTCACGCCTGGCAGTATGATTGCGCCCCCACCAATCCAAGCGTTATTGCCGATTTTTACCGGTTTAGCGATCTCATCTCCGGCTAAGCGTCTTTGTGTATCCAGTGAATGAGCGGCTGTGTAAATTTGCACTCTAGGCCCAATCATGACGTTCGCGCCAATCTCAACCTGCCCATTGTCCAGAATAATGGCATCCCAGTTGATGTAGGTGTTTTCCCCGATGGACAAGTGGCAACCGTAGGTAAGTTGAAGCGGTGGCTCTATACAGGCGCTGTTTTCTAATTGGACGCCCATCTCCGCCAATAGTTGTCTACGGATACCTGGGTTTGGCTCGTGGTTAAATTGGAAGACAAGCTGCGCAGTTTTGGCGCGCATTAGCTTTAGTTCTTCATCCAGGCAATTATAGGTTTCTCCAGAGCGCATCCGAGTCAGTTCTGACATAACAATCATTCCATTAATGGTTTGCAGTTGAGGCCACAATGATAAGTGAGTGTTTCAGTCAATAGGAGGTTTTTGTTATGAAATCAGATGTTTATCACTGATTTATATTCAATAGGTTAGTTTTGAGTAAGCACTCGTTAAGAGTCATTCAAATAGAGAAGTGAATTGGGTAAGTTCCTTTTAGCAGGGGAGGAAAGTATAGATTGGATGTTGCTTTCCTCTCCACAGCTTGATTTGGAGCATTTATTGGCTGTCCCACATCACTTCGCACTCTTCTTTAATAGCCGATTTTAAAAGCTCAATAAGTGGAAATGCTCTGCGTCCTAAACTGACCGTTTGTTCCTCTTGCTCTTCATCTTCTTCCATTGCTTGACTGTTGTTCTTCTCTATCGCTTCTTGTGCTGCGAGAGCGGAGGTCAATCTAGATAGAGCATCAGGGATGTCTTGAGCGGAAATTGACCCTGGTACTGAGCCACTATGCCCCATCATTTTGATCATCTTTATCGCAATATCGCCAAACATAGTGACGTTCGAGTGGCTATGGCAACGAAATGTAATAAGCATTTACCTGCTCCTGTTGTAGGTGTTCATTTGAGTATAAATGGTATCTGAGACACGAGGCAATTTAATCCGATAATTCGCAATCTTTCAGATAGCTATCTATCTTTAACGAGAGACAAACATAAGGAGATGATTTTGTTGAACTCCCAATTAAAGACGTTGATTTGGCGGCTTCACAAGCGAATATTTACGTTGCTTATGGTGTTATGCATATGGTCACCTTCTGTCGTTGCTCAACCTTCCATTGTTTTTGGTGTCGTACCGCAACAGTCGGCGACCAAACTAGTGCAACAATGGCAGCCATTACTGCAACGCTGGGGAGATCTTGCTGGCGTTGAGATTAAGTTTGCCACGGCACGTGATATTCCCACATTCGAAGCTCGCTTGATGGCTGGAGCCTACGACATTGCATACATGAACCCATATCACTTTACGTTGGTGAATCAAAACCCAGGTTATATGGCTATAGCAAGAGCGAAAAATAAGCGCATCACAGGCATTATTGTAGCAAGGCGAGGGAAGCCGGTTTCCCTTGATGAGCTGCAAGACAAGACCATCGCTTTTCCTGCCCCACGAGCATTTGCTGCTTCTATCATCACACAATCAGAGTTGGCGCAGAAAGGCATCAAGTTTACGCCTAAATACGTCGGTTCGCACGACTCAGTCTATTTGGGGGTACTTAAAGGTTTGTACATTGCTGGTGGTGGCGTGAAGCGTACCTTTGAGAGCTTACCGAGTGAAATAAAAGACCAACTTAGCATCATTTATACAACTGCTGGTTATACGCCTCATGCTATTGCGGTTTCAAATAATGTCGATGAAGAGATTACTCTTGCCTTACGAAAGGCAATTTCGCAACTTAATGATGATCCAAAAGCACAGGAGAGTTTTACTTTACTCAACATTGACGGGTTACAGCTTGCACAAGACTAAGATTGGCAAGATGTTGTTCAATTGGGAATCTCAAGATAAATGGTTGTCCTATGACGCTGCGTTCGAAAACGATACTTGGCATTGCTCTTATTGAGGCCCTTGCGCTCGGTGTACTCATCATTAGTGGGCTTAATTGGTTGGAAAGTTCCAACGAGACTAGCCTCGAGGTTGGGAGCCAACACTTGGTGAGTGTATTTGCTCAGGCGTCGAGAGATGCGGTGATTGCGACGGACTTAGCCTATCTAGACAGTTTTGCTCGTTCTGTAGTGAGTGAGCACGAGCTGGCTTATATTCGTATTGTTAATCAAGATGGCGTCGAGCTGACGCTACAGGGGGATTACAGCGGTGTTGATACTGGTGTGAGACCGTTTGATGTGACCGATGGAGTTTACGATGTTGCGCAAGAGATTACTCTTGGAGAGCAGACTTTCGGTAAGGTTGAAATGGGTGTGAATGTTGAACATGTACATCAAGTACTTTCATTTGCGACTCATGCAAGTTTGGTTATCGCCTTTATTGAAATGTCGCTGGTGGCCATGTTTTCGTATGCTCTCGGTAGCTATTTGATGAAGCGGCTCGATCTTCTTCGTACTGGGGTAATCAAGGTTTCACAGCAAGGTTCGGGTTCGCAAATTTCGATTTCAGGCAATGACGAAGTTACACGTGTTGGCGAAGCGTTTAACCAAATGTCACGCTCTTTAGCACAAGCGCAAACTAAACTTCAGCAAGAGCATCAAACCCAGCAACAGTTATCGGCCAAAATATCGCAGCTTGCTGAGGTTGCTGAACATGCGCGTGATACCATCATCATTACTCACCCTGACGGCACTATTGCATGGGTAAACCCTGCGTTTGAACAGCTAACCGAATATACGTTGGAAGAAGTTATTGGCAAATCGCCGGGCGAGTTACTCCAAGGGCCAGACACAGACCCAAATACGGTGGCATTGCTCTCAAAAAGTGTCCGTAAGCACTCTCCTATTAGGGTTGAAATACTCAACTATACCAAGTCGAAGCACCCGTATTGGGTCGAGTTGGAGCTCTCTCCTGTGTTTGATGAAGATGGCGGGCTGTTACGTTTTATTGCGGTAGAGCGTGACATCACCGACAGGCGCAGGATGGAGAGGCGTCTGTCGTCTGCTTTAGATAAATCGAAAAAGGCGATGCAAGCCAAATCGGAATTTTTGGCGAACATGAGCCATGAGATTCGCACCCCAATGAACGCGATCATGGGGATCAGCGAGATATTGCTTGAGAACGAAAACCGTCGAGAGCCAAGGGAGTTATTACTCTTGCTGCACAAATCTGCCAACAATCTTGTGACCATCATTAATGACATCCTCGACTACAGCAAAGTAGAAGCGGGCAAGTTGACGTTAGTTGAAGAGGAGTTTGACTTGCGTTCACTCGTCGAGAGCTGCACCGCTTTGTGTGCCTATCAGGCGGATAAAAAGAACCTTAAGTTGTTGGTTGATATGCCATTGGCCATGAATACGATCGTGGTCGGTGATAAAGGTCGGATTAATCAAATCTTGCTTAACTTGATCGGTAATGCGGTGAAATTCACGGATGAAGGCCATGTGCTACTCAAAGTCAGAGAAAGTGAGCACGGTTTTGATTTTTCCGTGAGTGATACGGGCATTGGTATTCCCGAAGATCGATTGGCTCATATTATGGATAAGTTTGAGCAGGTCGATACCTCCGCGACAAGACGCCATGAAGGTACAGGCTTGGGGTTGGCAATCTCAAAACGTTTGATCAGCATGTACAACGGCGAACTTTGTGTGCATTCAGATTTTGGAAAAGGGTCGTGTTTTAGCTTTAGTTTGCAGTTGCCTAAGCAAAGTCAGCTTCTTTCCGATCCGATAGAGCTGAGTGCAAATCGACTATTGTTGATTGATGATTATCAACCGCGCGTGCAACACTTGATACATTTGGCTCAAGAGATTGGCATTGAAGTTACTCATGCCAACGATTGGTCAACTGCGCAGTCTTTGGGTAAAAATTTGGATGGTTTTGATCGTATCCTCGCGAGTGTAAACAATGCTCAAGATAGAGATGCGCTCTATGAGCTTGATGCGACAGAATCCGCCGTCAAACGGGTACTGTTCCTTGCACCTTGCGTGATGGAGGAAGGGCAGGCATGGTCGTGCGAGCGGGATCGTTTATTGCCGCAACCGGTCACGCAGCATAAACTGCAAGCTCTGTTTTCTACTAAGACACAAAAGCGTCGAGAACTTTCCTCAGATGAGAACCCTGACTTTTCTAGCCTGCACCTATTAGTCGCAGAAGACAGCCATATCAATCGAATATTGATTGAAAAAATGTTGCAAGACACTGGTGTTAAACTGACGTTGGCGGAAGATGGTGTTGAAGCCGTTGAACTTTATAAACAGCTTTCTCCGGACTTGGTGATTACCGATATTTCTATGCCAAACAAAGATGGTTTTGGCGTGACAAAAGACATTCGTGAGTTACAGGAAAGTGGTGCGTTTCCTTGGTGTCCAATCGTTGCGTTTTCCGCACATGCGATGCAAGAGCAGCAACAAAAAAGTATCGCATTAGGTATGGATGATTACCTGACAAAACCAGTTCAGAAAAGTGATTTGCTTAATATGATCGCGAAGTGGGGATGCCACACCCTTGCAGAGGAAAAGCACGCTTCTGTTTAGTGTTTCGGTTAGATTAAATCGGCTCAAAGAAAACGAGCATGTTATTAAACATGCTCGTTTGTAGTTGTTTATAGTAGGTTGAGCAATTTACAAGCTGTTTGGATCACCCAATGCTAACGCCACTTTCGACATCGGCCGTTTACCTAAGGCTCGGCAAATTTGCCAACCTGCTTGGTTGATGATTTTAAGATCAATGCCTGTTTCAATCCCAAGTTGCTCACACAGATAAAGCACATCTTCCGTTGCAACATTGCCACTGGCTCCTTTGGCGTAAGGGCAGCCGCCCAAACCAGCAACCGCACTATCAATGGTGTTGATGCCCATTAACAAGGCTTGGTAAATATTGGCTAGTGCTTGCCCGTAGGTATCGTGGAAGTGCACGGCTAACGCGTCTTTCGGCAGTTGCGTTAACAGCGAATCCAGCATGGCAATGACACGATTAGGCGTTGCTTTGCCGACCGTGTCACCGAGCGAAATTTCATAACATCCCATATCAAACAGCGCATTCGCTACCGCGGTGGTTTGCTCTGGTTTTATTTCTCCCTCGTAGGGACAAACCATAGTGCAAGACAAGTACCCGCGCACAGGTATGTTGTGCTGGTTCGCTAGTTCGATAACGGGCTCAAAGCGGGCTAGGCTTTCCGCAATACTGCAGTTGATGTTTTTTTGGCTGAACGCCTCCGAAGCCGAACCAAACACCGCAATTTGTTTTACGCCACTTTCTAGTGCTCGCTCCAAGCCGGCTAAGTTGGGCGTGAGCGCACTGTAAACAACGTCTGGTTGCTGAGTGATCCCTGCAAATACCTGATCAGAATCGGCCATTTGTGGTACCCATTTCGGCGAAACGAAAGAACCCGCTTCAATGTGTTTTAACCCGCTGAGGCTCAATTGATCGATCAAGCGGACTTTATCCACCAACGTCACTGCGGTTTCATTTTGCAGGCCGTCGCGAGCACCAACTTCGACGATATTAACCTTCGCTGGTAGCATATTCGTGCTCCTTATCTTCACAGACATTATCGGGTGCAGAAATTAAATGCAGCAGGATGGAACCGTGCTGTACTTGGTCTCCATGTTGATAAAACACTTCATCAACGGTCGCTGCTACCGGAGTGGTAATGGTGTATTCCATCTTCATCGCTTCGAGCACTAACAACGGATCACCAGCCGCTACTTTGTCTCCCTTATTCACCATGACCGCCGAGATCACGCCGTTCAGTGGCGCGGTTGGGCTAAGCTCATCGTCTTTGCCTTTTGGTGATTCAAAACTTGGTTGATGAGCGAACGTACGTTGCTGACCAAGATAAAACACGGTTGTCTTTTGTTCGTCGTTGAGCGCGTTAAAGGTGTAACGCACATTATCGATATCGACGATAAACGGGTTGTCACTTTCAAGCAGAGTGACCTGATGCAACTCCTCACCACATCGGACAGTGAAGTGAGCTTCTGTATCTTGCGATGATTGTTGCAAGCGTACTTGATGATTGGTATTGGCATCCGTGAAGTTAAATCGATAAACGTTGTCAACTGACAGCCTAAAACCTTGTTTGGCTGGAGAGGGTAACGTTGAGCTGCCTGATTTTGAAGTGAGAACATTCCAGCGAGCAACCGCTGCCAACGTTAGCCAGATAGAATCCGACACGTTTTGCTGAGCGCTAATGCCTTGCTGATGTTTAACTAGGAAACCAGTATCGAGCTCAATGTCGGCAAAGGCTGGCTGCGAAACAATGCTGTGCAGGTAACCGATGTTTGTCGTCACTCCACGGACGTGATATTGAGTTAACGCCTGTTTAAGCTGTTTTAGGGCGATGTCACGTGTTTGGCCCCAGACGATCAGTTTGCTGATCATCGGATCATAGTATTCGCTGATGGTATTGCCTTGGGTAACACCGCTATCAACACGCACATGAGCTAGGCGCACATTGTTGTCTGAAACGGGTTCATGCAAGTAATCAATTCGGCCAGTCGATGGCATAAAGTCATTGTCCGCATCTTCGGCGTAAATTCGTAGCTCGATTGAGTGTCCGTTATGAGTGATTTCAGATTGCGAGATCGGTAAATGCTCGCCAGCCGCAACTTTGAATTGCCATTCAACCAAATCAACGCCGGTGATCAATTCAGTGACAGGGTGTTCAACTTGCAGACGGGTATTCATCTCCATGAAGTAGAATTGACCGCGGCTATCGAGCAAGAATTCAACCGTACCAGCGCCAACATAATCGATCGCTTGAGCGGCCTGAACTGCGGCTTCACCCATTTGTTTACGCTGTTCATCACTAAGACCGGGTGCAGGTGCTTCTTCGACCACCTTTTGGTGACGACGTTGAATGGAACAGTCACGATCAGACAGATAAACACAGTTGCCATGTTGGTCAGCAAATACCTGAACTTCAACGTGGCGCGGTTGCAATATGCATTTTTCGACAAGAAGCTGCTTATCGCCAAAGCTTGAAAGCGCTTCACGCTGCGCACCGTCGATGGCCAACGGCATTTCGGCTGCGCTATTGACCACTCGCATGCCTTTACCGCCGCCACCTTGGGTTGCTTTAAGCATCACTGGGTAACCGATTTTTTCCGCTTCTGCTAATAAATGCTCTACGCTGTTGTCTGTGCCGTGATAGCCCGGAACCAAGGGCACGTTCGCCTCTGACATGATTGCTTTGGCTTGAGATTTAGAACCCATTGCCTCAATTGCGCTGGTGGAAGGGCCAATAAAGACGATGCCATTTTCGCTGCACGCTTTGGCTAGTTTCGGGTTCTCAGAAAGAAAACCATACCCAGGGTGGATAGCATCGGCTTGCCATTTTTTCGCTGCGCTGATAATCGCATCGATATCGAGATACGATTCACTTGCCGGAGCCGGGCCGATAAATTCAGCGAAATCTGCTTGTTTAACATGTAAGCTGCTGCGATCCGCTTCGGAATAGACGGCAACCGTCTCTATAGCCATGCTTTTTGCGGTTTTAATAATTCGGCATGCAATTTCACCGCGGTTTGCGATCAGTATTCTTTTAAACATGATTCCTCCAATTGGCGGCGCGCTTTTCAAAAAATGCACTCAGTCCTTCCTGTCCTTCGCTGGACACGCGGGCGGTTGCAATCGCTTGGCTGGTGTATTCAATTAATGAGTGATCGATAGGTTGGTTGTCACAACGTAAGCAGAGCGTTTTTGCTGCCTGCATGGCTTGTGGACCGTTGTTGAGCAGGTGATCAATGGTGCGATTGACGGCTTCACGTGGCTGAGCGTCTATCTGATGAAGAATACTCATCGATAGCGCGGTTTCGGCATCAATCAGTTCGGCGGTTAAAAAGTAGCGTCGGCTTTGTCGTTGTCCAATCGCTCGGATTACGTAAGGACCGATGGTCGCGGGCAATAAGCCGAGTTTCACTTCACTCAAACAGAAGCGACTTTCAGGTGTACCGATTGCGATATCGCAGCAGCAGATAAGCCCAAGTGCGCCGCCAAATGCAGCGCCGTGTACCATAGCAATGGTTGGTTTGCTAAAGGTATCCAGCGTATGCAAAAGTTTTGCTAGTTGCTTTGCATCTTGAAGGTTTTCACTCTCGGTTTTGGTGGCCATTGACTGCATCCAGCCAAGATCCGCACCCGCAGAAAAGTGTTTTCCCTGTGCAGTTAACACCAGTGCACGGAGAGAATCTTCCTTTTCGAGTTGTTCTAGTGTCTCAATCAGTGAGGCAATCAATTCGTTATTAAACGCGTTGTTTTTTTCTGGCCGATTCAGGCTCAACCAGGCAACGCCATTGCTGTCTTTTTCAAGCAGTAGTCCGGTCATGTGACTTCCTTTGTCTGACATTTCAGTCTGATATTCCAATACTCGCTAACCAGTACTCGGATAAACATCGGTGGATAGCGAGGAGTTAAGGCTTGCATTGCATCTGACTACATACGGAAGATGCCAAATTTGCTGTCTGGTATTGGTGCATTAAGCGCAGCAGACAGAGCAATACCCACAACATCACGGGTTTTCGCAGGGTCAATAATGCCGTCGTCCCACAAACGAGCACTGGCGTAATACGCATGGCTTTGAGTTTGGTACTGTTCAGCTATCGGACGCTTAAATGTTTCTTCTTCTTCAGTGCTCCAGTTTTCACCTTTGCGCGTCTTTATATCGCGGGTCACTTGAGCCATTACGCCTGCTGCTTGCTCACCACCCATTACGGAAATACGTGCGTTTGGCCACATCCACATCATGGTTGGATCATAAGCGCGACCACACATGCCGTAGTTGCCTGCGCCATACGAACCACCAATAACCACGGTAAACTTTGGTACGTCTGCACACGCCACCGCGGTCACCATTTTCGCGCCATGTTTGGCGATGCCTTCGGCTTCGTACTTCTGACCGACCATAAAGCCAGTGATGTTTTGCAAGAAAAGCAGAGGAATTTTGCGTTGTGCGCACAGCTCAATAAAATGCGCGCCTTTCTGCGCCGACTCAGAGAATAGAATCCCGTTGTTGGCGACGATACCAATCGGCATACCGTGAATATGGGCAAAGCCACAGACTAAAGTTTCACCAAATAGCGCTTTAAATTCATCGAACTGCGAATCATCAACAATTCGGGCAATGACTTCTTTTACATCAAACGGCTTTTTAAGATCGGTTCCGACGATGCCGTACAGCTCTCGCGCAGGAAAGCGTGGTTCCTGTGGCGTTTTTTGCTTGAGTTGGACGGGTTTCAAGTGGTTGATTTGAGAAACGGCCTGTCTTGCCAACTCTAACGCGTGGTGATCATTTTCTGCGTAATAGTCCGCCACGCCAGAGGTGCGGCAGTGAACGTCTGCGCCACCAAGATCTTCCGCGCTGACTTCTTCGCCTGTTGCTGCTTTTACCAGAGGAGGGCCAGCTAAGAAGATCGTACCTTGTTCTTTGACGATGATGGAAACGTCACACATGGCAGGAACATAAGCGCCGCCAGCGGTACAGAGCCCCATGACTACCGCAATTTGTGGAATGCCTTTGGCCGACATACGGGCTTGGTTGTAGAAAATACGGCCGAAGTGGTCTTTGTCTGGGAAGACTTCATCTTGGCGGGGTAGGTTTGCACCGCCAGAGTCGACTAAGTAAACGCACGGCAGTTGGCATTTCTCTGCGATTTCCTGTGCGCGTAAGTGTTTTTTCACCGTAAGTGGGTAGTAACTGCCGCCTTTTACCGTCACGTCGTTGGCAACGATCATACACTCGGTGCCGTCAATCACACCAACCCCCGCTACTACGCCCGCGCATGGAACGTAATCTGGATACACATCCCAGCCAGCAAACTGACCGACTTCTAAAAAGGATGAGCCAGGGTCGAGTAGGGCAAGAATACGCTCACGAACCGGAAGTTTGCCTTTCTTCTGCTGATGCTCGCGGGCTTTCTCACCGCCGCCATCTTCGATTTGAGTAGTCACGGTATAAAGTTGATCTACAAGCGACGCCATAGAGCGGTAGTTTTCCTGATACTGCTCTGAATGGGTATTAATATTGGTCGTCAAACAAGCCATAAATAGCCGATCTCCATTCGGTAGACGGGTGACACCACCCGTCTTTATCTATGTTGAATAAGATTTAGGTTGAATAAGGAAGTTATTTAGAGTCAGAGCGCCTAGGTATGATGATTAGGCGCTTTCGTTAAACAATTCGCGACCAATAAGCATGCGGCGAATTTCTGAAGTGCCCGCACCAATTTCATACAGCTTGGCATCACGCAACAAACGACCAGTATCAAACTCGTTGATGTAACCATTACCGCCAAGTAACTGAATCGCATCCAACGCCATTTTGGTTGCCAGTTCCGCACTGTAGAGGATCGCGCCAGCAGAATCTTTACGTGTGGTTTCACCGCGATCACAAGCAGCAGCAACGGCGTAAACATACGCTTTAGCGGCATTCATTTGCGTGTACATATCGGCGATTTTTGCTTGAACAAGCTGGAATTCACCGATGGATTTGCCAAACTGTTTGCGGTCGTGGATATAGGGCACAACGATGTCCATGCAGGCCTGCATGATGCCAAGCGGGCCTCCAGCAAGTACCACGCGTTCGTAGTCGAGGCCGCTCATCAATACTTTCACGCCTTGGTTTTCTTCGCCAAGAATATTTTCCGCAGGGACTTCGCAGTTTTGGAAGACCAGCTCACACGTATTCGAGCCGCGCATACCCAACTTGTCGAGTTTTTGTGCTTGAGTGAATCCAGGAAAGCCGCGTTCTACAATAAATGCCGTGATGCCTTTGGAGTGCTGGCTTGGGTCGGTTTTTGCGTAGACAACATAGGTGTGTGCATCTGGGCCGTTGGTGATCCACATTTTGTTGCCATTTAACAGGAATATATCGCCTTTACGTTCCGCTTTAAGCTGCATTGAAACCACATCGGAACCTGCGCCGGGCTCACTCATCGCTAGTGCGCCAATATGTTCGCCAGAGATGAGCTTTGGTAGGTATTTCTCTTTTTGTGCTTGTGTGCCGTTGCGGTGGATTTGGTTGACACAAAGGTTGGAGTGAGCGCCGTAACTTAACGCAACCGAAGCGGAAGCTCGGCTGATCTCTTCCATAGCGACAACGTGGGCGAGATAGCCCATGTCTGCACCACCAAACTCTTCGCTGGTGGTCACGCCTAAAAGACCCATGTCACCCAGTTTGGACCAAAGATGGTTTGGAAAGTCGTTAGATTGGTCGATAGATTGCGCTAGCGGCGCAATTTCTCTTGCAGCAAAACTATTGATTTGCTCGCGAAGCAAATCGGTATTTTCGTCATAAACAAAGTTCAGGGAAGAGTAGGTAGATTTCATTGCGTGTCCTTGCCTTTACGTCACCTACATCCCAGTGCTGAGGTGTCAGGTGACTTTTTCGCCTTTCATGGATCTCAGTGTGTTTTGGCATCGCAACTGTGCCGCGTTTAACTCCATCATTACCGCTTGAATGTCGTTTGCTTGCTGTTGCAATGCTGCCTTCTTCTCTTCGATCAACCGAATCATATAGTTCAACTGCTCAGTACTTTGATCGGTATCGTAGAGTTCAAATAACTCTTTGATATCTGCAAGAGAAAAGCCCAATCGCTTACCTCGCAAAATCAGTTTTAGTCGAATTCGATCGCGACCATTGTAGATTCGAGTGTTGCCTTTACGTTCTGGAGTTAGGAGACCTAAATCTTCGTAGAAGCGAATACTTCGGGTAGTAATGTCGAACTCTTTCGCGAGCTCGCTGATCTTAAATGTGTTCATTCCTTAACCTTACGACTTTCGTATAACATTCATACGAATATACAATTCGTTAACGTTAAAGTAAATAAACAACATCCACTCTTGAGCCTTGATATCACTCGCATTTACTCGAAATAAAAGAATCACTCGAACAAACAATAACCGCAAACTTGACGTTAACGTAAATGTTAGTATAGTTATGACATAAACGTCAACAAAAGGTTAATGGAATGAAAAATGAAACATGGATTGTTGCCGCCAAGCGAACGCCTATCGGCTCTTTTCAAGGTGCATTAGCTTCAACAGATGTCACGGAACTCGGTGCGAAGGCCATCCAAGGGGCACTAGCCGAAAGCCAACTCGATGTGCAAAAAATAGACGAAGTGTTAATGGGATGCGTTTTACCCGCTGGCGTGGGGCAAGCGCCAGCAAGACAAGCAAGTCTTAAAGCAGAAATGCCACAATCGATCGGTTGTACGACACTGAATAAAGTCTGTGGTTCGGGTATGAAAACCGTCATGCTGGCACATGATCTTATTCAATCTGGTAACGCGCACGCGGTTATCGCTGGCGGTATGGAAAACATGTCCTCTTCTCCTTATCTACTTAAGAAAGCGCGTGATGGTTTCCGCTTAGGCCATGAGCAAGTGCTTGATCATATGTTTTATGACGGTTTGCAGGATGCCTACCAAGGCGAATTGATGGGTGTCTTTGCCGAACAAACCGCGCAAAAGTATCAGTTCAACCGTGAAAGTATGGATATCTGGGCGCAGCAGTCGGTGACTCGTGCGCAGCAAGCGATTGAGCAAGGTTTGTTCAAAGAAGAGATCGTGCCTGTTAACGTAAAAAGTCGACGTGGTGACACCTTGGTTGTAGACGATGAGCAACCGAGCAAACTCGACATCACTAAAATTCCCACCTTACGACCTGCGTTTGCCAAAGATGGCGGTGTAACGGCAGCAAATTCCAGTTCTATTTCTGATGGTGCATCGGCAATGGTATTGGTTGATAGTGAATTTGGCCGTCAGGAAAACCTTCAACCTCTAGCCAAAATTGTCGCGTACAGCACGCATGCAAGACTGCCTGATGAGTTCACCATCGCACCCGTATTCGCGATTGAAACGCTGCTGGAAAAAACGGGCTGGGACAAATTAGACGTGGACCTTTGGGAAATCAATGAAGCCTTTGCCGTCGTGACACAATACGCGGTGAAAGCACTCGAACTGGACGCGAGCAAAGTAAACCCTCGAGGCGGTGCATGTGCTTTAGGCCACCCAATTGGTGCAAGTGGTAACCGAATCCTCGTTACTTTGATTCACGCTCTTAAACAAACAGGCGGTAAACGTGGCGTTGCATCGCTTTGTATTGGTGGCGGCGAGGCAACCGCCATCGCGATTGAAATCTGCTAAATCATTCTCAACAAAGTTTCACTTACATAACAGTAGTCAGTAACAAGCTGAAAAATACAAGGATGTCATCATGACAGAACAAGTAAAGCAGTATATCGGTGGTGAATTTGCCATCTCCGACTCAAAACAATGGCTAGATGTAACTAACCCGGCAACCAACGAAGTGATTGCGCAAGTACCTTGTGCCACGGAATCAGAAATGAATGCGGCGATTGCTAGCGCAACGGAAACGTTCAAGCGTTGGAAAGAAGTTGCCGCTCCGGAGCGTGCGAGATTGATGCTACGCTACCAACACTTGCTAAAAGAGCAACACGATGAGTTGGCGATACTGCTTTCAAGTGAGACAGGCAAAACTCTTGCGGATGCAAAGGGTGACATTTGGCGCGGGATTGAAGTCGTAGAACAAGCGGCGAACATTTGTAGCTCAATGATGGGCGAAACGGTGGAAAACGTCGCAACCAATATTGATGGTTACTCTTACATTCAACCGCTCGGTGTTTGTGCGGGTATTACTCCGTTTAACTTCCCTGCTATGATCCCTCTATGGATGTTCCCAATGGCGATCGCTTGTGGCAACACCTTTATTTTGAAGCCGTCGGAACAAGTTCCGCTGACTGCAATGAAATTGGCGGAGCTGTTTGAACAAGCAGGCGCACCAAAAGGCGTGCTGCAAATTGTCCACGGCACCAAAGAGCAAGTCGACCGCATTCTGACTGATCCAGTCGTTCGTGCGATCTCTTTTGTTGGTTCTGTGCCAGTTGGTGAGTACATCTACAAAACGGGTACGGACAACTTAAAACGCGTGCAGTCATTTGCGGGTGCGAAGAATCACATGGTCATCATGCCAGATGCAAACAAACAGCAAGTCATCAATAACCTAGTTGGCGCGTCAGTGGGTGCCGCAGGCCAACGCTGTATGGCGATTTCGGTGGCGGTATTTGTCGGCGAAACCAAAGAATGGATTCCAGAGCTTAAAGAGGCGTTAGCTCAGGTTCAACCTGGCGCGTGGGACGATGAAACCGCAGGTTATGGCCCACTGATTAGCCCTCAAGCGAAGCAGCGAGTGGTGAATCTGATTAATGAAGGCAAAGCGTCAGGCGCGAATTGTGTTCTGGACGGGACAGATTGCCAAGTACCTGGCTTCCCGAACGGTAACTGGGTGGGGCCAACACTGTTTACCAACGTGACCACAGACATGTCGATTTATCAGGAAGAAATTTTCGGGCCTGTACTGTTAACTATGGAAGTGGATGACCTAGATGAAGCGATTGAACTGATCAATGCAAACCGCTTTGGTAATGGTACGTCTATTTTCACGGCGAACGGCGCTGCCGCGAGAAAGTATCAACACAATATCGAAGTAGGTAACGTAGGCATCAACGTGCCGATTCCGGTGCCATTGCCGTTCTTCTCATTTACGGGGTGGAAAGGCAGCTTCTACGGCGACCTGCATGCTTACGGTAAACAAGCGGTTCGCTTCTACACCGAGACGAAAACTGTCACTGCGCGTTGGTTTGAAGATGACATTCCAAGCGGTCCAAATATGACCATTCAATTGAGCTAGTCACAGAAGTAGCGATACCTCTAGCCAAGCCTTTCAAACCTTTAGATGGCTTGGCTTCAAGTGCAACGAATTAGACCTTAGGACTTCAAGATGGATTTTGAATTAAACGAAGATCAACTCGCGTTTGCCGAAGTAGCAAAGCAGTTTGCAGACCAAATGTTAGCGCCGCACGCGGCCGAGTGGGATGAAAACCATCATTTCCCTAAAGATGTACTGCGTCAAGCAGGTGAACTTGGCTTTCTGAGCATCTATACGCCGCCAGAGCATGGTGGTTTGGGATTGTCTCGTTTGGATGCGGCGATCATTTTCGAGCAGTTGGCTATGGGTTGTACCGCGACTACTGCGTTTATGACCATTCACAACATGGCGACGTGGATGATCACCAGCTTTGCCAAAGCCGAAGTGGCGCAGCAGTTTAGCGCGGATCTAATTTCGGGTGAAAAGCTCGCTTCCTACTGTTTAACCGAACCCAATGCAGGCTCTGACGCCGCTTCACTGACGACCAGTGCAGTGCGTGACTGCGATGAGTTTGTCCTGAATGGCGCAAAAGTGTTTATCTCTGGTGCGGGTGATACGGACGTTCTTGTCGTGATGGCGCGTTCGTGCGGCGAAGGAGCGGGTGGCGTTTCTGCATTCGTTGTTCCTGCTGATTGCGAAGGCATTAGCTACGGTAAAAAAGAAGCCAAAATGGGTTGGAACTGCCAGCCAACTCGCATGATTACCTTCGAAAATGTTCGTATTCCGGCTGACTATCTGTTGGGTGAAGAGGGAGAAGGCTTTAAGTTCGCCATGCTTGGCCTTGATGGTGGTCGAATCAATATCGCTACTTGTTCCGTCGGTACTGCGCAACAAGCACTGAACGAAGCCAAGCAATACATGAACGAACGCAAACAGTTCGGCCGTTCACTGGCGCAATTTCAAGCGTTGCAGTTCAAGCTTGCTGATATGGCGACTGAGCTGGTCGCTGCGCGTCAAATGGTGCGACTCGCTGCCGCTAAACTCGATGCCCAGCACGCAGAAAAAAGTGCGTACTGTGCCATGGCAAAACGCTTTGCTACTGATGTGGGCTTTAAAGTCTGCGATCAGGCGCTGCAAATTCACGGTGGCTATGGCTACATCAAAGAATATCCAGTCGAGCGCCATTTCCGAGACGTTCGTGTTCACCAAATCCTTGAAGGTACCAACGAAATCATGCGTCTGATCGTCGCAAGACGATTACTAACGGAAGGCGTTGAGCTGCTTTAGTCAGCGAGACACAGCCTTACCTAAAGAAAATAAAAAGGACTGAAAGATTATGACGGCACAAATCAAATTGGAGCGCGAAGCGCATATCGCCAAACTCACGATTAGTAATCCGCCAGCGAACACTTGGACGCTTGAATCCCTAAATCAGCTCAAAGAGTTGGCGATTGAACTCAGTAATGATCGCTCTATTTATGCGTTGGTACTGACGGGCGAAGGCGAGAAATTCTTTTCTGCTGGAGCGGATCTCAACAACTTTGCATCCGGCGATAAATCGCAAGCAGCAGATATGGCATTCGCATTTGGTGAAGCCTTTGAAGCGCTGTCTGCGTTCGATGGCGTTTCCATCGCGGCAATTAATGGTTACGCGATGGGTGGCGGTTTGGAAGTGGCGATGGCGTGTGATATTCGCATCGCAGAAGAACAAGTACAAATGGCATTGCCAGAAGCATCGGTAGGCTTATTACCGTGTGCGGGCGGAACGCAAAACCTGACCGCGTTGGTTGGCGAAGGTTGGGCGAAACGCATGATCTTGTGTGGTGAGCGTGTGACGGCCGAGCGAGCGGAAAAAATTGGTTTAGTCGAAGAAGTGGTGGCGAAAGGCCAAGCACTGGAAGCGGCTATGGAACTTGCACAGCGTGTTGCGAGCCAATCGCCGAAATCCGTGTCTGCATGCAAAACGCTTATTCAAGGCCGACGCAGCCAAACTCACGCGGCCGGATTGGTCTCGGAGCGTGAACTGTTCTTACAGCTGTTCAATACACAAGATCAGACTGAGGGTGTGAATGCCTTCTTGCAGAAGCGTAAGCCACAATGGACAAACAGCTAGCGGAGGCCAAATGACAGGTACAGTAAATGTTTCACAGATAGAATGTGCTGACGGTTCTGCCATTGGTGTGTTGGAGCTTGATAATCCAACCGCCCTTAACGCGCTGAGTTACGTAATGATTGAGCAGTTGTACAAACAGCTTAATGAATGGCAAATGGACGACAGTATCGTCGCGGTCTTTTTGCATGCCAAGGGTGACAAAGCGTTTTGTGCTGGCGGCGACATTCAAGCGATCTACCGTGCACTTGAAAACAAAGAAGAAGATTTTGATTCTGCGTTTTCAGCGATGGAGACCTTCTTTGACCTCGAATATCGCTGTGATCATCTTATTCACACTTATCCAAAACCGATCATCGCGTGGGGGCATGGTTACCTGATGGGCGGCGGTGTGGGCTTATTTATGGGCGCAAGTCATCGCGTAGCAGAAACCACCACACGCTTTGCGATGCCAGAGATTAAAATCGGCCTTTACCCAGACGTAGGCGCGACGTACTTCCTAAATCAGTTGCCAAAACACTTGGCACTTTTTCTGAGTTTGACGGCTTGCCAAATCAACGCGACAGACATGAAAGCGTTGGGATTAAGCCAATGGATTGCAAAGCCAGGAAGCAAACAAGCACTGTTGGATCTGCTCGCATCGGTAAGTTGGAAAGGTGAAGTGAACATCAACGAAAAAATCGCCACTACGCTACGTTCGGTACAAGTGGACGAGTCAAGCGAAGGGATGTTGATGCCATATGCGGGATTGATTGAGCAGCTTTGTTCGGGTGATTTAGATTCGATTGTTCGCGCAATCAGCAGTGCCGACGTTGATGATAAGTGGTTCATCAATGCGCAAAAAGCATTGAATTATGGCAGTCCGTTGTCGCTCAGTATCACTTATCAGCAGTTAACGCAGTATCAAAACCTCTCTTTGAAAGCGTGTTTTGATATGGAATTTAACCTAACACTACGTTGTGGCTTAGAAGGTGATTTTAGAGAAGGGGTTCGTGCGCTGATTATTGATAAAACCAATCAACCGACTTGGCAACATCGCACGGTTTCTGACGTAACGCCACAAGTTTTGGAGCGCTTCTTCTCGCCAATTGACTCAGCAGAATACCCACTGACCGCATCGTCGGTTGCTATAGCGGCACTTTAGTACAAGGAAGAAATACGATATGGACAAAATTGCATTTATTGGCCTTGGCAACATGGGCGCGCCTATGGCTAAGAACCTACTCACAGCGGGCTTGAACGTCGAAGTGTTTGATTTGAATCCAAACGCTGTGGCAGAACTTACCGCACTTGGTGCGTCGAGTGCAGATTCGGTAAAACAAGCCGTTCAAGGTGCGAGCGTGGTGGTCACCATGCTACCTGCTAGCCAACACGTTCAAAGTGTTTATCTTGGTCAAGACGGGATCTTAGATAGCGTAGATTCTGGAACGCTGCTAATCGACTCTTCAACTATCGATCCAGCGACCGCTCGTTTGGTTGGCGAAAAGGCGCTGCAGCTTGGCATCAGCTTTGTTGATGCACCGGTATCTGGTGGCGTTGCGGGCGCAGCGGCAGGTACGTTGACTTTCATTGTTGGCGGCTCACAAGAGAACTTTGTTCAAGCCAAGGTGGTGCTTAGCCACATGGGCAAAAACATTTTCCATGCAGGTGATGCCGGAGCCGGTCAGGTGGCGAAGATCTGCAATAACATGATGTTGGGCATTTTGATGAGCGGCACTTGTGAAGCACTCAATTTAGGCATGGAAAACGGACTCGATCCCAAAGTGCTGTCTGACATCATGCTGCAAAGTTCAGGCCGTAACTGGGCGCTAGAGCTTTACAACCCGTGCCCAGGTGTGATGGAAAACACGCCTGCAAGCAATGGTTATCAGGGCGGCTTTATGAGTCAGTTAATGGCGAAAGATCTCGGTCTTGCGATGGAAGCGGCGGTTACCAGTCAAACATCAACACCAATGGGCAGCTTGGCTCGTAACCTGTTTAATTTTCACAACGGTCAGGGCAACGGACAAAAAGATTTTTCAAGCTTGTTTGAGTTCTACCAAAAGCAAAATCAGGCCTAAGGAGTGCTTATGGATCTAGCAAATAAGGTTATTGCGATCACGGGGGCCGGGCAGGGGCTTGGTAAACAGATGGCGCTGTCGCTAGCGGAAAGCGGTGTTCACCTTGCGCTTATCGACCTCAATTCAGACCAACTGGCTGAAACGAAAGCGGAGTGTGAATCTTTCGGCGTCACCACTCGTTTTTATGTAGCGAACGTGACGGAAGAACAAGAAGTGTGCGCTGCTTTTGAGCAAATTGAAGCGGATTTCAAACAGCTCAATGGCGTGATCAATAACGCAGGCATTATGCGCGATGGCATGTTCATCAAAGTTAAAGATGGTCAGGTTAACGCGATGTCGCTGGAACAATTTCGGTCTGTTATGGATGTGAATGTGACAGGCACTTTTCTGTGTGGCCGTGAAGCAAGCAAGGTAATGCTGAACACCGACAGTAAAGGCGTGTTGATCAACATATCGAGCGTCGCGCGTGCGGGGAATATTGGTCAAACTAACTATTCTGCATCCAAAGCGGCGGTAGCCACCATGGCGACGGTGTGGGCGAAAGAGTTAGGGCGTTTCGGAATTCGCTCAGTAGCGATTGCTCCGGGTGTCATCAAGACTGCCATGACGGACCAAATAAAACCTGAAGCGATGGAGCGTTTAGTTAAAATGATTCCTGTCGGACGCTTAGGTCTTGCTGATGAAATTTCTTCGACCATCAAATACGTGTTAACCAATGAGTTCGTGACTGGAAGAGTATTCGAAGTCGATGGCGGAATGCGAATGTAGCCCCTCTTCATATTAAAAAGGGGAGCGAGCTTGATTGTCCGCTTCCTTCCTCCTTTCTTATATTGTTTCTATCGATAATTTTTAATGGATGTTTTAGCAACGGCTGCTGTACCGATTACATTTACAACTCTTTTGTATTTTTGGTATGAATAAGTGCTCTCGTGTTAATTTTTATGGAAATACATTAATTCACAATCAAGACAATTATTTGTCTCATTGATGAGATTTTGCTTCTTGGGGTATGAAAAACACTCTTATTGATTATATTGTGACCGAAAACCATTTCGACATCTAAAGATGGTGATTTATTATTCAGCGCAAAATACATGGGAATATGAGGCTGGCTGAATAACCTTCAGCTACCTTAATAATAAAATAACCAGAATTCTCTATTACACTGAAGTAACTACCCATTAGGGAAGAGCAATAATGTCACTATTTCATTCGCTTAGGACGATGCCACTACTATTGGGGTGTCTGTGTCTTTCTATTCAGGCATCCGCAGAAAAGGTTGAACAAGAAGGTAAGTTTTTACAGTCGCTAGAAGGCATTGAAAATCAAATTTACGCATTACCTCAGAGCTCTTTGGCTTTGATTGAGGCGTTAGAAGAAGACTCTCTACTACAAAATCAACCAACAGAGCTACTGGTACGTTATTGGCTTGCAAAGTCCACGGTTCTAGAGCTACTTGGGCGCGCGGAAGAGAGCCAAAACGTCGCACAAAAAGGGTTGGAACTTGTGCGTCCACAAAGCCATGAGTATCTCTTATTTAAGTTGATTCAGATGCGAACTATGGTCGGAAAGAGCGATATCGATACCGCGCTTTCTTCGTTGGATAGTTTGTTGGAAACATCGCGTGAAAATGGCGATAAGCAGCTCGAGTCGGAGATCCTGTTGCTAAAAGGACGTTACTACGATGAGCAGGGCGAGTTTAAAAAATCCTATGCCGCAATTATGTCGTCAATGGATGCGGCTGAGTCCTCTGGCGTTCAAGGATTGGTCGAACGGGCGGCGCTAGAGCTTGGTGACGTACTGGTCAAAATTCAGGGCTATGACCGTTCAGAAGCATTGTTGGAACAAGCGTACCGTTATTTTAGGGATAGACGCATGTCGTTCAATGAGCTGCTGAGCGTCTTAACGATAGCAAAGCTTCATAAGGCACAGTTCCAATACGAAGAGGCGATTGTATCGTATCAGAGAGCGCTAAAGCTCGCGCAAATCATTGGTGACGGGCGCTTTAGGTTTCGAGTTAACCTTGAGCTTGCTGCGTTATACCGTGAGACGAACCAAGAAAATAAGATGGTTCGCCACTTAAAGTTGGCGGAGAACTTACAGTATAGAGAAACCTCTAGCGCCTACTTAGCTACATTTAAGCTGTTGCAAGCCGAATATATGCTAGAACAGAAGCAGTTTGAGACACTTCTAGCGATGATCGCGCCTATGTTGCCGGAAATTATCGAGAGCCGATATGTTAAGCAACAGCAAATGGAACTACTAAAAGTGGCTGCCATGGCCTACGCGGGAAGCAATGACTTTAAATTAGCGTATAAAACTTACGGCAACTATCACGATAAATTCATCCAATTTAGCAACCAAAGAGAAGTTGAAAATCTTGAGCGTCAGCAGACGCTATTTGAGCTAGAAAGACTTGAATATGAGAACGAAGATCTCAACTGGAACAACGTGTTGCAGCGTATGGAACTGGAAAATAACCGTCGTACCTTTTATCTATTGGGTGAAGCGCTACTAGCACTCATTGGTGTTCTCTTTTTGATGGCAGTGGTATTCCTTGTTGTGAATCGATCACGTTTAAGAATGCGCCGCCTAGCAAAGACAGATACGTTGACAGGCTTATTCAATCGCCGTTTTTTAGAAGATTGGTTCACTAAACCCGTAGAGACGAAACGTGAACGCAAAGAAAAGCCGACGCCTCAATCTAAGCAAGAAAAGGTGCAGTATTTTGTGTCTGAGCAAGTCGAGCAAGTTAAGTACGGCTACCTAGCTTTAAACAAATGGGTGGATAGCAAACTCGATAAACAGAAAATGGTGCCAAAGAAGCCGCAGTCGGGGCCGGTAAGTTTAGCGCTAATCGATGTAGATTATTTTAAACAGGTAAATGATACCTATGGACATGTGTTCGGTGATGCCGTACTAACAGGCGTTGCCAAAGTGCTAGAAGAGACGGTGCGTGAAAATGACATTGTTGCACGCTTTGGTGGTGAGGAGTTTGTTGTTGTGATGCCCAATACCGATCATGAAGACTCTCTCATTACCGCTGAACGATTACGTAGCGCTTTATCCTTACATGGGTTCGTCACGGAACAGAATGAAGAAGTGAGAGTGACCTGTAGTTTTGGTGTTGTGACGATTGAAGATAGTGAGATGAATTTTAAATCACTCTGTGATCAGGCAGATAAATTACTTTATCAAGCTAAAGCGGATGGACGTAACTGCGTGAAAGGGCGCAAGCTGACCTAATAAAATCAAGAATGCAGGCTCATCAAACGGTGAGCCTGAACTCATCCTTCCTACTGATTACTTCAAAATCGCTTAAGAGTATCGAATTACATACTCATAGCGTTCAGTATTATCTACTCGTTTTATCTCCCACATTTTCAAAGTACTAATGTCACTTGTGTATACGAAGCTATAACACACGAGTATGTCTGTTTTTTATACAAACAAAGCCGATACAGGTGAAATGATTAGTGGTCGATGTAAAATTTTTCTGGTGTGGATTTTTGTGGCACGAAAAACAATTCTCTGAAAGGTGTGTTAAAAATTGACACTTAAATAAGTTATTGGTTTGTTTGTGTTTTTATTTGGATTTTTAAACGCATCTTTGACTTTTACGACAAGTTATCGCATAGAAATTTTGCGTACACCATCAACTTTCCTTCCTTTGTTAATAACCCTTTTCTTAAAAAATGATTTGAGTTCGAACTAATTTTAAGGCATTTTATATTTAACTAACCGTTCAATTAAAAATAACAAGGACGCAAAATGCCAAAGGTGGGGATGCCTGAAATCAGAAAACCACAGCTGGTGAAAGCGACAATGTCAGTGATTGATAGAGTCGGTTTACACGCTGCGAGTATTTCGTTAATCAGCAAAGAAGCCGGAGTATCAACGGGGATTATCAACCACTATTTCGGTGGTAAGCACGGATTGCTGGAGGAAACGATGCGCGAAATCTTGCGTCAGCTTTCGTCTACTATCACACAGAAGTTACGTGAGCTGCCAAGTGATGCTCATCACCAAAGAATTAATGCCATCATTGACGGTAACTTTGTCGGCTATCAGGCAGAAAACCAAGTTGCTAAGACTTGGCTAGCGTTCTGGTCGTACTCAATGCATGACGAGCAGCTTAAGCGTTTGCAGCGTGTCAATGAACGACGTTTATTGTCCCACCTAAGAAAAGAACTCAAAGCATTATTAAATGCAGAGCAGGCCGAACTGGTTGCTCATGGTATTGCGTCACTTATTGATGGTATTTGGCTGCGCGGAACGCTCAACCCGCAAGGTATTGATGCCGAAAGAGCGAGAATCATCATCAACGACTATCTCGACAAACAACTTACGTTTTATTCTGAAAAAATATAAAAGTCACAGGTCTTCAAAATGGAAATGAAAGCACACTATATCAATGGTGCGATGTACAACGGGTGTTCAGATGAGCACTTCACCACTTACAATCCGGCGAATGGTGAGCCATTGGCCAACATTAAACAAGCGAACCAAGACGATCTCGAAGCGGCGATTGAGTCGGCAAAGAAAGGTTTTGCTGCATGGTCAGCAATGACTGCGATCGAGCGTAGCCGTATTTTACACAAAGCCGTTGCCATTTTACGTGAGCGTAATGACGAGCTGGCTGCATTAGAAGTGGCAGATACTGGTAAGCCAATTCAAGAAGCTATCGCGGTTGATATAACGACAGGTGCCGATGTTCTTGAGTACTATGCGGGTCTTGCTCCAAGCTTGCAAGGTGAGCAGCAGCCACTCAGCGAAGACCAGTTTTTCTACACACGTCGCGAGCCATTGGGCATTTGCGCAGGTATTGGCGCTTGGAATTATCCAATTCAAATTGCGATGTGGAAATCGGCGCCAGCACTGGCTGCGGGCAACGCTATGATCTTCAAACCATCAGAAGAAACACCATTAACAGCGCTTAAGCTAGCAGAAATTTATTCAGAAGCGGGCATGCCAGATGGCGTATTTAATGTCGTACAAGGGGATTACCGAGTAGGGCAGATGCTAACGGCGCATCCTGAAATCGCAAAAGTATCGTTCACGGGCGAATCAGGCACCGGTAAAGTCGTCATGAGTGACAGCGCTAAGACACTAAAACAAGTAACGATGGAGCTGGGTGGTAAGTCTCCACTGATTATTTTTGATGATGCGAAGTTAAACGATGCCGTTTCTGCGGCCATGGTGGCGAACTTCTATACGCAAGGTGAAGTTTGTACGCACGGTACACGCGTGTTTGTTCATGAAGGTATTTATGATGACTTTATTGCACAACTTAAAGCTCGCACTGAGTTGTTAGTCGTCGGCGATCCACTTGATGAGAACACGCAAATTGGCGCGCTGATCTCTAAAGATCATGAATCGAAAGTACTAGGAGCGATTGAAGCTGCGAAAGCGAGTGGCGCGACGTTACTGACTGGCGGCTACAAAGTAACAGACAATGGCCTAGCCAATGGTAACTTTGTTGCTCCTACCGTATTTGTCGATTGCGATGATGACATGAGCCACGTTCAACAAGAAATCTTTGGCCCGGTAATGTCAGTGCTGAAATTCCGCGATGAGTCGGAAGTGATTGCGCGTGCAAATGGCACAGATTATGGCTTAGCGGCAGGTGTATTTACTCAAAACCTATCTCGTGCCCACCGTGTGATCCATCAAATTCAAGCTGGTATTTGTTGGGTGAACACATGGGGTGACTCACCTGCGGAAATGCCAGTTGGCGGCTACAAACAATCAGGTGTTGGCCGTGAAAACGGTGTCGAAACCCTTAAACATTACACGCAAACGAAGAGTGTTCTGGTTCAGCTAAGCGACTTCGAAAGCCCTTACAAATGATACCAATCGTAGTAGATAACTGACCACTTTAGCTTGTTAAAATGCTCGATAACTGCGTTGTCAATTTTGATTGTAGGCTAACTACTTATCGAAAATTTCCGCCTTGTTCTCAAGCATTTTTCCTACGCTAATTTCGTTCACTTATCTACTGTGATTGGTATTAACTCCTAGGAGAATCAAATGCAACAACACTACGATTATATCATCGTCGGTGCGGGTTCGGCCGGCTGTGTGTTAGCGGATCGCTTAAGTGAAAGTGGTCAATATTCGGTCCTATTACTCGAAGCGGGTGGGTCGGATAAAAGTATTTTTATCCAAATGCCGACGGCGCTTTCTTACCCGATGAACACTGAAAAATACGCGTGGCAGTTTGAGACAGTTGAAGAGCAAGGGTTGGATGGCCGTCAACTTCATTGTCCTCGCGGGAAAGTTCTGGGCGGTAGTTCGTCGATCAACGGCATGGTTTACGTTCGTGGACACGCTTGTGACTTTGACCAGTGGGAAGAGGAAGGAGCTAAAGGCTGGAATTATCAATCGTGTTTGCCTTATTTCCGTAAAGCAGAGTCTTGGGTCGGTGGCGCAGATGAATACCGAGGCGATAATGGCCCAGTCGGCACATGTAACGGCAACGATATGAAGCTCAATCCGCTGTACCAAGCTTTTATTGATGCAGGTAAAGAAGCGGGCTACCCAGAAACAAAAGATTACAACGGTTATCAGCAAGAGGGCTTTGGCCCAATGCATATGACCGTTGACAAAGGCGTACGCGCTTCAACCTCTAATACATACTTAAGCCGTGCTAAAAAACGCAAAAACTTCACCCTAATGAAGCGAGTGACGGTTCATCGCGTTTTACTAGAAGAAACAGGCGCAGAAGGCAAGAAAGCGGTTGGTGTTGAATTCGAAAAGTCAGGTTCAGTTCAGCAATGTTTTGCGAACCATGAAGTGGTTTCGAGTGCTGGCTCGGTAGGCTCGGTGCAGCTACTACAACTTTCAGGCATTGGCCCTAAAGCAGTATTAGAAAAAGCGGGCATTGAGGTGAAACACCCGTTGGAGGGGGTAGGTAAAAATCTGCAAGATCACTTAGAAGTGTACTTCCAATATCACTGTAAACAACCTATTACGCTCAACAGCAAATTAGGTTTGGTGAGCAAGGGCTTGATTGGCACCGAATGGATATTAACTCGCAAAGGCCTTGGGGCTACTAACCACTTTGAATCATGTGCGTTTATCCGTTCTCGTGAGGGACTAAAGTGGCCAAATATTCAATATCACTTTTTGCCAGCGGCAATGCGTTATGACGGACAAGCTGCTTTTGACGGTCATGGTTTCCAAGTGCACGTTGGACCTAACAAGCCCGAAAGTCGTGGCTCGGTCGAAGTTGTCTCTGCGAATCCGAATGATAAGCCGAAGATTGAGTTTAACTACATTTCCACTGAACAAGATAAGCAGGATTGGCGTGATTGTATTCGCCTTACTCGCGAGATCCTCAATCAGCCAGCCATGGATGAGTTTCGTGGTGATGAGATCCAGCCGGGTCTGAATATCACAACGGATGAACAAATTGATGAATGGGTGAAGCAGAATGTCGAGAGTGCTTACCATCCATCTTGTACCTGCAAAATGGGCGCAGACAATGACCCATTAGCGGTTTTGAATGAGCGATGCCAAGTACGCGGTATTCAAGGCTTGCGTGTGGTGGACTCTTCTATTTTCCCAACCATTCCGAACGGTAATTTAAATGCGCCAACGATTATGGTGGCAGAACGTGCCGCGGACATGATTTTGGATAACGCCCTGGAAACGTCGAACAACGCACCAGTTTGGATTGCACCGAACTGGCAAGAGATGCAACGAATGCATCCGCCAAAAAGAGATCTCGATTCGATCTCATAAAAACGAAAAAAGTCAGTAATCATTACAAGGAATTCAATATGTCTAAGATGACAAAAATCTTCTCAACAATCGCACTAAGTACTTTAGCAACAGGCGCTTATGCCAACCAATGTGAAACGGTACGTTTTGCAGATGTAGGTTGGACCGACATTACGGCGACCACCGCCGTGACATCTGAGCTGCTAAAAGGGTTGGGGTACAAAACGAAGACCGATCTACTATCGGTACCTGTTACTTACTCTTCTATGGCCAATGGTGATATCGACATTTTCCTAGGTAACTGGATGCCAACGATGGAAGGTGACATCGCGAAATACCGTGATGCAGGTACCGTTGAAACCGTACGAGCGAACCTCGTCGGCGCAAAATACACACTCGCGGTTCCAAAATACGTTTATGACGCAGGCGTGACCAACTTCGCTGATCTAGTAAAACATGCCGACAAATTTAAAGACCGCATTTACGGCATTGAACCAGGTAACGATGGTAACCGCTTAATTCAATCAATGATTGATAGCAACGCATTCGGCCTAAAAGACTTCAGCCTAGTTGAATCCAGTGAAGCTGGCATGGTGTCTCAAGTATCACGTGCTGCGCGCCGCAACCAATGGATTGTGTACCTAGGTTGGGCCCCGCACCCAATGAACAGCAACGTTGAAATGGAATACCTAGCGGGTGGTGACGACTTCTTCGGCCCTAACTACGGCGGCGCGAATGTGTACACAAACGTACGTAAAAACTACCTTGCTGAGTGTCCAAATGTAGGTCAGCTAGTGAAAAACCTAGAATTCAACCTAGAAATGGAAAACGAATTGATGGAAGCGATTCTCAACCAGAAGCAGAAACCGTCGAAAGCAGCGCAAGCATGGTTGAACTCAAACCAAGAACAAATTGAAGCGTGGCTAGAAGGCGTTAAGACGGTGGATGGTCAAGACGCAGTAACAGCAATTACAAACTATTTAAAAACTAACGCTTAATTAAGCAGTTTTTAAGCGCGTTTTTTTGAAAAAGAAAGTGGGCAGTCATGCCCGCTTCATTAACACAAAGGTTTTATTTTGAATTTTATTACGGACAACAAACTACCGTTGGGCCAATGGATGGAAACTGGCGTCGATTGGTTAACCATCAATGCATCGGGTTTCTTCGATGCAATCTCTATTACACTTGAAACGATCATTCTTTTCGTGGTGGACATTTTTAAATGGATGCCACCTGCAGCGCCAATCATTATGACGGCGGCAATTGCTTGGTTCTTACACCGCAGCATTCCGCTTGTTGTATTCATCGTGTTGGCCTTGCTCGCAATTCTCAACCTTGGTTACTGGCAAGAAATGCTGGAAACCTTTGTCCTTGTGTTTGCAGCGACAACGATTTCCGTATTAATTGGCGTGCCGTTGGGCATTATGGCGGCACACCGTCCTTGGTTATACACCTTGTTGCGACCAATCCTCGATTTGATGCAGACCGTACCGACATTCGTTTACCTAATTCCAACTTTGGTTCTGTTTGGCTTAGGTATTGTCCCTGGCCTAATCTCGACCATCATTTTCGCTATCGCTGCGCCAATTCGATTGACGTACCTCGGTATTATTAAAGTGCCGGAGGAGCTACTTGAAGCGGGCAAAGCATTTGGTGCAAGCCGCATGAAGCTGCTGTTTAAGGTAGAGTTACCTGCGGCATTACCAAGTATTATGGCCGGTGTTACGCAATGTATTATGTTGTCTCTCTCTATGGTGGTCATTGCGGCACTTGTTGGTGCTGATGGACTTGGTAAGCCAGTCGTACGTGCACTGAATACCGTAAACATCTCGCAAGGTTTTGAAGCGGGTTTAGCGATTGTACTCGTCGCCATCATTCTTGACCGCTTGTGTAAAGCACCAAACCAGAAGGAGGCTTAATCATGGACGCAATTACTATTCAAAATCTTGATGTGGTTTTTGGTCAGCAGCAGTCACAAGCGTTAGCACTACTAGACCAAGGCAAGTCTCGACAAGAAATCATCGACGAAACTGGCCAAGTGGTTGGGGTTGATAATGTTTCGCTGAACGTGAAACAGGGTGAGATCTGTGTTTTGATGGGGCTTTCAGGCTCGGGTAAATCAAGTTTGCTGCGAACAGTTAACGGGTTGAACGAAATTTCTCGTGGCTCTCTGAAAATTAAAGACGGCGACGACATGGTTGAGCTCTCTAACTGTGACGAACAGAAGTTGCGCCACCTTCGTACTCACCGCGTATCCATGGTGTTTCAGAAGTTTGCATTGATGCCATGGTTAACGGTATTAGATAACGTTGCGTTTGGTCTAGAAATGCAAGGCATTGGCAAAGCAGAGCGCCGTAAAAAAGCGCGTGAACAGCTCGAAATGGTCGGTTTGTCTGAGTGGGAAACGAAATTCCCGCACGAGCTCTCTGGTGGTATGCAGCAGCGTGTTGGCCTAGCGCGAGCGTTCGCGATGGACACAGATATCTTGTTAATGGATGAGCCGTTTTCAGCGCTTGACCCATTGATTCGTGCTCAGCTTCAAGATGAATTGATTCTGCTTCAAGAAAAGCTAAACAAAACCATTCTTTTTGTGAGCCACGACTTGGATGAAGCGCTTAAAATCGGTAACAACATCGCCATTATGGAATCAGGAAAGTTGATTCAACACGGCAAGCCAGAACAGATCATTCTTGCTCCAGAAAACGATTATGTGGCTGACTTTGTTGCCCACACTAATCCATTGAACGTACTTAAGGGACGCTCTTTGATGCGTGACGACCTAGTTCGTGAAGATGAGCGTGTTCTAATTTGCCCTGACAAAGATATTTGGGTGACCCAAGAGAGCAAAGGCTTAAGCTTAGCGGGTACAGATAAGTCGTTGGTTCAATGGAAGAGCGATTCTTCGAACCTTGATGAGGTAAACGAAAATTCGCTGGTTCAGGTTAGCCCGGAAATCAGTATGCGAGAAGCGATTGAGCTTAAGCAGCGCAGCAATCAGCCTCTGCTTATGGTGGAGGACAATCAGTTAGTTGGTGTGTTAAGCGACAACGAGCTTTACGATGCATTGCTTGGTAACTTTAAGTCCGAGCAAGTGGCATAAAGTTAGAGTAGAGTTGAAGCCAAGCTAAAAAAGAGCCGCATATTAGTGCGGCTCTTTTTGGTTTAAACAATGAGTTAAATAGTTAAGCTAAGGAAACGGTCGATTATAGAGTTGTAATTACATCATCCATCGCAAGGCGAGCTTTTGGTAGACCATGATTATAATCTTCCCCGTCTTTGTGGTAGCCAATCGCCAGTGCAACTTCACAGACATGGCCTTCTAATTCTTCTTTGAATACTTCTCCAATCAGTGTTGGATCTACGCCTTCCATCGGCGTTGAGTCAATACCCAGACGAGCCAAGGTGTGTAGTAGATTGCCTAGCGCTAAATAGACTTGTGCTTTTGTCCAGTTTCCGTTAAAGCCATTTTCATCCGTATTTGCATCGGCAAAAGCGTAGGCGCCCATAAAGTTGTTGTACATTTCCGCCGGTAGGTGGCCAGACGTTACTTCGGCATCCACACGTTTCGCGAACTTCTCTTTGGTGAAGTTTGGATCGTACGCAAACAGAATCGTATGTGACGCGGCTTTCGCGTGTGGCTGGTTAAACTGGTGCATATTTGCAAATGTATCGTGGAAGCGTTGCTTGGCCTCATCACTTTCAATCACGATGAATTTCCACGGTTGCGAGTTAATCGAAGACGCTGAAAGACGGAGTGCTTCTTTGATGATTGTCATATCTTCTTGAGAAACGCGTTTGGTTTCGTCGTATTTTTTAGCAGTGTAGCGGCTGTTTAGATCAGTAATGATTTGATGAGACACGTTTGTATCCTTTTTATTTTTGTGACAAATGAGGATGCGCTTAGCATCGACAACCATGCGTACCTCGAATATGGATTCATAATACGGGATATTTTTTCATTGATAAGAGGGCGTTTATTTGAATCACTTTTTACTTTTTATTGAAAATTGGCGTGCTTCATAGGGTTAGGCATCATCATTTAGATGCTTTTGATGATTATTAAATTACACTCATATTAAGAGAGTAATGGAGAGCAACATGAACGTGATTCAAGTTTTCAACGATAGTTATGAACGTTGTATCGCGAACCAAGGCTTTTTCGACTTGTTTTACAAGAATTTATGGTCAAAAAGTACAAGCTTTAGACAAAAGTTTGATGGTGTCGACATGCACCAACAGGTGCGAATGCTTAGAGGATCTATCGTGTTTTTTATGATGGCCGATACCTCTAACGAGGCGCACAAGATGGTGGAGAAATATGGTAAGAAGCATGCGAGTTCCGATATTGGCATTGAACCACAGGATATTGATGTTTGGTTTGAAAGCCTTATCGAAACGGTTCAAGAGTGTGATTTTGAATACGACGATGATGTCGAAACAGCGTGGAGAGCTTGTTTTAACACAGGTTTGTCGGTAATGAAGCGGGAGTGCTCCAAACACTAAAAGAGAAACTAAATGCTCTTCGAAAACAAGCAAGTTAAAGCAAGGAAGTAACGTTAAACAGCTTACTTCCTTGAGTATGGCTTTTATTTGTCTTGTGTCTCTTTATTCTTTTTTACCGCTTCGGCGATATCACTGACGGCTTCGACAAGGTTGATCGGCATAGGGAAGATAATAGTCGATGTTTTGTCTGTCGTGATTTCCGTGAGTGTCTGCATGTAACGCAATTGCAGCGCATTCGGCGCTTCGTTGAGCATTTGAGCTGCCTCTTTTAATTTATTAGAAGCTTCTAACTCACCGGTAGCGTGAATGATTTTCGCACGACGGTTACGTTCTGCCTCAGCCTGACGCGCTAGCGCTCTGACCATGCTGTCATTTAAATCAACATGTTTGACTTCAACCGTGGCAATCTTGATGCCCCAGTCATCAGTCTGTTGATCGAGGATGGATTGTAAATCCTTATTGAGACGCTCGCGCTCTGAAAGTAATTCATCCAGTTCATGCTGGCCTAATACTGATCGCAGCGTGGTTTGCGCTAACTGGCTGGTGGCATCGCTGTAACTTTCAATGTTGTTAATTGCCATTTGAGGATCGACTACGCGAAAATAAACAACTGCATTGACGCGCACAGACACGTTATCTTTGGTTATCAAGTCTTGTGTCGGCACATCCAAAACGACAGTACGTAAATCCACCCGTACCATTTGTTGGATAAATGGGATAAGAATGATTAAGCCAGGGCCTTTTACTTCTTGAAAGCGACCAAGAAAGAATACAACCCCACGTTCATACTCTCTCAAAACCTTAAACATTTGGGTCGCAAGTGCGAACAACAGCACCACGATCACCGCAACAGTATAGAGCATCATAAAGCGCCTCCTATTTATTTTGGCGGTCATCAGGCATCACGGTTAAGGTCAGCCCTTTCACATTCACAATGGTGACATGATCACCTTGTTTGAGTTGTTGATGGTCTTTGGTTTTGGCTCGCCATAGCGCACCGTCAAGTTGAACGCGCCCTTCGCCATCGATAAAGTCATCGCTCACGACAGCGATTTTCCCAGGGTAAGTTTCTAAACCTGTTGTCACACGTCGTCGGCGTATTTTGAGCAGCAGGCCGACAGTTAACACGATCAGCGCGACAGAAAAGATGGAAATACCGAAAATTAAAGGAAGGGCGATCTGAAATCCTGGCAACTCACTGTCCATGAGGAAGATGGAACCGAGCACAAAGGCGACAACGCCACCTAAGCCCAAAATGCCAAAGCTCGGACTGAATGCTTCTGCGATCATCAGTGCAATTCCGAGTAACAGCAGACCAAGCCCAGCGTAGTTCACAGGCATCATTTGTAACGCGTACATGGCGAGGAGCAAACAAATACCACCCAACACGCCGGGTAAGCCAATGCCTGGGTTGTAAAACTCAAGAAGCAAACCGTAGATGCCAATGAGCATCAGGATGTAGGCGACGTTTGGGTTTGTGATAACGGCTAGCATTTCTGCTCGCCAATCGGGTGTTCTTTCAATCCATACGGGATTTTCCAGTGACAATGTCACATCACGATTGTTAACTTTAACTGTTTGTCCATCAATGGCTTTGACTAAATCCTCTGGTGAGTTGGCTATATAATCAATAACGTTTAATTCCAATGCCTCTGTGGCGTCCAAACTCGCTGCTTCGCTCACTGCTTTCTCTGCCCACTCTGCATTTCGGCCATGAAGCTTTGCTAAGCCTTTAATATAGGCTCTAGCATCATTAATCACCTTTTTCTCCATCGCGGTTTTCGCAGGAACTTTCTCTGAACTTTCGTTGGTTCCTTCTGACGTTTCTTCCGCGTTTTGATCTTTGCCATCATCCGATGAAGGGGGCTGAGGGGCACCACCTAACGCGACGGGTGTTGCCGCGCCAAGGTTAGTGGCTTCAGCCATGGCAGCAACGTGGCTGGCGAGTAAAATGTACGTCCCTGCGCTAGCCGCTCTAGATCCTGACGGGCCAACCCAAGTTGCAATTGGAGTGGAGGAGGTGGTAATTGCGTGAATAATATCTCTCATTGCGCTGTCTAAGCCGCCAGGAGTGTCCATCTCTAAGATCACTAAACTGACACCGTTGAGTTGTGCCTCTTCTATCTCACGAGACAAATAGTCGCTAGTAGCAGGACCTATAGCGCCTTTGACGGGAACAATCCAGACAGTATTGGCCAGTGCTTGACTAGCAAACAAAAGTAAAGGTAAGACCCATATCCATAGTCGTTTCATGCAGTCCTCCTTGTGCGGTCACAGGGACTTTTTGAAAACCTAATTCAAGTATATACGCAGTAATACTAGTGCAAATAAGTAATTGATCACTCGAATTAGTCATATCAGCATTTATCATGGCACATCTGAGGCTACGGGCCTTAATATGAATATCGGTAGTCACGAATCGTGGGGCGTCTGGTGTGAAGAGGCTCAACAAAAAGGCAAAGTGACGGTAATCACTTTGCCTTCCTAATGTGTTTTAGAGGAGAGAGACTAACTGTTTACGTGGCGAGAAAATTGAACGAGTGCTTGCTCGGCAGGCATCGGTTTGTGGAAGTAAAACCCTTGCAACTCATCAATATTCCAAACTTTAAGCTTGCGTACTTGGCTCGCGGTTTCAACACCTTCGGCGACAATAGTTAACCCTAGTTCTTGAGACATGTTAGCAATGTTTCTTACCAGTGTTTTTGCTCTGTCATTGGTTTCAATCTCGTCGATATAAGATTTATCCAGCTTCACAATATCCAATGGAAAATTACATACGCTACTGAATGATGCGTATCCAGTACCAAAATCATCCAAAGCGAGTCCAACACCAAGTCGCTTGATGTCTTGAATGCTTTGGATTGATTCTATTTCTCCGCCCATCAACATACTTTCGGTAATTTCAAGCACAAGCTGGCCCGCAGAGAGGTTGTATTGAGCCATCACTTTTTTTAGGTAGGGCATCAGTCCGGAATGATAAAAGTGCTGCGCACTTAAGTTCACATGCACGCTTAACATCGACAGACCTTGCGCATGACGAACTCCGTTGAGCCGACTGATAAATTCGCACGATTGTTTGAGAATGGACTCTCCCAATTCGACGATAAGTTTTCCTTGTTCTGCCATCGGAATAAATACTTCTGGTGAAATCATCCCTAATGTTGGATGTTGCCAACGAGCAAGTGCTTCGAAGCTAATGACTTCAGTGGTTTTAGCATCCACGATAGGCTGGAAAAAAGGTTTAATCGCATCTTGTCTAATGGCATTTTCTAAATCGCGATTGATCACCATGGACGTTTCCGCTTGCTCTGATAGTTCTTCATCAATGACTAATACTTCGTGAGAGTGACGACCCTTAGCGGATTGCGATGAGAAACGTGCTGCAAGCAGCAAATGCTCGACAGATTGGTGAGTAATGTTTAGGTCCATCATCACCGCTTTACTGTCTAATGACATCATGATCCCAGAGAGCTGGACCTTATGTGACAAATGATTCAGTAATCGATTGGTAGCATCTATCGCTTTTTGGTGGTGCTCGATATCTGGAATCAAAACGATAAATTCATGCTCACTAATTCGGCCTATTTGGAATGCCCCTAATTGCTCGCGTATTGCGGATGCGATGTATTGAATCACTTCATCAAAAATGAGGTGACCGTATACCCCTGCAATTTGCTTGAGAGTCTTACTGTTAATGTACACAAACGAAAAATGGTTTGGTCGTGTCTCTACGAGCTCGTGCAGCGCATTGAGAATGACAGGACGATTACAGAAACCGGATACCGGATCAAAGTCGGTGAGTTTTTGGATCATTTCTGCTTGCTGTTTTGTCTCTCTCATATCCTGAAGCAATAACATCAGCGCACTTTGACCATGATGTTGAATGAGCGTGGCTTCTATCAAACAGTCGATTTCTTCGGTATTGCTATCGAGCACTTGCGCTTCGAATTGTGTTTTACCGTTTTTCAGCTCTCTGAACATTGCGTCAACTCGACATTCATCGTCCTCAGATGGGCACAAGGTGTCTAGAGGACGATCTATCAATTGCGATTTGCTGTAGCTCAACAGATCTAACGCTCGTTGGTTGACATCGACAATTTTACGATCGATAACAATTAGCATGCCCAGTGAGGAGCTATGGTACAGAGCACCAAACTTTTCCATTGAGTCTTTCAATTGCAGTTGGGTTAACGATGTATTTTCAGAGAGCTTTTGTACCAGTTTTGTCGCTAACTCTAATTCGTCTACTTTTACAGAATGCAGCCCTTCAAGTTGGTATTGAGAGGCGATTTCGCTTATTCCTTCAGCAAAATGATTAAAGCGAGTGGCGACCTTATTTTTAAACGTGATGTAGGTACCCGCAGCGATGATTGATGCCACAACGCCAACCGTTGCAAACAGGTACATGAATAGCGTATTACCTTTCGCATAATGCTCTCGCTGTGTTTTCGTTTTTAGCCATGCGATTGGTTCACCAGATAAATCAGAGAGTGAGGCCCATTTTGTTATTGACCGCGAGGTCTTCTCTATATCCCGCATCTCACTACTGTCTGATCCACTTACCATCTGCGTCTCTAATGAGTTTTCCGCAGTTAAAATGGATTTAAAGTCTCCAGGAAAGCGCAAAGATAGGTTTCTTCCCCAAAGCATCCATCCGTTAGAAGGGCGGTCGCCTTCACTGTTTCTAACTGGGCTGAGGCTAAGACCCCAAATAGTATCGTTGATTTTAAACAACCCTGAGATGCTCTCTCTATGGATATCAAGCTTGTGATTCATGGACTTGATGTAATCTTGAAGAGTAGGTTGATTCGCCATTTTAGCGGTGAGTTCTGAAGAAGTGTCGGGGTTATCCTCACGAGTTAAGGAGAGCAGGGTTTGCCCATTAGTCGTGATAAACGCCATCATATCGAGGTTTAACGCATCAATGCTCTCTGTGTAAAGGTTTCGCTCGGTATATTTCGCAATATCACGATCAACAAACAGATCGTACGTTTCGTCCCAGTACGCCCAGTCGTATGAGGCGCTTTCTTGCTGGCTCACCATCATGTCGATGACAGCTAGTGCTTGCTGATTCGCATGGTTAATTTCCATGTCTTCTAGCTCATCTAAGCTATACAGGAAAAAATAACGGCTAATAAAAAGGAAGCTGATGACCATGCCCAGCAGTCCTAATGAAAAGTATAGGGCGGTTTTATAGCGAAGATTCAAGTTAAACAAGCGAAGTGTTTTCATTAAAAAATAGTTATAGATGTTAATTCACTGAAAGTGTACGACATGTTCTAACAGAAATTGTTGATATAGATTCAAATTATAGAGATAAAATGAAGGATTTGCTGAGCTGATATGGTAAGTGAAACGTTTGCCCTAATTACTAGATTTTCGTGTTTGCAATTAAAATGCTCAATAACGTACCGCGCATTCAAATTACGGTTTAATCGTGCAGCTAGTAAAGGTATAAATCTTTTTATAAAACAGTCTATTAGTGTAACTAGTGCTTTTCTTCTGTATCTAAACTTCTTTTGTAATAGTAAACTGCGAAAAAATGATGGGTAATTATGATGTTTATTGTTCAACGCTTGGTCAAACTGGCCATTATCTGTGCCATTTTCTTTACTATCTTCGATCTCATCTCCTATGGTGAGATTACTTGGGTTCAAAGGTTGCTGGCTTCTATAAGCTAAAATATGCACACATAACTCCACGAAGCGAGTCAATTTTTCGTTACTCGCCTTCGTCATTTGCTCCTTATCTGAGCTTTAAATAAAAGTCCCTCCGCGTGCAGTTCTGGTAACCGTTTTCCATTAATGGAAAAAACCTAAAAATGCAACTAACTTCATACTAATGGCAAGTGTAAGGTATGCAGTTGATGAGGCAATTCAGCATAATCACATTAGTTGTTGTGGCACTCATTTTGAGCCAAGCAACAATCGCAAGAAATGCTAAGGTGCTAGGTGATATTTCGTTAGTTCAGCCGATAGAAGGTGACCCTGTCGTAGATATTAAGCTGGCGAGAATTGGCTGGCATCTCTTTCGTGATCCTCAGCTATCTTCAAACGGTAGAGTCAGTTGTGCGACGTGCCACAACTTGCAAACCAATGGCGCTGAAAATACCCCCGTCTCTACAGGGGTGAAAGGTGATGGAACTCGAAATTCCATCACAGTGTTTAATGCAGCGTTAAATTATCGTTTTTTATGGGATGGTACCGAAAACACCTTGATGGCTCAGATTGATGGGCCAATCCACAATCCAATAGAAATGGACTCAAACTGGCAAACAATAGAGCAGTACGTGAAAGGAAGCGAACGTTATCAAGCGCTATTTAGTCGTGATGGTGAGCTACCGATTAATATTAACAATATTAAGTCCGCCATTGTGGAGTTTGTCGAAGGGCTCCAAACTCCAGGTGCACCATTCGATGCCTACTTACTGGGTTACACCCATGTCCTCAGTGAGCAGCAAATTAGGGGGTGGAAAACATTTCAGTCTTCAGGTTGCGTACAGTGTCATCAGGGCAAAAATATTGGCGGAGCGATGATACAAAGGTTCGCCTATTTCAAAGATAAGCCAGTAGTAGAGGATTCGGGACGGCACCTGATTACGACGGAAAGTGAAGAACAATTCTATTTTAGAGTCGCCAGTTTACGTAATGTCGCCCTAACAAGCCCTTATTTTCATAACGGACGAGTTGACCAGTTATCTGAGGCGATACAGATTATGGCGAAAACGCAGCTCGGAATTACGATGAGCGATGAAAGTGTCGCTGATATTGAAGCGTTCTTACAGTCCTTGACAGCACCCAGACCCGTGATTTTAGAGGTGTTGGAAAATGAGTAAATTCAAACTGGTTAATCTCTGCTTTTTTATTGCCATGCTGACGTGTTGTGTATTGGCGTACATGTCACATGTGAATTCAAAAAGTGCACAAGAATTCCACGCGGAGTTGACGGATATTGGGCACAAGTTGATTGAAGAGCGCGATGTTATCGTGAATCGATATGCGGTTGAAGATAGGAAGAACTATGAACTGACGACATCTTTAGTGGATATAGAAGTCGCTGCAGAGAAATTGCTAAATTCATCAAGGGAGTCAGTTTGGTTCCCTGTGACGCCCAATCATAAAAAAGTTGAGGATACGCTCAATCTATTCAAAAACCGTGTGCTTGATACAACGCTGAAGCTCGATATGTTGATTGGCGTTCAGGTAGAGAATCAATACGCGTTATTAATGCTATTCAACTTATATCAGCAAGATATTTCTACCGATACCGGAAAGACGTTGAGTGGGCATCACTATTTTGAGTTTCTCAACCAACTGCTTTTGACACAAAACGTAGTTGAGAGTGAAAGTGAAGCCAATTTCTTAGATCGGCTTCAAGCGAGCGATAAAAGGATAGAACTACTCACGAATGAACTGCTTGATCATGGATACTTTGTTTTTATCGAAGATGCGGAGCATCGGCTGCTCAATATTGCCCAAAGTGAAGCGCGTTTTACTTGGTTGTTTGTTTTTATTGCCGTGATGTTGTTAGTCAGTGCATTCTTGTATCAGTCGCAATATCGAATGTACAACTTGAAACAATTGAACCTCGAAATCGAGGAGGCGCGAAATAAAGCCGAGCGAGCAGCAAAAGCCAAATCAAGTTTTCTCGCCGCAATGAGTCACGAATTAAGAACGCCGATGAATGGTGTATTAGGCCTTTCTCAAATGATTGCAGAGGAAACCAAAGAGCCGACGACTAAAGAGTACGTGAAAGTCATTCTTGATTCTGGCCAACACTTGATGACGATTCTCAACGATATTTTGGATTTCTCTAAAGTTGAAGAAAACAAACTGGAATTTGAGCAGGCTAAGTTTAATTTAGACCAAGTCATTTCTCCTGTGTGTAGCGCAATAAAACCGCTCATCGATGAAAAAAATATCGAATTGATCGTGGAAAATGAAGTGCCTGAATACGTTGAATTTACCGGAGACTGCGCACGTTTACGACAGATCTTGTTTAATCTTGCTGGCAACGCGGTGAAGTTTACCAGTGAAGGGCATGTGTTAATCAGAACAGAACTTGATAAGGTAAATCATTGCTTGGTGATGATTGTGAGTGATACTGGTATTGGTATCGCGCTAGACAAGCAAGAACATGTTTTCAACTCGTTTGAGCAAGCCGACTCTTCAACCACCCGAAAATTTGGAGGCACAGGGCTTGGTTTGGCAATAGTTAAAAAATTAACTGGCTTGATGGATGGCAAGATTACATTGAAAAGTGTGGAGGGCGTCGGAAGTCAATTCATCGTCGAACTGCCCATTCCTTGGGTTGAATGCGAACTTCCAAAGGCACAAGAGCCCCCCAAAACGCGCAAGAAAACACACAATTTGCAGATATTGCTTGCTGAAGATAATCGAGTGAACGCCATTGTGGCGAAAGGGTTTTGCGAAAAGTTGGGACATGAGGTCGATGTTGCTGAAAACGGATTGGTGGCGGTTAAAAAGGCGAGAGATAACGAATATGATCTGATTTTGATGGACAATCACATGCCTGAGATGAATGGTGTTGAAGCGACGCGTGTGATTCGACAAGAGTTAGGTATCAAAACATTACTCTTTGCGTATACGGCAGATGTCTTTCGTGAGGCGCATGATAGCTTTATTGAAGCCGGAGCGGATCATGTGCTTACAAAACCGCTACAGCAAGAGAGCTTTTCTGACGCTCTTAAACAGTTTGCGGCGAGGCTCGAACCAAAAGAGAATCTACCATTAACGAATGACAACAACGTTCTCCAGTTGCAGCGCAAGCCAATAGAGAAGTTACGGCTGACAGAAGAAGAGTTATCCAGTTCAGAGATGCTCATTTCTTTGCAAGAAGCGCCGGAAGCAATAGATGAGCTACTAAAAAGTATTATTGTCGATTTTGAATCATCGGTTGATGAACTTATTGATTATTTTATGGCTGAAGATTTCGCGTCTCTAGAAGACACGTTGCATAAAGCAAAAGGTATGGCATTGAACCTTGGTTTGCCGATTTTAGCTGGACAAACGGAGGCGCTAGAAAACAAGCTCAAAGCGAAGCAAACTCCTGAAATTGAGCGGTTACAGATGCTAATCAACCGATTACAAGTTAACATCCATCAGGCTAATCGACTTCTGGATGACATACAGAAAAAAAACGTCGATCCTCAACAAATTTTGTAACCTCTCTGAGTTCATACGTTCCTTACCTTGTTTCGTTGTGGTTTACTATGACGTGAATGGATGTGTTGATTCGTCAATGAGAAAATCAGGGAGTTAGAATGAGTAAGCATTCCGCTTTAATCGAATGGCATCGCGAAGCTGACGAAGTATTCAGTGATAACCAGTATAGTCGCGCGCACATTTGGAAGTTTGATGGAGGGTTGCAAGTCCCTGCGTCACCATCTCCACACGTAGTGCCGTTGCCGCTATCTGTCGAAGAAAACGTTGACCCGGAGGAAGCATTTGTTGCGGCACTTTCCAGTTGTCACATGCTTGTTTTTCTCTCTATTGCGGCGAAACGACGTTACGTTGTGGATCGCTACCTAGATGAAGCAGTAGGGGAGCTGAAAAAAGGTGAAAATGGAAAAGAATGGGTGTCTAAGGTAACACTAAACCCTAAGATAACATTTGCTGGTGATGATCAACCGACACGATCTCAATTAGAAAAAATGCACCACATGGCTCATGAGAATTGTTTTATCGCCAATTCGGTTAAAACTGAAGTGACGACGCTTATTGCAGATTAAATGAAGCTCTTTGTCAAAGCGCAGTGTATCGCCGAATAGTGTTAAGCCAGCAGTCCGGCTGCTGGCTATTGTGAACTAAACGATGCCTTGCTCGATCATCGCATCAGCGACTCTTCTAAAGCCGGCAATGTTTGCGCCTAAAACTAAATTACCAGGCTGACCAAACTCTCGACTGGTTTCGTTTGCATTAATAAAGATGTTTTTCATGATGGTCTGTAACTGGCTATCGACTTGCTCAAAGGTCCAGTTTTGCATGCTGGCATTTTGTGCCATTTCAAGCTGACTGGTTGCAACGCCGCCTGCATTGGCTGCTTTCGCTGGCCCATAAGCCATTTCGGAATCCACGATGATATTGGCCGCATCACGAGTGGTTGGCATGTTTGCGCCTTCACTAATCAAAACACACCCATTATCGATAAGAGCAAGAGCATCGTTTGACGTCAGTTCATTTTGGGTCGCGCAAGGGAATGCGGCGTCAGCTTGATATCGCCATACAGCATGCCCTTCATTAGGATAGTCACCCAACGGCGTATACTCTGCTTCAGGGTAAGTGTCTAAATACTCTTCTAAACTTGCTCTTTTCACTTCTTTTAGTTGCTTGAGGAGCTGCAGATCAATACCGTGTTCATGATAAATCGTGCCTCTAGAATCGCTGCATGTTACTGGGGTTGCTCCCATGTGGTATAGCTTTTCAATTGCATAGATAGCGACGTTACCTGCGCCTGAAACGAGGCAAGTTTTGCCTTTTAGTGAATCATTACGGTCATTGAGCATGCATTCCGCAAAATATACGGTTCCGTATCCCGTTGCTTCTTTTCTAACAAGTGAGCCCCCCCAAAGAAGGCTCTTGCCTGTAAGTACTCCTTCGTAGCGGCCCGTCAATCGCTTATATTGACCAAACATATAACCAATTTCACGCGCACCGACGCCGATATCGCCAGCAGGAACATCGGTAACAGGACCAATGTGGCGGTATAACTCGTTCATAAATGATTGGCAAAATCGCATGATTTCACCGTCAGATTTTCCTTTAGGATCGAAATTTGAACCGCCTTTTCCGCCACCAATTGGAAGGCCAGTAAGCGCGTTTTTAAAAATCTGTTCAAAGCCGAGGAACTTTATGATGCTCGCGTTCACTGAATGATGGAACCTCAGTCCGCCTTTGTATGGACCTAACGCGGAGTTAAACTCGACGCGGTAGCCTTTGTTTACTTGCACATTCCCTGCGTCATCGACCCAAGGAACTCGAAACATGATTTGACGTTCTGGTTCTACGATTCTTTGGATAATCGCTTGTTCTTTATATTTATTATTGCTTTCTATGACTGGAGCGAGAGAAGTTAATACTTCTTCTACGGCTTGGTAAAACTCTTTTTGAGCCGGGCTACTGTGTTGCAACGCAACAATAGTATCGTGTATGTGTGACATAGATCTCTTCCTTGATATGAATAAGCAATCAGTTTATATGAATTTATTCCCATTAAATAGTGATTTTGACCAATTCTCAATGGCTATAATGGTCTTTCCTGCGGATGAGAACGCTCAATTTCCAACTTCTGGTCGTATTGATGAGGAAGATTAAGTGAGTGACATGATTGGATGGTTGAGTGATCGGTTTCACATATAGCGAGCAGAAGCCAAATTAGTCGATATTGTTGTGCTGTCACGCAAACTGTTTTTGTTAACTCGGTGTTAACATTTGAGCGTGTTGACTCGAAAAAGATAAAAATATGCATGAGCTTAAGACTCTGGACTCGTTTATTCAGCAAAACGGTCTACCAGTGTTTGGCCATCTTGATGGGATTCCCACATCTTTACAGTTAGATAAGTTTACCTACCTTGATGAGATGGATAAGCCAGCGTCTAAGTGGCGCCGTTACTGTGACTATAAGCAGTTTCAGTTCGTTAATTTGGTCACACCTAACTACGTGATTGGGGTTGCGATTGCGGATATTAGGTATTTAGCATCTGGTTTTTGCTATCTGTTTGATATTCAAAATAATGAGTTAGTGGAGCAGCAGTGGTTAAAGCCTTTTAATATTGATTATCAAACTCAGCCTTCCAGTTGGTCTAGTCATGCCCATCTTGCTGACAAAAGTATTCAGTTTTCTATTCAGAATGGTATTTGGCACGTCCACTTTGTGACGAAATATGTCAATGCTGATCTCTACTTACGTCCAGAAAGTATGAGTTTGCCATTAATGTTATGTACACCAACCGGTTATGCGGGTTGGACTTATACGCAGAAGCACAATGCGTTAACGGTAGATGGCAATTTATTCATATTAGGAAAGGAACAAGATCTCTCAGAAGTGGCTGCTGGTTACGACTTTTCCGCTGGGTACATGCGACGGGAGACAAGCTGGCGGTGGGCGAGTATTAATTGCTTTGAAAGCGGCAGACGGTTGGGGCTGAACTTAGCTGCGGGTGTCAATGAAACGGGCTACTGTGAAAATGTATTCTGGATTAATGGTGAACGGCATTTTTTACAGCCTGTTCAGTTTCAATTTTCACGAAATGATGAAGGACAAAGGTGGCATATCACGTCGGAAGATAAACGGATTGACCTAGTATTCACGCCTTTAAATCGACGTTCAGAAAAGAAGAACTTTTGGTTTCTCAAAAGCAATTTTCGTCAATATATCGGCTATTTCTCTGGCTACATCGTTGATGGGAATGGTATCAAACATCAGTTAGAAGAAGTCATAGGTCTTACTGAAGACCACTATGCAAAATGGTAGAAACACAATGGATTGGACACAGTTGATGGAACGCCCTGAATTACTTCTGATGATTTTGGCGCCAGTTTTCTTTTTATGTATGGTTGCAGAGTACTGGTTTGGACAACGAAGGGGACGTTTGCCTGAAAGCGCGATGTATTATATTCCGGAAGTTGTATGTAATTTTGTACTTGCGGGCTTACACCAAGCGACAGACATACTCACGGGTTTACTGATTGCTCAGTTATATTTGTGGTGGTTTGATTGGCGATTGTTTGATATCGAAATGAGCGTTTCAGCGTTTTTGTTACTTGTCGTCCTGCAAGATTTTTTCTATTACTGGTTTCATCGAGCTAGCCACCGTATTCGTTGGATGTGGGCTGCGCACGTGGTCCATCACAGCTCGGAGAGAATGAATTTCAGCACCGCGTTTCGTCAAAGCTTGATGTATCCGTTAGCGGGGATGTGGATTTTCTGGTTGCCTTTGGTGATTATTGGCTTTGATCCTAAGTGGGTCGTCTTCGTTGTGCTGTTTAATCTGGGCTTACAGTTTTTTGTTCATACTCAATCAATTCGCTCGCTTGGACCGCTAGAGTGGGTATTTAACACGCCATCTCATCATCGTGTTCATCATGGTATAAACCGTCAGTACATCGACAAAAATTACGCGGGAGTGTTGATTATCTGGGATCGGATGTTTGGAACGTTTGAACCAGAAGTGGAAACCGTTAGGTATGGAATTTCTAAACCGGTAAACAGTTTTAATCCCATTCGAGTGACGTTTGCAGAATGGAAAGATATGTTTTATGACGTAACGCGACCAAATTTAACGTGGAAACAACGTTGGCGCTGTCTATTTGCTCCGCCATCGGATTCTTTTGAGTAGATTGAGATAAAAGAGATTGGAGCGGGCAGCGGGAATCGAAAAAGGTAGACCTAAAACGATATACTTTATGTTGCCCTATACTCTCCGCTTTAGAAACTTCAAAGCGCTGAGA
>NZ_NCTH01000028.1:0-62353 GCF_002105475.1 Vibrio sp. ArtGut-C1 | reverse complement strand
TCTTTCACGCTTAGTCATAATGTCACCTGTTTTAGTATCGAGATGATCATACATCACCTCTTAATCAGGTGGCCAAATTCACTATGCCACTACAGCTTTGACTTTTTGAATATAATCATTTGATTTTGCAATCATTGATTTCATTATATTCGTAGGGATAATCGAATGCTTTAATCGATGTTCATCTTCATGCTTGGTGATTTTTACCAAGGTTAACTCATCAATGAGTCGACTCAGAAGAGAAGGGCTTACCAATTCATAAATGAAAAGAAACTTAATTCCTTCTCGCACCGTCTTCGCCACTGATGTATAGCATTTTAGATCCATTCCTCCTTGATTTTTAGACTTATAGAGAAAGTCTCTTAGAATGGTTCGAAGCTTTAGCTCTGGTATGTCATTTAATTCACGAAAACTTGAAAGCTTTCGTGCTTGCAAGAATTGACTAAATGTCTTTAGGGTTCGAACTCGACTTACAACCGTTTTCCATTTGTACGGTGTACCTCCTTCAACGGTCCCTAAATGAAGCGCGGCAATGAGAATCGCCTTAAGTTCGTAATCAAAAAACACAGAACCAGTATCGATAACAACCGCTCTCTCTCGTGGAAAAGGTTTAAAGTGGTTTCCTCCGAATGCCATCAACTCTGCACCTGAATGATTGTTTCGCCATAGAACCAGTGGTGCTAACTCTTCAATCTCAATGGCGGAAAGGTTTTTAATGGTGATCCGCGTTTCTATATCAATAATACTGCTAATTACCTTACTCAGCTCTGCCATTAAGTGCTCCTTTCACTGCCGCCATTGATGGGCAAGCAAATTCCCAATCAGGGTGGATCCCATGCTTTTCTAACAGCATGAAACCATCATTCACCACTTTCGTATCTCTTGCTCTTAAATGTTCAACGATGTCATCGACACGTTGCTTCAACACTTGAATGCTTGTCCGCTGATGATTAGTATCGTCAAACTCTAATACCGACATCGACATATTCTGTAATATGTAATGCTTATAACTCAGTAGCTTCCAAACATGCTCTGAATCAAGGACGATTCGAAAATATTGACACCAAACACAACTTAAGAAATCCGCACATAATCGAGAGCCATTGCTTTCACTATGGAGTTTATAATGCTCTTTGCTGTACCTTTCCGCTTCACTGCTATTTACCTTTGCGGCACAGGCTCCTGTTGGTACGACTTGAGTCTGATTTGTAGAAAGGTCCGTAATAATATGAATATCTGAAGAAATTTCTTTGCCTGTAAAGTAATCCTCCATGATCTTAGTTGCTTGACTGAGAGAATAACGAGATTCATCAGCATTAAGCCTCAAGTAATTGGACTCGAAAACACTAAACGAGTGACTGATGGTACCGGTATACTCTTTGATGTTCTTTTGAACTTTGCGATATATATGATTAACTCCGCCTCGGCGGATTTTTTGAGCGACAAAAGGGGTGCAGCAACCCGCTCTTTTTAGTATTGTCGATAGATATTTTACTTGAGCATATTCTAACTTTGAAACCTCACCATTACGTGGATAAATAAAAACAAAGTTACAATGTTTAGTTTTCGTCCTGATACCTTTAGTCAAATTATCGCGAACTTCCAAGATGTCAGTAATGGCACTCTTTAATGCTTGATTTTTCAATCCACGATTATCAAACATATAAGTGTCATTTCGATAACCTCCCCTTGCTTTTTGAAGTACTACTGCGTACTCACTTCTGTTGGTGATTGGAGATTCAACTTCAACAATATCATCACACTCAAGGTTCAGTAATGGGCTGATATTCCATCCCGTTTTCAACACCACTTTTCCAAAATGAAGTAGTATTTTGTAATACAAACTTATTTTTTCATCACGCAATAACGTTTCAATAAAAAAAGCAATTTCTCGGCATTGAGCTTCCGTGTAAAAGTCATCTGTTTTTAAGCGCTGATTGTGCCTTACTGCTCTTGATACTTTGATAGGGTAAGCATCGTGAAGCGAGATACTGAACTCTCGCATTAGCCAGATAAAACTACTTCGATAAGTGTGGGCCGTTCTTCTGTTCAGTGAATTCTCGTTGACGTCTGACTGTAGCTCAGCTAACAAATGCTTTTGTACCAATCCACCATTAACCCCAAACCCTTGAATGCCATGTTCTCTCAATAGCTGTAGATGTTCAGGGTTAAACGTCTCAGAATATTTATTCACCAGTGACTTAATTTGCTGATAGTTGTGATAAACACTTACCATTGAATAATGCTTCTGTTCAATATCAAGTTTTCGTTTACCCAGAAAATCAACAAAGTCACCGTACATACGTTCAGATATCGCCTTGATACTTGAGAAGTCACACAGAAGTTCGCGATTACGATCAACATTAGGGAATGACAACAAATTATCACGAAAAGAACTTAAATCTGGCGTTTTGTCAGGGTAAATACATCGACAAATCTCATGAAGTAACAAGAATGTTTGAGTAGGAAGCTTTTTATTATGGTAGAGCTCTCTCAGAAGGCCATCAACGCGAACAAGTACTATAATCCCTTCATTCAATAGCACTTTGTTCATTTCTTTTGTGAGTGCCGCTTGCAGAGAAGGAAGTGCTCTCTTGAAAGACGAAAACCTATCTCTAACACTATTTATTTTTAAGTGTGCTCCAACTGAATGACCGATGATTCTTGAGAAGCTTTTAAGATCTTGATAGATTGCCGGTGAGGTGCGATACAAGTCAGTAAGATCGACTTCATATTTATCTCTGACAAATATACATTTTCGTTCAAACGCTTTGCTGTCATAGTGTGACAACATTAAATGGAAATGGACTGAGTTGTATCTGTCCATTCTGGTAGCATCTCGCCAAAGAGCATCATTAATGGAAAATGCTCCAAAACCGTGCTCACCTAATATTCTGCGATAATCTTCATTTTTCAGAAGCTGAACCAATGTTACATGAGTACTCGCTTTGATATCACGAAGCGATTTCTGGGAACGTTCACTGCTTACCAAATACAATAAAAACGCACGATAATGATAGCAAAGTACATCTGAAGCACGGTACAACTTCGCGATGTCCGTCACATAACCTTTAAGATCGATTTTACTTGGTGGTTGTAGGCTCGGGTTATCATAAAATGCCCTAAAGAGCATCAAAAACGCATTTTTAATGCCGTTACCGTAGCGTTTGCTCGAATTGAGTGCGGTATATTCAAGGTTGCTCCAAACCTTCGTTTCTTTAAGCGCCGCTACCCCGTGCTCAAGCAACATCATTAAAGATTCCTTCTCAAGGTGTTTCACTAAGTTATCAATATTCACGGAGAGAATTCGAATATAGTTTGCGATTGTTGCTTGTGATTTCCCCCATTTTTTGGGGTTACTCATTAATCTCTGATAACAAGTTGTAATGTCATTTCCCAAGCACTCACTGTGCTTGAATATACGGTCCAATCTAATATTATTAGTCTCGCTAGATGTCAAAAGCATAAATGAATTAACCTATCTCTACCTTTTTCGCTTCCACAGCCAATTCTTGTTCTAACCCACCAAATACCGCCTCAACCCAAGATTTCATTCGCTTGTCATAGGTCATGGTTCGAGCTAAGTCGATATACTTTTGTGTCGTAGAAAAATTGGCGTGTCCAAGTAAAGACATAAGCTTGTATTGAATGAAGCCAAGCGGTAAGTGATTTTCTAACAGGAAACGCGCTAACGACGTTGCAAAAGTTGAGCGTAAGTCATGAAAAGATCGATCCAGCTTTATTTTATGATTGAGCAACTCCATTGCTGCGATGGATGTAATGTTTGTGATTGAGCCTTCGTTCAAGCGTTCACCAGAACGATTAATGAACAGCGGTTTATCGATATCAGTATGTTTGCTGTCCCATTTTGCTGCTCGCTTCATTCTTTCTGGGGAGTTCTTATATTCCCACAAGCGGCTCATCAGGGAGCGAGGTATGAGAATCTGTCGGTATTTATTTAACTTACCCAAAATATCAACGGCATAAACTTTAGTTTCATCCAAATCAATATCGACTATTTCAGTCTCCCTGAGTAATGTCACTTCAAATGCTCGTAAGCCGCATAGTAGAGCCAAATCAGCCCACAACTGACGAGATTCAGCTTGCATGTAGGCTGTCGAATAAAAGTTCTTTAGTTCATTTTGGTTAAACGGAGCAAGTCTTTCATTTAATACAAGTTTCTTTTGCTGATGTTTACGAGGAATAGTTAGATCGTTGGATTGGATTTCAATACCACGATCATGAGTAAATGAAGTGAAGATCAAATCAAAATCAGCGTCTGTACGTCGCTTTTTGATCACTTTGTTCGTGTATTGAAACGGCAACTTTTCTATGCGTTTTGTTTGCCAAGCCCATTCATACAACTGACGCACGTGGGATATGTATAAATTAGCCGTATTAAGAGATAACTTATGCTCTTTGATTAGCTCGATTAAGTGAGATCGAAACCTGTAAGGTGGCAACCACTCCTTTGCTTTGTTTGAAGCGGAGACAGCATATAACTCTTTCCACTCGATATTCGACCTTTCCAGCCAAGTCAAAAATACCTTTAGAGAATTAGCAATACTCCTGATAGTTTTTACTGTAACTCCACCTAGAAGGTTTTTTTGCCCTCCTTTTTTGGGGCTCAAAAACTTACCTTTGTAGCGATACTCAAGGAATAGGTTTACTTCCAAGCAATCATGTAACCTGGTATCACTCACTAGGAGAGGGAATTTATCAACAACATGTTCTCGCTGGTGAGTAACTTGTCGGATTTTGTGACCATCGCCAACCTCAAGGAATTCATCACTAAGAGATGGCAGTGCTCCAAGGTCCAAGCGTGTTTGGATAATAGAGATCATCGTACTGTCCATTTATATCCGTTTAATACATTAATAATGTAACAATATAAACAAAAAGTTAATATGCAATTAATACCAAAATTAGATAGATGTGACTATTACCGTCGTCTCTGGCAGCCCTACCAAGGTAAACCCGGGCATACCATTGCTAATATGAACTTCTACACTAACCGATGGCGCTTGCACCCCGACGCTTGCTCGACTATGAATGATTGCCAGCCCCATACGTTCCTCAATTTATTGAACACTCTGTAAACAAATGTTTTATCTAGTTGGTTATGTTATATACCGCGTCCCAATTGAGAGTTAATGTGAAAAAAGAATGACTTTTTGCTTGTCATGCAGCGGAATTGTGTGATACCACTAATGACGCAAACAATTTCGTAGAACATTACACAACATTTTTTAACGAAAAAAGAACGACAGACAGATGAACCTTTTCGCTCATATCAACGCACTGCTAGCCCTGATTATCGTGGTCATTATTGGCACCGCGCGGGGTATTGTGGGCGAAAGGTAACCACAAATTACAAAAGACCCCCGCACTGAAAAGTCCGGGGGTTTTTTTACAACTACAAGTTGTCATCTGTCTAACCCTCGGACAGTTTAACGGGAAGAATGGGAGTGCACATGAAGTGCAATAAATATGGCAATCGCTACGAGCCACAACGTAGCAAAGGAGGTTTACGATGACTGGTGCACAACTTGTCGTAGCCGCTTTAAGACAGCAAGGCATCGAAACCGTTTTTGGCTACCCTGGCGGGGCCATCATGCCAATCTACGATGCTTTGTATGACGGAGGGGTGGAGCACATCCTATGCCGTCATGAGCAAGGAGCCGCCATGGCCGCCATCGGTATGGCTCGTTCCACACAAGACGTTGCCGTATGCATGGCAACTTCCGGCCCAGGAGCCACTAACCTTGTTACCGGCCTTGCCGACGCTTTCCTTGACTCCGTACCTCTAGTTGCCATCACAGGCCAGGTTGCTAGCTCTCATATCGGTACCGATGCATTCCAAGAAATGGATGTGATCGGAATGTCCCTAGCCTGTACTAAGCACAGCTATCTCGTGACCGAAATTGAAGACCTGGCGCCAACGCTAGCCGAAGCGTTTGAAGTGGCCAAAACGGGTCGTCCGGGTCCAGTCATTGTCGATATCGCCAAAGACGTTCAACTGGCTCAAACCCCAACAGATCTACTGCCTCCATACGTAGCGCCTGCAATCGAAGATGTCAGCGCTGAAGACATTAAGCGCGCACAAGATGTACTGGCAGCCTCAACTCGCCCAGTGTTGTATGTTGGTGGTGGCGTGCAACTCGCGAAAGCAACCGATGCAGTACGCGAATTCCTTCGCTTAAACCCAATGCCAGCAGTTAGCACACTAAAAGGCCTCGGTACCATTGAACGCCATGACCCTCACTATCTTGGTATGTTGGGCATGCACGGCACCAAAGCCGCTAACCTAGTGGTTCAAGAAGCCGATCTATTGATCGTGGTTGGCGCACGCTTTGATGACCGTGTGACGGGTAAGCTCGACACGTTTGCACCAAATGCGAAAGTGATTCACATCGACATTGATGCCGCAGAAATTCATAAACTGCGCCACGCCAACGCACCATTGCGTGGCGACATCAACACCATTCTTCCTCAGCTAGAGCTGACTCAAGATATCTCACCGTGGGTTCATCACAGTGAAAGTCTGCGCAGCGGCTTTAAGTGGCGTTACGACCACCCGGGCGAGTTAATCTACGCACCTCTATTGCTTAAACAACTGTCAGACATGATGCCAGACAGCTCAATTGTCTCGACTGATGTAGGTCAGCACCAGATGTGGGCAGCGCAACATATCCAGCCACGCGAACCACAAAATTTCATCACTTCTGCTGGCCTTGGCACCATGGGCTTTGGCTTGCCAGCAGCGATGGGGGCAGCAGTCGCACGTCCTGATGATCAGTCTATCCTTATTACAGGTGACGGTTCATTTATGATGAACGTGCAGGAATTGGGCACGCTGAAGCGTCGTCAGATTCCAGTGAAGATTGTCCTTCTTAATAACCAACGTCTTGGCATGGTTCGCCAATGGCAGTCGCTGTTTTTCGACGGTCGCCACAGTGAAACCATTCTTGATGACAACCCAGATTTCGTGATGTTGGCAAAAGCCTTCGACATTCCGGGCAAAGCCATCACCAAGAAAGAAGAAGTCGAACCAGCGCTGAAAGAGATGCTAGCGAGTGAAACTTCTTACATGCTTCACGTTTTGATTGATGAAGAAGAAAACGTGTGGCCATTGGTGCCACCTGGCGCATCAAACAGTGATATGTTGGAAAATACATAGGAGGCAATCGCATGGACAGATATTTACTCGACATCAAAGCCGATGACAAACCGGTACTGTTGGAGCGCGTTCTACGTGTGATTCGTCACCGAGGCTTCGTGATCAAACAAGTCGCTGCTACGCAAAACCATGAAAGTAAAGTAGCCAGCGTCGAGATCATCGTCGACAGCGATCGACCAATCTCGTTTTTGATCAATCAAATAGAGAAGTTGTGGGACGTTCGTAAGGTTGAGGTGCTAAAAATCCGCAACGATGAACTGCCAAATCACAACTTACAACAACACGTAAGTGCATAAGGAAGGCAACAAATGGCAACGAAAACTGCAGATTTCATTTGGTTTAATGGTGAGATGGTTCCATGGGCAGAGGCGAACGTTCACGTTCTAACTCACGCAATGCATTATGGTACATCCGTGTTTGAAGGCGTGCGCTGTTATAACACACCAAAAGGCCCAATTGTCTTCCGTCACCGTGAGCATGCACAACGTTTAAAAGATTCCGCCAAGATTTACCGTTTCCCGATCCCTTTTTCTGTAGAAGAAATAATGGAAGCGACCCGCGAAACACTGCGCCAAAACAAACTCGATAGCGCCTACATTCGCCCATTGGGTTTTGTGGGTAATGTCGGTTTGGGCGTGTGTCCACCAGTTGGCACTGAAATGGATCTAATCATTGCGGCATTCCCTTGGGGCTCTTACTTAGGCGAAGAAGCGCTAGAGAAAGGCGTGGATGCGATGATTTCAAGCTGGAACCGCGCGGCACCAAACACCATCCCGACAGCAGCTAAGGCCGGCGGTAACTACCTATCTTCACTACTGGTTGGCGGTGAAGCCCGTCGTCACGGATACGACGAAGGTATCGCACTGAGCGTTGATGGTTACCTATCTGAAGGGGCTGGCGAAAACATCTTCGTTATCAAAGATGGCGTGATCACCACACCACCAGCAACCAGCGCGATTCTGCCGGGCATCACTCGTGATTCGATCATGACGATTGCACGCGATAAAGGCTACGAAGTACGTGAAGCTAACATTGCTCGTGAAGCCCTTTACCTTGCCGATGAAGTCTTCATGACAGGTACTGCGGCTGAAATTGTGCCAGTTGCAACCATCGACAAAATTGAAGTGGGCACTGGTAAGCGCGGCCCTATCACTAAAGAACTACAAGCAGCCTACTTTGGCCTATTTGACGGCACCACGGAAGATAAGTGGGGCTGGTTAGACTATGTGTACCCAGAACAGAAGTAAGAAGGATTAGGAAATGCCAAAATATAGATCAGCTACCACCACACATGGTCGTAACATGGCGGGTGCACGAGCACTGTGGCGTGCAACGGGTGTGAAAGAAGAAGACTTCGGTAAACCAATCATCGCCGTTGTAAACTCGTTTACTCAATTTGTTCCGGGTCACGTACACCTGAAAGACATGGGTCAGCTTGTAGCACGCGAAATCGAAAAAGCTGGCGGTATTGCGAAAGAATTCAACACCATCGCGGTTGATGATGGTATCGCAATGGGTCACGGCGGCATGCTGTACTCACTGCCTTCACGCGAACTGATCGCAGACTCAGTAGAATACATGGTCAACGCGCACTGTGCCGATGCCATGGTATGTATCTCTAACTGTGACAAAATCACTCCGGGAATGTTGATGGCATCTATGCGTCTTAACATCCCTGTTATCTTTGTTTCTGGTGGTCCAATGGAAGCGGGTAAAACCAAGCTTTCTGATCAGATCATCAAACTAGACCTTGTTGATGCGATGATCCAAGGTGCGGATCCAAAAGTGTCTGATGAGCAAAGCGAACAGATCGAACGCAGCGCATGTCCAACCTGTGGATCGTGTTCAGGCATGTTCACGGCAAACTCGATGAACTGTCTAACGGAAGCGCTGGGTCTTTCTCAGCCGGGCAACGGTTCTATGCTGGCGACTCACGCTGATCGTGAACAACTATTCCTTAACGCGGGCAGACGCATTGTTGAACTGACTCGCCGTTACTACGAGCAAGATGACGAATCCGCGTTGCCACGCAACATTGCAACTTATGATGCCTTCGAAAATGCAATGGCACTGGATATCGCCATGGGTGGCTCAACCAACACCATTCTGCACCTACTGGCCGCGGCGCAAGAAGGTGAAGTGGATTTCGATATGGAAGATATCGATCGCCTATCACGTCAAGTACCACACCTATGTAAAGTGGCACCATCTACCCAGAAATATCACATGGAAGACGTACACCGCGCAGGTGGCGTAATGGCGATTCTTGGTGAATTGGATCGTGCTGGTCTACTGCACAATGATGCTCGCACCGTACTGGGTCTTTCAATGAAAGAGCAGTTGGCAAAATACGACATCATCCAAACGGAAGACGAAGAAGTACTTAAGTTCTACCGTGCCGGTCCGGCTGGTATTCGTACCACCCAAGCGTTCTCGCAAGATTGTCGTTGGGATCGCCTTGATGACGACCGTGCAGAAGGTTGTATTCGCGCGAAAGACAACGCCTTCAGCCAAGAAGGTGGCCTAGCCGTTCTATCAGGCAACATCGCATTGGATGGCTGTATCGTTAAGACAGCCGGTGTTGATGAAAGCATTCTTAAGTTCACTGGTCCAGCTGTGGTATTTGAGAGCCAAGAAGATGCGGTGGAAGGCATCTTGGGTGGCAAAGTCAAAGCAGGTGACGTGGTTGTTATCCGTTACGAGGGCCCTAAAGGTGGTCCGGGCATGCAAGAAATGCTTTACCCAACCACTTACCTAAAATCGATGGGCCTTGGTAAAGAATGTGCACTGCTGACTGACGGTCGCTTCTCTGGTGGTACATCAGGACTCTCTATCGGCCATGCTTCTCCTGAAGCCGCTAACGGCGGTGCTATTGGACTGGTGAAACCGGGCGATATGATCGCGATTGATATTCCGAACCGTTCAATTTCACTCGAAGTGTCTGAACAGGAACTTGCAGAGCGCCGTGCAAAACAAGACGAACTTGGCTGGAAACCTGTTGATCGTCAAAGAGAAGTTTCCTTTGCACTTAAAGCGTACGCGAGCATGGCCACCAGTGCTGACAAGGGTGCAGTACGAGACAAGTCGAAGCTAGAGGGCTAGCAATGATGGAATCTCAACCCGAAAAGAAAGTAAATCAAACTGGCGCAGACTATCTGCGCCAAATCCTCCGCGCACCTGTTTATGAAGTAGCAACAGTGACGCCACTGCAAGAAATGCCTCGTTTATCTGCACGTATCGGGAATAATGTGCAGATCAAGCGTGAAGATCGCCAACCCGTGCACTCGTTCAAATTGCGCGGTGCATACAACATGGTGGCGAGTTTATCTGAAGCGCAGAAAGCCGCTGGTGTCATCGCAGCATCGGCAGGTAACCACGCTCAAGGCATGGCGCTGTCTGGCACTAAGCTGGGCATCAAAACCACCATAGTGATGCCAAAGACCACGCCGGATATCAAAGTCGACGCAGTACGCAGCTTTGGTGGCAATGTGGTACTACACGGCAGCAACTTTGATGAAGCAAAAGCAGAAGCCGAACGTTTGTCAGAGCAATATAGCTATACTTTTGTACCCCCCTTTGATCACCCACTGGTGATCGCAGGTCAAGGCACCATCGGTATGGAAATGCTACAGCAAAATGGTCACCTTGATTACATCTTTGTTCCTGTCGGTGGCGGCGGTTTGGCCGCTGGTGTTGCGGTACTCGTGAAGCAGTTAATGCCAGAAATCAAAGTCATTGCCGTAGAGCCGGAAGACTCATCTTGTCTAAAAGCCGCGCTGGATGCTGGTGAACCTGTGGTACTAGACCAAGTCAGCATGTTTGCCGATGGCGTCGCAGTAAAACGCATTGGTGAAGAGACTTTCCGTCTGTGTCAAAAGTACATTGATGGCCATATTGCGGTCTCTAGTGATGAAATCTGCGCAGCCGTAAAAGACATCTTTGAAGATACCCGTGCGATTGCTGAGCCTTCGGGTGCGCTTGCTCTGGCGGGGCTGAAGAAATTTACTGAACAGAACAAGCTGAAAGACAAAAACCTAGGTACGGTACTGTCTGGCGCAAACACCAACTTCCACGGGTTACGCTATGTTTCTGAGCGCTGTGAGCTTGGTGAAAAACGTGAAGGTTTATTGGCAGTGACGATCCCTGAACGCCAAGGAGCATTCTTTGAGTTCTGTAACTTGATTGGCGGCCGTGCAGTTACGGAGTTTAACTATCGTTATAACGATGACGAACTCGCTAATATCTTTGTCGGTGTTCGTCTGCAAGGTGGTCAAGAAGAGTTGGAAAACATCATTCACGATCTACGTGAAGGTGGCTATCCGGTGGTTGACCTTTCTGACGATGAAATGGCGAAGCTACACGTTCGCTACATGATCGGCGGGAAGCCATCGAAGCAACTCAAAGAGCGACTCTACAGCTTTGAATTTCCAGAGTACCCAGGTGCCTTGCTGAAATTCTTAAGCACTCTTGGTACCCATTGGAATATTAGCTTGTTCAACTACCGTAACCACGGTGCAGACTACGGACGCGTTTTATGTGGTTTCGAGTTAGATGAAGGGGATTTAGCTCAATTTTCGGCACATTTGCGCGAACTTGGCTATCAATGCAAAGACGAAACAGACAACCCGTCTTACAAGTTCTTCCTGTCATAAAACGCCACGCTCCAAACATATCAAATAAAACACCTCGCTATTGCGAGGTGTTTTTTTATGACTGTAACCAATCTTGATGTAGTTGATTAGGCGATCCTAGATAATCCACCATCCATTGGATCAATTTATGATTATCATCTTTGCGCCAGACCAAGCAACAATGACTGAGCGGCTTATCATCTGGCATCACCTTCTCCACCAGCACACCATCATTGATCAGTGGCGTTGCAATATGACGTGGCATATAACCCACGCCAACTCCATTTTTCAAACATTCAATTGCACTGTACCAGTTGGGTAGTAACAATCGGCGTTGTTGCGGATAATGGCCAGTATGGCGCTTTGGCAGCACGTTCGAAGTATCATCAAGGCAGATCGCCGGAAATTGACTCACAAACTCTTCAGTAAGCACTTGTTGGCGAACACAGGGATGAGCGGGAGACATCACAAATGCCCAATCCAATACGCCCATATCTTTGACTTCAAAATCCCCACCAACGGGAACCGCAGACGTGGCTCCAACGACTATATCAGCTCGTCCTTGTGCTATAGCCTCCCAAGAACCATTGAAGACCTCCATATTGATCTGCAATTCAGCAAATTCAAACTCGCGATAAAAATCTTCCACCAAAGGTTTGAGCTTCTCTAACTTCACCACGTTATCTAAGGTCAGCTTTAACGTGCTCTTCCATCCTTGAGCTGCTCGGCGTGTTTGCGCTTTCACCTCTTCCATTTGACGCAGCAAAGAGCGAGCCTCAGCCATAAAAAGTTCACCTGCTGGAGTTAACTCCACTTTCCTCGGTAAGCGTCGAAACAGCACCACATCTAAATCTTGCTCGACCTGCCTTACTCCATAACTGATGGCTGAAGGGACTTTATGCAGCACCTCAGCCGCAGCGGTGAAACTGCCTAAACGGGCAACCGTATCCAGCATTTCCAGAGACGCTTTAGAGAACATGATTTAACCTTTCAAAAAATTTGATTGATAACCAACAATTTTAGCGTTTTATTTTCTTAAAATCGAAAAATAGAATAATAAGGTAAATAAATCAGGGTTGGCGCCAACTGATGTTGATTAAAAAATGATTAAATAATTTGACTGGTTGAATCATGAAAATATCAAAACTACAGCTCATTTATCTGGCAGCATTATCGATGCTTGGCTTCGTTGCTACCGATATGTATCTGCCAGCATTCAAAGCGATGGAAATCGACTTTGCAACAGGCCCTGAGCAAATAGCGCTCTCTTTAACAGTATTCCTAGTTGGTATGGCGGTTGGCCAGCTAATGTGGGGATTGGCATCCGATAAATTTGGCCACCGCAATACACTCGCAGCCGGGTTAGTGCTGTTTACTATCGCGTCATTCGGTTTGGCTTTCTGTGACCAAGTATGGCAACTACTGACACTGCGCTTTATCCAAGCTATCGGTGTATGTGCACCAGCCGTGATCTGGCAAGCCATGGTCATTAAACGCTACTCAAGCAGCAGTCAGCAAATTTTCGCAACGATCATGCCGTTAGTCGCGCTATCACCAGCACTAGCACCTCAATTAGGGGTAGTGTTGGCAGATAACTTCGGCTGGCACAGTATCTTTATTACGCTAACACTAGTTGGTGTCTTCTTGGTCTTTGCGACAATGGCCCAAAAAGACGAGAAAGCAGAAATCAAACAAACCAGTATGTCTGCCGATATCAAAGCGCTGCTAAGCTCTAAAAAATACCTTGGCAACGTGTTTATGTTTGCGACGGCTTCGGCTGCATTCTTTGCTTACCTAACTGGTATGCCAGAAATCATGGCGCAACTGGGCTACGAAGCCAAAGACATTGGTCTGAGCTTTATCCCACAAACTATCGCGTTTATGGCTGGTGGTTACTTGGGTAAAGTCGGCGTTCGTAAATTTGGTGATGAAAAAGTTCTACGTCAATTGATTGGACTATTTAGTGTCGCGGCAATAATGATATTCATTGCCTCACAATGGGAACTGTCTTCTATCTGGCCAATTCTAGCGCCTTTCTGTTTAATTGCGGTAGCCAATGGTGCGCTATACCCAATCGTAGTAAACCGCGCGTTGGCAAGTGCTAAGCAAAGCCCTGCAACAGCTGCAGGCCTGCAAAACAGCTTACAAATTACTGTGAGCAGTCTATCAAGCGCATTAGTTGCTGCAATGGCAAGCCAAGCTCAAATGGTAACGGGCGTTGCAATCATCATCTGTATGGGTGGTCTTTGGATGGGTTACATCTTATCTAACCGTGAATTGTCTCAGCACTTCACGACTCCAGACAATGCTCGTGTAGTGAGTGAAGACGAACTTTAATTGTTCAGATAATAAAAAAGAGCCGCGTAATGCGGCTCTTTTTGTTTATAAGCTTTTCAACCCCCACTTCTTGGCAGTCAGCTTGAAAAAGCCTTGGGTCTTTTTCAGCTCAACCCAGTGGTTGATGTAATTAATCCATACTTGATCGTCTTGCGGCAACAGCATCGCAATTGGTGTCGGTTTACGCGGAGCGGTCACTGGTACTATCGCTAGTTGTTTAAACTTGTCCACCAACGTCGCTGCTTCCACATTGGACGTCACCGATACATCGGCCCTGCGAGCTAGTAATTCTTGGAAGTCGCGCGCTGGCGCTTCAATCACAATGTGTTGAGCCAGCGGGAAAAACTCTTTCACCATTTTTTCTTGCACCGTTCCTAGTGTCGCCGCGACTTTCACATCAGGCGTATTAAAATCTGCCCAATCAGAGAATTTGGCGAGATCTTTCTTTTGCACAACAGGTACAAAGGCAAGGTAGAAATACGGTTGGCTGTATCCAGCGACTTTCGCGCGCGACATATTCAGGGACGCGCTGCCAGTAATATCGTATTTGTTGGCGGTAATGCCATTGACTAACGTCTTCCAATCCGTGGCTACATACTCTACTTTTACACCGAGATCTTTAGCAAGCTCTGTCGTTACGTCGATATCAAAGCCACGATAACTGTTGGTTGCAGGGTCTTTCATCGTCATCGGATTCCAATCTCCCGTCGTTCCAACACGGAGTACACCATTGTCTAAAATGGATTGAAGACGGCTTTCAGCATGAGCAATTTGAGTTGCAGCAAGTAAACACATTCCTAGCGTTAGTAAAATCTTTTTCATTTTTATTCCCTTAAAAATAATGACCTTATACGGTTTAATGATTAACCTTTATTAAAGCTCTATTGATAACATAGCAGCAACAATGGAAGTTTTTTAGTTAATTCAGGGAGTAAATGTGACCTTTCGAACTCTATGGCTGATTTCGCTGCTGTTGCTCACAGGTTGCTCAGATTATCAATGGGGCTGGTATGTACTCGATCCTTCTACGGAGCAAGGACTCACCAATCTGAAGTTTTTAATCGCCGGATTTAGTGACACCATCCAAGTATCACTCCTCAGTATGTTATTTGCGATGACATTAGGTTTAATCATCGCCCTACCGGCTCTGTCGAACTCTCCCTACTTGAAGTGGATCAACCGCATTTACGTCGAGGTAGTCCGTTCAGTGCCTGTTTTAGTCTTACTACTTTGGGTGTATTACGGCATGCCAACGCTGTTGGATGTCTCACTCAATCACTTTTGGGCGGGTGTTATTGCACTGACCATTGCTGAGAGTGCGTTTATGGCGGAGGTGTTTCGCGGTGGGATACAAGCGATCAGCCGTGGCCAGCATGAAGCGGCTGAATCTTTGGGCTTAAGCTATTGGCAAAAGATGCGCTTGGTAATTCTTCCCCAAGCGTTTCGACAAATTCTCCCACCATTGGGAAATCAATTTGTGTATATCCTGAAGATGAGTTCTTTGGTTAGTGTGATTGGTTTGAGCGATCTCACTCGCCGTGCCAATGAGCTGGTGGTGAATGAGTACTTACCCCTAGAGATTTATACCTTCCTCGTTTTGGAGTACTTGTTGCTCATTCTATTCGTATCCCAAGCCGTTCGTTGGCTCGAAAAACGCATCGCCATTCCCAGTTACTAACGATGAAGCCTTTAGCTAGAAACAACAAAGCCGCTCTTGTTGAGCGGCTTTGACAATATATCTACAGAGTGCAGGTACTGCTTATTTCTGTTTTACAGGGCGTTGCCAGCCATTAATTTTGCGCTCTTTGACGCGAGTAATCACTAACTCGCCTTCTTCAACATCTTTTGTCAGCGTCGTGCCTGCACCGATGGTTGCGCCATCAGCGATAGTGACAGGAGCCACCAGCTGACTATCAGAACCAACAAATACATCATTACCGATGATGGTTTTAAACTTGTTCGCACCATCGTAGTTACAAGTAATCGTACCGGCACCGATGTTCGTACGTTGACCGATTTCAGCATCACCAAGGTAAGTTAGGTGGTTCGCTTTTGACCCTTCTCCGATACGCGCATTTTTAACTTCTACGAAGTTACCCACATGGGAATCGTTACGCATCTCAGCACCAGGACGAAGGCGAGTAAATGGACCAACGGTACATTCTTCACCAACCGTTGCACCTTCAATCACACTGTAAGGGCGAACGATGGTGTTGTCGTCGATTTCGCAATCTTTCAGTACACAGCCAGCACCGATAACCACGTTATCACCGAGTGATACTTTACCTTCAATGATAACATTCACGTCAATTTCACAGTCCATACCGCACTGCAACTCACCACGCAAATCAAAGCGTGCTGGATCGCGTAGCATCACACCTTGCTCTAGTAGCTTCTGAGCTTGCATTGATTGGAAAGCACGCTCTAGACGAGCAAGCTGTGCGCGGTCGTTGACCCCTTCCACCTCAATGGCATTGACTGGGTGTACAGCTTCAACGGCACGACCTTCATCGTGTGCGGCTGCAATAACGTCAGTTAGGTAGTATTCGCCTTGCGCGTTGTTGTTGTTTAAGCCAGACAACCAACGCTTGAGATCCCCACCAGTCGCAACCATGACACCCGTGTTGATCTCTTTAATTTGTTTTTGTTCTTCCGTTGCATCTTTTTGCTCAACGATCGCAACAACAGGACCATTTTTACGAATAATACGACCATAACCTGTTGGGTTATCAAGCATCACTGTAAGCAGTGCAATACCACCAGTTGGTTGAGCATCCAACAAGTTCTCGATGGTTTCAGCTGAGATTAATGGCACATCACCATAAAGCACGAGGATTTTCTCATCGTCTTCGAAGCGAGGAGATGCTTGGTCAACTGCATGGCCAGTCCCCAACTGATCCGCTTGCAGCACCCAGTTTACTGGCTCTTCAGCAAGAGTGGTTTGCATTTGATCACCACCGTGACCAAATACTAAGTGAATATTTTGTGCACCAAGACCAGTACATGTATCAATCACATGTTTTGCCATTGGCTTCCCTGCCAAAGTGTGTAGCACTTTAGGCATGTTCGAATGCATACGGGTACCTTTACCCGCAGCAAGAATCACAGCACTGAATTTCATTGAGAACCTATTGACGTTTTATGTTAATTGGCCGTTATTTTAAACAGCTCTTTTAAAATAGTTAATGGAGTAAGGTAAATTTCCAACTAAAATTAATCAAAAAGGCGACCATTTGGCCGCCTTTTGTCATGCAACGTTGCTAATTGAGCTTAGCGACGCTTTTTTGTCAGCTCGATAACTCGTAGCTGAGCAATGGCTTTAGCCAGTTCACTGGCCGCTTGTGCGAAGTCCATGTCACCATGCTGATTCTGGATTTGCTCCTCAGCGCGGCGCTTGGCTTCTTCTGCCTTCGCTGCGTCTAGCTCTTCACCACGGATAGCGGTATCAGCCAGTACAGTCGCTGTACCAGGCTGAATCTCTACCATACCACCAGAAACATAAATGATTTCTTCGTGGCCGTGCTGTTTCACAATACGCACCATACCAGGCTTGATAGCGGTCAGCAGCGGTGTGTGACCATGGAAAATACCAAGTTCACCTTCGCTACCGGTCACCTGAAACGTTTCAACACGACCAGAGAAGATTTTCTTCTCAGCGCTTACTACGTCTAGGTGAAAGGTTATTGCTGCCATATCGCCTCCTAGTTAGCCTTATAGCTTCTTCGCATTCTCAATAGCATCGTCGATGCTACCGCAGTACATGAATGCCTGCTCAGGAATGTCGTCGTATTCACCAGCTAGTAGACCTTTAAAGCCACGTAGAGTCTCTTTTAGAGGTACGTAAATACCAGGGTCACCTGTAAATACTTCTGCTACGTGGTAAGGTTGAGTTAGGAAACGCTCAATCTTACGTGCACGAGATACAACTTGCTTATCTTCTTCAGATAGCTCGTCCATACCTAGGATAGCAATGATGTCTTTCAGCTCTTTGTAGCGCTGAAGTGTCTGCTGAACGCCACGAGCAACTTCGTAGTGATCTTGACCAACTACTAGTGGATCAAGCATACGAGATGTTGAATCTAGTGGGTCGATCGCAGGGTATAGACCCATTGCCGCGATGTTACGGTTAAGTACAACCGTTGCATCCAAGTGCGCGAACGTTGTTGCTGGAGACGGGTCAGTCAAGTCATCCGCAGGTACGTATACCGCCTGTACAGACGTGATAGAACCTGATTTCGTTGACGTGATACGCTCCTGAAGTACACCCATCTCTTCTGCAAGAGTTGGCTGGTAACCTACCGCAGAAGGCATACGACCTAGCAGTGCCGATACCTCTGTACCTGCAAGTGTGTAACGGTAGATGTTATCAATGAACAGTAGTACGTCACGACCTTCGTCACGGAAACGTTCTGCCATTGTTAGACCAGTCAGTGCAACACGTAGACGGTTACCTGGTGGCTCGTTCATCTGACCGTAAACCATCGCTACTTTCGATTCTTCAGGCTTCTCAACGTTTACAACGCCCGCTTCCTGCATCTCGTAGTAGAAATCGTTACCTTCACGAGTACGCTCACCAACACCCGCAAATACGGATAGACCTGAGTGCTGTAGTGCGATGTTGTTGATAAGTTCCATCATGTTAACGGTCTTACCTACACCTGCACCACCGAATAGACCGATTTTACCACCCTTAGCGAATGGACAAATTAGGTCGATTACTTTAACGCCCGTTTCTAGAAGTGCGATCTCGTTTGATTGTTCTTCGTAGCTTGGTGCGCTGCGGTGGATAGAGTAAACCTCTTCCGCGCCCACTTCACCACGCTCATCAATCGCGTCACCTAGGACGTTCATGATACGACCTAGAGTTTTAGTACCGACTGGTACTGAAATTGGAGCGCCAGTGTTAACCACTTCAACTCCACGACGTAAACCATCAGAGCTACCCATTACGATACAACGAACTACGCCACCGCCTAGCTGTTGTTGAACTTCAAGAACTAGACGCTCTTTTGAGTCCGTTACGTTTAGAGCGTCATATACACTAGGTACATTGCTCTGTGGGAACTCTACGTCGACTACCGCACCGATGATCTGTACGATCTTACCTGTAGCCATCGTTAATCCTCTAAACTGTTTCGTTTTACCTAAGCTTAAACCGCAGCTGCACCACCAACGATTTCCGATAGTTCTTGTGTGATCGCAGCCTGACGGGCTTTGTTGTACACAAGTTCCAAATCGTCAATCAAGTTGGTTGCGTTATCCGTTGCAGCCTTCATCGCAATCATTCGAGCCGCTTGTTCACAAGCAAGGTTCTCAACCACACCTTGGTATACCTGAGACTCTACGTAACGCACTAGTAGCGTATCCAGTAGAGGTTTTGGCTCAGGCTCATAGATGTAGTCCCATGAGTGCTCACGCTGCATCTCTTCGCTGTCCGATTTAGGCAAAGGTAGCAATTGATCGATCGTTGGTTGCTGAACCATAGTATTCACAAACTTGTTGAATACTACGTATAGACGGTCCAGTTCACCTTCATCGTATTTCTTCAGCATTACGCCAACAGAACCGATTAGGTCTTCTAAGCTTGGGTTATCACCCAGGCCAGAAACCTGTGCCGCAACTTTTGCGCCACCATGTTTAAAGAAAGCTGTTGCTTTTGAGCCAACAACGGCAAGCTCAATCTCAGCACCTTTCTCTCTCCATGCTTGCATGTCTGTAACGGCTTTTTTGAACACGTTAATGTTCAAACCACCACACAGACCACGGTCTGTCGAAACGATGATGTAACCAACACGTTTAGCTTCACGCTCTTCTAGGTACGGATGACGGTACTCTAGGTTTGCGTTAGCCACATGACCGATCACTTTACGCATTGTTTCAGCGTATGGACGAGAAGCTTCCATTGCATCTTGAGAACGACGCATTTTTGAAGCTGCTACCATTTCCATCGCTTTCGTAATTTTCTGCGTGCTTTTAACACTACCGATTTTATTACGTATCTCTTTTGCGCCGGCCATCGTTACTCTCCGTTAGTTGGTGGCAGAAACTGCCACCGACCTAATTACCAAGTTTGGGTTGCTTTGAAGTCGTCAGTCAGTTTCTTCAACTGAGCTTCGATTTCATCGTTGTAAGCGCCAGACTTGTCGATCTCAGCTGCTAGTTCAGCGTATTGACCGCGAGCGTACGATAGTAGAGCCGCCTCGAAATCTAGAACTTTGTTAAGTTCTACATCATCAAGGTAACCGCGCTCTGCCGCGAAGATAGTTAGAGCTTGGTCAAATACAGACATTGGAGCGTACTGCTTCTGCTTCATTAGTTCTGTTACTTTTTGACCATGGTCTAGCTGTTTCTTCGTTGCTTCATCAAGGTCAGAAGAGAACTGAGCAAATGCAGCTAGTTCGCGGTACGCAGCTAGTGCTGTACGGATACCACCTGATAGTTTCTTGATGATTTTCGTCTGAGCTGAACCACCTACACGAGATACTGAGATACCTGGGTCAACAGCTGGACGAACACCGGCGTTGAATAGCTCAGTTTGTAGGAAGATCTGACCATCGGTAATCGAGATTACGTTAGTCGGTACGAATGCTGAAACGTCACCTGCTTGAGTTTCGATGATAGGAAGAGCAGTCAATGAACCAGTCTTACCTTTCACTTCACCGTTAGTGAAACGTTCTACGTACTCTTCGTTTACACGAGCTGCACGCTCTAGTAGACGCGAGTGTAAGTAGAATACGTCACCTGGGAATGCCTCACGGCCTGGTGGACGTTTAAGTAGTAGAGAGATCTGACGGTAAGCTACCGCTTGCTTAGATAGGTCATCGTAAACAATCAGTGCGTCTTCACCGCGATCGCGGAAGTATTCACCCATCGCACAACCTGCGTATGGCGCTAGGTATTGCAGCGCTGCAGATTCAGAAGCTGATGCAACTACAACGATAGTGTTTTGTAGTGCGCCGTGCTCTTCTAGTTTGCGAACTACGTTAGCGATAGTCGATGCTTTCTGACCAATTGCTACGTAGATAGAGAAAATACCAGAGTCTTTCTGGTTGATGATCGCGTCGATCGCCAGTGCTGTTTTACCAATCTGACGGTCACCGATGATAAGCTCACGCTGACCACGACCGATAGGGATCATTGAGTCAACTGACTTATAACCAGTTTGCACAGGTTGGTCTACCGATTTACGGTCGATTACACCTGGTGCGATCACTTCTACAGGCGAAGTCATTTTCGCTTCGATTGGACCTTTACCATCGATAGGCTCACCCAGCGTGTTTACTACGCGGCCTAGTAGTTCTGGACCAACTGGCACTTCAAGAATGCGGCCAGTACCTGTAACTTTCATGCCTTCCTTAAGGTCAGCATATGGGCCCATTACAACCGCACCAACCGAGTCACGCTCAAGGTTAAGTGCCAGTGCATAACGGCCACCCGGTAATTCAATCATTTCACCTTGCATCACGTCCGCTAGGCCGTGGATGCGGATGATACCATCGCTTACCGATACGATAGTACCCTCGTTGCGAGCTTCACTAACAACTTCGAAAGATTCGATACGTTGTTTGATTAGATCGCTAATTTCCGTGGAATTAAGTTGCATGCTCCAATCCCCATTAAGACTGCAATGCATCGCTCAGGCGGTTCAAACGACCACGCGCTGAGTCATCGATGACTAGGTCTCCGGCTCGAATAATAACCCCACCAAGTAGGGTCTCATCTACACTGCAATTCAGCTTCACTTTGCGTTCAAGACGCTTTTCAAGTTTGCTGCCAATGTTTGCAAGTTGCTCATCAGAAAGTTCTGTAGCTGAAATGACTTCAACATCGATTTCTTTCTCATGCTCTTTCTTCAGAGTGTAAAACTCTGTGCAAACATCAGGAAGGGCCGCTAAACGACCATTCTCAGCCATCACCTTCAAAAGGTTTTGACCGTGCGTATCAACTTGTTCGCCGCAAACTGCAACAAAAATCTCTGCCATTTTATCAGCAGAAACCGAACCGGTTAGAAGTTCGTTCATTTGTTCGTTTTTGGCCACTTCAGCAGCAAAAGATAACATTTGGCCCCATTGGTCCAACTGGTCTTTCTCTAAAGCAAAGTCGAAGGCTGCTTTAGCATAGGGGCGTGCGATAGTAGTCAAATCAGACATATGCGCCCCCAGACTTAAAGTTTTGCAGTAATGTTGTCGAGAATATCTTTTTGCGCATCTTTATCGATAGAACGCTCAAGGATTTTCTCAGCACCAGCTACAGCCAGAGTAGCAACTTGTTTGCGCAGGTCATCGCGCGCACGATTGCGTTCAGCTTCAAGTTCTGCTTCTGCTTGCGCTAGGATTTTCTGGCGTTCTGCCTGAGCTTCCTCGCGAGCTTCATCAAGAATTTGAGACTTGCGCTTGTTCGCTTGTTCGATGATCTCAGTTGCTGTGCGCTTCGCTTCTTTCAATTGATCAGAAGCGTTGGCTTGTGCTAGATCCAAGTCTTTCGCAGCACGTTCTGCTGCTTGAAGGCCATCAGCAATTTTCTTCTGACGCTCTTCGATCGCTTTCATCAATGGTGGCCATACATACTTCATGCAGAACCACACAAATAGTGCAAACGAGATTGCTTGACCTAGCAGAGTTGCGTTTATGTTCACAACAGCTACCCCTCTATTTGGACTTAGTGTTAATCAGTGACAAGCGCTAATCGCTCGTCCCGAGTTAAAGGTGATTAACCTAGTTGACCAACGAATGGGTTTGCGAAAGTGAATAGTAGCGCGATTACGATACCGATCATTGGAACCGCATCAAGTAGACCCGCGATGATAAACATCTTAACTTGTAGCATAGGAGCCATTTCTGGTTGACGTGCAGCACCTTCTAGGAATTTACCACCTAGCAGTGCGAAACCAATCGCTGTACCAAGAGAAGCAAGACCGACGATAATACCTACGGCGATTGCAGAAAAGCTCAGTAAAGTTTCCATTACTATCTCCAATTTATAGTTGTTGGCTTAGTGCCCAAATAAAAAGCTTTAAAAAAATTAATGATCAGGATCTTCGTGTGCCATTGACAGGTAAACAATTGTCAACATCATGAATACGAAGGCTTGAATCGTAATAACCAAGATATGGAAGATTGCCCACGGTAGTGAACCCATCCATTGTAAGTACCATGGTAGCATTGCCGCACAAAGAATGAATACAACCTCACCCGCGAACATGTTACCGAATAGACGCATACCAAGTGATAGAGGTTTCGCCAGTAGCGATACCACTTCAATCAGTAGGTTAAACGGAATCATAAGTGGGTGATTGAATGGATGTAGTGCAAGTTCTTTTGCGAATCCACCTAGACCTTTCACTTTGATGCTGTAGTAAATCATCAATGCAAAAACGCCTAGAGCCATAGCCATGGTGATATTCACATCAGCAGACGGTACAACCTTAAGGTAAGGGATACCTAGCCAATGTTCTGCTGGGTACGGTAAGAAGTCGATAGGAACTAAGTCCATCACGTTCATCAAAAATACCCAACAAAAGATAGTCAGTGCTAAAGGCGCGATCAGTGGGTTGCGTCCATGGAACGTGTCTTTGACGTTATCGGCGACAAATTCAACGATCATTTCTACAGCACACTGAAGCTTACCCGGTACACCCGCTGTTGTTCTCTTCGCTACTTTGTAAAAAATTCCGAGGAAGATTAAACCAGTAAACCAAGAAAAAAACAGGCTATCGATATGTACGTTCCAGAAACTTGTCTCCGACCCTACTAAACCCAACTTATACAGCGATAGGTTAGAAAGGTGGTGGGCAATGTAACCGGACGATGTTAGCGCTTCACCTGGCGCAGCCATAACTCATCCTATTTTTTGTTGTTAATGAATAGCACTGGTGCACAGATATTAATACCTAGTACCAGCAAATAGGTTAGTTTGAGGGGAACAAGTTCCACCTGCATATACATGTAGGCAACATAGAACAGTGCAACCGTGATGAGAATTTTCAGTACTTCACCCGTATAGAAGGAAGCCGCGATGCGCTTGGCAGCGCGAGCCCCACTAAACATGAAAGCACACAGCGCGAATACTGCATTGGCAACAACAAAAATGCCTCCGCCAATCAGCGCTGAAAATCCCCAGTCAGGATTTATGGCTACCGCCATTCCTGCTGCCACAAAAATAACCGCGCCAGACTGGATCATTAACAATTGCCTTGCGAGCTCTCGTCCTGGTCTAGCTAACGCAGCTACCATGTATTCGTACCTCTAGTAATATCCACTTCGCACTAAACTCTCTGTGCTGGGAAATTGGCGAAAATTATACGTTCAGTTCAACGTAAAGCAATTCGATTGCATCAAAAACTTACAGTTTTGTTTACAAAACGACAACTTTCGCACAAAATTCGATTAATTAGATTAATTGACCTAAATCAATTATCTCATCTAGGCCTCAAGCTTGGCAATTAGTTGGTCCAATTTGTGAGGCTCATCAAGACTTATCGTCAATTTCGCTTTTCCGTTTGCAGAACGGGTCAGAGAAACTTTTGCATCAAGCAGCTGACTCAATTTATGCGACATTTGCTCAGCTTCGGTATCTTCTTGTTGCCCTTTTTGCTCATTTTGTGGGGCTAAGCACTTTTTTACTAACTGTTCGGTTTGACGAACAGTCATTTGCTTTTTCGCGACTTGTTGAGCAACCTCAACCTGCTGCTCACCCTGCAAGGCCAATAACGCTCGCGCATGACCCATTTCTAGCAATTTATCCGCAACCAAGCTTTTCACATTGGACTCAAGCTGATTTAAACGTAACAAGTTACTGACCGTCGTTCTCGACTTACCAATCACTTCTGCGACTTGTTGATGCGTAAGCGTAAATTCGTCTTGTAAGCGCTCAAGCGCTTGTGCTTCTTCAATCACATTCAAGTCTTCACGTTGAATGTTCTCAATCAACGCCATGGCAATCGCCGCGCGATCTTCGACTTTCTTCACCAAACACGGCACGCGTTTTAAACCAGCCTGCCTTGCCGCACGCCAGCGGCGCTCACCTGCGATGATCTCAAACTGACCGCTTTCAACCTGGCGAACCACGATTGGCTGAATAATGCCTTGTGACTGAATCGAAGCCGCTAATTCTTCTAGCGCTTCAGGCGCCATATCTTTACGCGGTTGGTATACGCCCGGTTGCAATTGACCAATCGCTAAGTCGGTTAACTCACCGTCTGCCGATAATTCTTGGCTATGCGATGCAATATGCTGTTTTTCACGAGCAAACGAACTGGTCGACAATAACGCATCCAGTCCTTTTCCGAGACCACGCTTAGACATGGGATTGAATTCCTTAGGTTAGAGTTAAACTGGGATTTCTTCGCGGCGGAGCATTTCGCCCGCTAGAGCAAGATACGCTTTGGCCCCTGCAGAGTACTTATCGTAGTACATCGCTGGTTTACCGTGACTTGGCGCTTCAGCCAAACGCACATTACGCGGAATGACGGTACGGTAAACTTTATTGCCAAAGTGTTTTTTAAGTTGATCGGACACTTCATTCGATAGGCGGTTGCGCGGGTCGTACATAGTACGCAGTAAACCTTCGATTTTGAGGTTTTCATTAACCACAGCCGCTAACTTGCTGATTGTGTCCATAAGAGCAGTTAAACCTTCTAACGCAAAGTATTCACATTGCATCGGCACCAGCACAGAATCAGCTGCCGCCATCGCATTGATTGTAAGAAGGTTTAGAGAAGGAGGACAATCAATAAAGATGAAATCATAGTTATCGCGAACTGACGACAATGCATTTTTTAAACGCACTTCGCGAGCGAACACTTCCATCAATTTGATCTCTGCCGCGGTTACGTCTCCGTTCGCCGCGATCAAATCATACTTCCCTGTGGTTTGGGTACAAACGACTTGATCGAACGGTGTATCTTCGACCAAAAGATCGTATGCGGTGGCATCGACCATATACTTATCCACGCCACTGGCCATCGTAGCATTGCCTTGCGGGTCGAGATCGATCACCAAAACCTTGCGCTTTGTTGCCGCCATCGAAGCCGCTAAGTTAATGCACGTTGTTGTTTTGCCGACCCCACCTTTCTGGTTGGCGATTGCTACAATTTTACCCACGATTACCTCGCTAATTTTCCTTGCGCGATAAGATTACTAGATGACGATCACCTTCCAACTCAGGAACAGCTAAAGATATGATCTCTGTCACACTGCACCATTCAGGAAGCTGATCCATTTCATCTTTAGGGTGCTGTCCTTTCAGCGCTAGAAACACCCCATGCTCTTGTTTCGGCAAATGGTGGCACCATTCCACCATGTCTGTCATTGAAGCAAAAGCTCGACTCAAAACGCCATCAAATTTTTCTTCAGGTTGGAATTCTTCGACGCGACTTTGAATTGGTGTCACGTTTTTCAGCCCTAATGTGTGCACGACTTGCTTGATAAAACGGATGCGTTTGCCAAGACTGTCGAGCAAGAAGAAGGTCTTCTCAGGGTTCATGATTGCCAAAGGTATGCCCGGTAAACCCGGACCAGTACCAACATCAATGAAGCGCTCACCGGGCAGGTGTGTGCTCACCACGATGCTATCAAGAATATGTTTCACTAACATATCAAGCGGATCGCGCACCGACGTTAAGTTGTACGCTTTGTTCCACTTGTCGAGCAGTTCGACGTAACCGACCAATTGCTCTCTTTGTTGCTCTGACACTTCTAAATCGGTTTTCGCGATCAGTGAATCCAGCTTTGTTCGCAATGCGCTCATTATTCTTCCTCACCTTTCTTCAGCAAACCATGCTTTTTCAAGTGAACAAGAAGAATAGAAATTGCAGCAGGCGTAATACCAGAAATGCGCGATGCAATACCGATGCTCTCTGGTTTGGCTTCACTCAGTTTAGCAACGACTTCGTTTGATAAACCTTTTACATCGCGGTAATCCAAATCTGCGGGTAGCTTGGTATTTTCGTGACGCAATGATTTTTCGATCTCTTCCTGCTGACGCTTGATGTAACCATCGTATTTTACTTGAATTTCAACTTGCTCAGCCGCTTGCTGATCTTCAAGTGCAGGAGCAAACGCTTCAAGTTGCGTCAGTTGCGAATAAGTGATCTCAGGACGACGCAGAAGATCCTCACCACTAGCTTCACGTGCCATTGGTGTTTTCAGCAGCTTGTTCAGCTCATCCACGCCTTCTGACTTCGGATTCATCCACGTTGATTTCAAACGTTGACGTTCCGTTTCCATGTTATTGAGTTTCTCGTTAAAGCGAGCCCAACGAACATCGTCAATCAAGCCTAACTCGCGTGCTTTTTCCGTTAAACGTAAATCGGCGTTATCTTCACGTAGCAACAAGCGATATTCCGCACGAGAAGTGAACATGCGGTACGGTTCTTTGGTACCCATGGTCGATAAATCATCAATCAATACGCCCATGTAAGCTTGGTCACGACGTGGGCTCCAGCCTTCTTTGTCTTGGCTGTACAAGCTTGCGTTTAGACCGGCCATCAAGCCTTGCGCTGCGGCTTCTTCGTAACCAGTCGTACCATTAATCTGACCAGCAAAGAACAGACCATGAATAAACTTGGTTTCGTACGTTTGCTTCAAATCACGTGGATCGAAGAAATCGTACTCAATCGCATAACCAGGACGAACGATATGCGCATTTTCAAAACCTTTCATTGAGCGAACGATTTGTACTTGCACATCAAATGGCAAGCTAGTCGAGATACCGTTAGGGTATAGCTCGTGCGTCGTTAAACCTTCTGGCTCAATGAAGATTTGGTGGCTATTTTTATCCGCAAAACGCATCACTTTGTCTTCAATCGACGGGCAGTAACGCGGACCAATGCCTTCAATCACACCCGCGTACATCGGACTGCGATCCAAGTTGCTACGGATCACGTCGTGCGTTTGCTCATTGGTGTGCGTAATAAAACATGGGATCTGACGCGGGTGTTGTTCGCGTTTACCCATGAATGAAAATACAGGGGTAGGGTTATCACCGTGCTGAGCTTCAAGCACTGAAAAATCAACGGTGCGAGCATCAATGCGCGGTGGGGTACCCGTTTTTAAACGATCCACACGGAATGGCAGTTCACGTAATCGATCCGCTAATGCGATCGACGGTGGATCTCCTGCACGTCCGCCTGAAGAGCTCTCCATGCCAATGTGGATCTTACCACCAAGAAACGTACCTACCGTTAGTACGACGGCTTTCGCATGGAAGCGAAGTCCCATTTGAGTCACCACGCCAACCGCGCGGTCTTGCTCAACAATCAGATCATCCACTGACTGCTGGAACAGCGTTAAGTTAGGTGCATTTTCTAATGCGTTACGGACGTACGCTTTGTACAGAGCACGATCCGCTTGAGCTCGAGTCGCTCGAACTGCAGGACCTTTGGAGGCATTTAGTGTACGGAATTGAATACCTGCATGGTCGATGGCTTCAGCCATCAAACCGCCCATAGCATCCACTTCTTTTACTAAGTGACCTTTACCAATACCACCAATCGCCGGGTTACAAGACATCTGGCCTAATGTATCGATGTTATGGGTAAGGAGAAGCGTTTTTTGTCCTGTGCGTGCAGATGCGAGCGCGGCTTCCGTTCCTGCGTGTCCGCCACCGACAACAATGACGTCAAAGTTTTCGTGATAAAGCATGAACTGACCTCAGGTATTCAAAGGGATTTAATGGACAGATAAAGGAGCCGTATTTTACCTGCTTTATGCCACAGAGAAAAACGTTTTCTCGTTTTATCCGTTTTAAGCTTCAAGATAAATATATATAAGATCTATATATATGATCTTTTATTAGATCTACTATTAGGATCGACCGTTTCTGTGGATAACCTAAAAATGATCAACAAGATCATGGATCTTCTTTGGATCATATCTTGTGATCATGATTGGATCAGATCGAGGATTACCTGGGATCAAAAGTGGTAGTTATACACAGGGGGTAAAATTGATCAAAGTTGTTATTGGGATAACTAAAGGAAAATCACTGGATCTTATCGTAGTTATCCACAGCTCGTTTGATTGGTTTTTGAGCAGTTAAACAAAATAATTTGACGGGAGTTATTCACATTGGGGAAAACAGAGCCGAATTTCGACTCTGTTGAAGGGAAAGCGGAGAGCTTAAAAGCGTTCGATATTCTCTTTTAACCATGCCTCAGCGGCGTCTTCGGGTACTGCATGGCTCAGTACATCAATCTTAAGACAATCAGCGAGCGGTGTGGCACCAATGTCCTCTAGTAAATCATAAGCGTGTTGACCAGCGGCGCAGAACGTATCATAGCTTGAATCACCAATCGCAATCACTGCGAACTTTACGTCGGTCATTTTCGGCGGGGTATTTTGTAATGCCGCGATAAAAGGTTGAATATTATCAGGGTACTCACCAGCCCCATGGGTTGAGGTGATCACCAACCACGTTCCTTGATTTTCGATCTCATCAAGAGATGGCTGATTGTGGATCGTTGTTTCAAATCCATTCTCGTTGAGTAGATCACTCAGGTGATCCCCTACGTATTCTGCGCCACCTAGCGTGCTGCCTGTAATAATGTGGATCATACTTCTTCCTTATTGAATGCGACGGCTAAAGCTCATGGATGGCTTGCCGTACAAAAAGAAACGCGGTGTGAGTTAAGCTCAGCACCGCGCGTTCGATTATTTACTTACCGATACAGAATGAAGAGAAGATTCGGCCCAGTAAGTCGTCAGAACTGAACTCGCCGGTAATCTCGTTGAGATGCTGTTGGGTGATGCGCAGCTCTTCTGCCAATATCTCACCAGCCATATAGCCTTCAAGCTGTTCTTGGCCTATTTGAAGGTGCTGTGCGGCGCGTTCCAACGCATCGAGGTGACGGCGACGAGCCATAAAGCCACCCTCACTGTTGCCAGAGAAGCCCATGCATTCTTTGAGGTGTTCACGCAGAGCTTCAACTCCTGCACCAGTTTTCGCTGACAAGCGGATGAGGGTAGGGTTATTGACGTGGCAGATCCCCATTTCTTCACCCGTTTGATCCGCTTTGTTTCGGATCACGGTTATGCCGATATTGTCGGGTAGGCGATCTACAAAGTCTGGCCAGATATCTTTTGGATCGGTGGCATCGGTTGTGGTGCCATCTACCATGAACAAGACGCGGTCTGCTTGAGCGATTTCATCCCACGCGCGTTCGATACCGATTTTCTCGACTTCGTCGGAGGCATCACGCAGACCTGCTGTATCAATGATGTGCAGTGGCATACCATCAATGTGGATATGCTCACGCAGTACGTCACGTGTCGTACCTGCGATGTCGGTTACGATTGCAGACTCTTTGCCTGATAGTGCGTTCAGTAGGCTTGATTTGCCCGCATTTGGACGACCAGCAATCACGACTTTCATCCCTTCACGCATGATTGCGCCTTGGTTGGCTTCTTTGCGCACCGCATCTAGGTTATCGATGATGGCTTGTAGGTCACCAGCCACTTTGCCGTCGGCCAGAAAGTCGATCTCTTCTTCTGGGAAGTCGATGGCTGCCTCAACATAGATACGCAAATGAATCAGCGACTCAACTAAGGTATTAATGCGCCCTGAAAAGGCGCCCTGTAAGGATTGCAGCGCCGATTTTGCTGCTTCTTCAGAACTTGCATCAATGAGGTCTGCAATTGCTTCTGCTTGAGCGAGGTCGAGTTTATCGTTCAGGAACGCGCGTTCAGAGAACTCACCAGGGCGAGCTGCTCGAATGCCATCAATACCTAGAATGCGTTTTATCAGCATATCCATCACGACGGGGCCGCCATGGCCTTGCAGCTCAAGTACGTCTTCACCTGTAAATGAGTGCGGGTTAGGGAAGTACAGAGCGATGCCCTGATCAAGCACAGTGCCATCTTCTGACTTAAACGGCAGGTACTCTGCATAGCGGGGCTTTAGTGTCTTACCCGTGACTTCTAACGCCACTTGGTTGGCTTTAGGGCCTGATACTCGAATAATACCGACACCGCCACGACCAGGCGCGGTCGCTTGAGCGACAATCGTATCTGTAGTCATAATTTTGCCTTTTGAGCTGGGCTCAAATTGAGCCATAACTTTAGTTAGCTGAATTGTAATCAGCCAAAAACAAAAAGGCGACCTTTTGGCCGCCTTTCTCAATCATTTCCTAAAAGGTTACTTGCTGTGTAAGCCTTTTTTCTCTAACCCTTTGTAGATCAGAGTTTGCTGGATAAGCGTTACGATGTTCGACACCAACCAGTACAGAACGAGACCTGATGGGAAGAACAAGAAGAAGAAGGTAAACATAACCGGCATAAAGGTCATGATCTTCTGCTGCATTGGATCCGTTACTGTTGTCGGGCTCATCTTCTGGATTAGGAACATAGACGCACCCATCAATAGCGGCAGGATGTAGTAAGGGTCCTGCGCTGACAAGTCGTGAATCCAACCAAAGAATGGTGAGTGACGAAGCTCTACCGATTCCATTAGCGCCCAGTATAGTGCGATGAAGATAGGCATCTGTAGGATAAGAGGTAAACAGCCACCGAGTGGGTTCACTTTCTCTTTCTTGTACAGTTCCATCATTTCTTGGCTCATGCGCTGACGGTCATCACCGATACGCTCACGCATTGCTTGCAGCTTAGGCTGTAGCATACGCATTTTCGCCATAGACGTGTATTGCGCTTTTGTTAGTGGGTACATTGCACCACGAACGATGAAGGTCAGACAGATGATTGCCACACCCCAGTTACCAACAAAGCTCTGGATGAATGAAAGCAACATATGAAGAGGCTTCGCAATGAACCATAACCAGCCGTAGTCCACTACTAGGTCTAGGTTAGGTGCCACTTCTGCCATTTCATCTTGCAGTTTTGGACCAACCCAAAGTGTTGCTTCAAACTTAGCCTGATCGCCTGTTGCGATAGTTTTGTTCGGCATACGAACGCCGATGTCGCCTAGGTTGCCAATTACACGAGTGTATAGGTTAGTACCTGGTTCGTTACGTGGGATCCAAGCTGCGGCAAAGTAGTGCTGAATCATTGCTGCCCAACCTTGGCCATCGGCTAGATTAAGAGACAGGTTGCGATCCTGCATATCATCAAAGCTGTACTTCTTGTAACGCGTATCTTCTGTTGAGTATGCGCCACCACGGTAAGTAGGCATTGTGATGCTACCACCATCGTCCATTAGGTTTTGACGTAGGTGAGCGTACATACCAAATGTTGCGTTGTTGCCTGAGTTGTTCACTACATCGTATTCAACATTAAGCGCGTAGCTGCCGCGTTTAAAGATGTAAGTTTTGGTGTATTCGATGCCGTTTGCAGTGAATGTCATCGGAACACGAAGTTCATCTTGACCGTCAGCTAGAGTGAAGCTGTCTGCACTTACGTTGTAGTGAGGGCGATTTGTGCTGCTCAAGTCGATACCTTGAGGACCCACTAGACCGCTTTGAGCGATAAATTGGTGACCTTGAGCGTCTTTAAGCAGAACAAAAGAATCTGATGAATCTAACTCAGCAGAGTATTCGTTAAGGTTGGCATGTACCACATCGCCACCAACGGTGTCGATCGACAGAGTTAAAACATCAGTCGTTACTGTGATAGTTTTTGCAGAAGCTTGCTGTTGGCCAGGAACTGGGTCAAGTTCATCAGCAAAAGATGGTGCAGGTAGAGTGCTGCTTGATTGAGCCTGTTCAACTGCTTGAGGTTCTGGATTCTTTGCAACTTGCCATTGTTGAAACAGCAAAAAAGAAACCAGGGCCAAACCGATGAGCAGGATATTACGTTGAGAATCCATCGTTAGTTATCTCTGTCTTGTTTTTGGACTGGTGGAACGGGGTCATACCCCCCTTCATTCAAAGGGTGGCATTTTAATAGACGTTTGCCTGATAACCAACATCCTTTTACAAAACCGTGAGCTCTCAAAGCTTCTAGCGCGTAAGTGGAACAGGTTGGTGTGAACCGGCAACGAGGACCAATCAAAGGGCTGATAAACCAGCGATACAGATAAACGAGCCCAATGGCTATCCACGTGAAGGGCGAGACAGGCGTTGCCATAGCTTATCAAACAACTTAAAAATTTCCTCATTGCTTAAATCTTGCGCGCTTTTCTTCGCAATCACAACAAAATCTTTGTTTGGAAGCTGATGTTGATTGTTACGAAAGCTTTCACGAGCCAAACGCTTAAATCGGTTACGACCGACAGCCGTTTTGATTTGCTTTTTGGGAACCGCTAAACCTAATCGTGGGTGAGAAAGTTTGTTATTGCGAGCAATGATGGTGAAATGAGGCGAGCCAGCTCGATGAGCTTGCTGGAAGACGTTTTGATAATGCTCGGGAGTTAACAAACGTAACTCCCGATTAAACGCGTACGTGTTCAAAATAAACTAGCGATTATTTTGATAGGCGCGCACGGCCTTTTGCACGACGTGCGTTGATAACTTTACGACCGTTCTTAGTTGCCATGCGAGCACGGAAGCCGTGAGTACGCTTGCGCTTTAGAACTGTAGGTTGAAAAGTGCGTTTCATGATAATTACCTTTACTGATCAGTAGTTTTAGGTTCTTGTTAAACCCGGCGTGGGTATTTGCTTTCTTATATAAAGAAGCTCTTTATATAGAGAAGGACAACCGACGCCTCTCAACAAAGAGGCGGAATTGTAATCACACTCACATAATGTGTCAATGACTCAATGAGTACGAAATTCCGGCCGGGCGATTATACGTAGTGTGAGTAAAATCTCAAGGATCAATCGATCCTGATGCTTGATCGTTACTCTATTCCTACTTGGTTAAGGAATTTTTTCAAACGAGGATCTTGTGGATTATCGAAGATATCCTGTGGAGAACCTTGCTCAACGATATTGCCTTCCGCCATGAAGATCACTCTATCGGCAACTTCTTTCGCGAATTGCATCTCGTGCGTCACCACCAGCATGGTCTGATGCTGATTGGCTAACTTCTTCATTAATGAGAGAACTTCACCGACCCATTCAGGATCTAGCGCAGAAGTTGGTTCGTCAAACAACAGCAGTTCTGGTTGCAGCGCCATCGCTCGGCCGATACCCACACGTTGTTGTTGGCCGCCAGACAATGCCGCTGGATAACTATCGCCTTTATCCCCAAGGCCGATGTCATCCAGAATTTGTTGCGCTCGTTTGAGAGCATCGGCTTTTTTCCAACCTCGAACGGTCACTAGACCTTCGGCAATGTTCTGGCGCGCATTCATATGGGCAAACAGGGCATAGTTTTGGAACACAAAGCCAGTTCGACGACGCAGCGCTAATACTTCGGCTTTAGTGTGTTTTTGAGTATCAACGGAGATGTCATCTATCGTGATACGACCTTCATCTGCTTGTTCTAGAAAGTTCACCGTACGCAGCAAGGTTGATTTACCCGTGCCACTTGAGCCGATAATCACGATGATCTCACCTTGCTTAATATCGAGGTCGATGCCTTTCAGTACTTCAGTCTCACCAAAACGTTTGTGAATATTTTCTAACTTAATCATCGTACGTACGCCTTATTCAGTTTTGCTTCTGCCCAGATTTGTACGCGAGTCAGAATCACCACCACGCCCCAGTAAATAAGAGCAACCGCAAGGAAAGCTTCAAAGAAACGGAAACTTGATGAGGCTTCCATCTGTGCTTTCGCCATGATTTCGGCCACACCAAGCGTAAAGGCGAGAGACGTTGACTTGATCATATCGATGAAATAGTTCATCAGTGAAGGCAGCGCTACGCGGGTTGCTTGAGGCAAAATGACGCGGCGCATTGCTTGGGATGTTGTCATGCCCACCGATAAGCTCGCTTCCATTTGACTACGATCAATACCAATAATGGCGGCACGAATGCTTTCCGCCATATAAGCGGCAAAGTGCAGCGTTAAACCGATCACCGCTGCTGAGAAGGCATCAATACCCACCATCAATGGGAAAATTTGTGGTAAGCCGTAATAAAGCAGGAAAAGCTGAACTAGGAGAGGGGTGCCACGGAAGAAGCTGATGTACAGTTGGCTTAATTGATCCAGAACTGGCAGTTTAAATACGCGAATATTGGCTAAAATAACGGATAAAATCAGTGAAAACACCAATCCCCACGTCGCCATTTCCATGGTAGTGCCAAGATATTTCAGCAATATCGGCAGCAGTTCCAACATGTAATTAAAGTCAAATCCCATACGGCTTACCTAAAGGCTAGAGAAAAGAAAAGGTGGAAAACAAGTTCCACCTTTACGTAAGTTTATTTTAGTCCGAGAGTGATACCACTTTGCGGCCTAAAGTACAAAGAGTTCTTATTTCGTGATGTCAGCGCCAAACCACTTCACGGAAATTTTCTCTACTGTACCATCTGCGCGCATCTCAGCCAGTGCTTTGTTTACTTCTTCTTGCAGCTTACGACCTTTCTCGTTGTCAACGAAAGGCCATGCGTTTTGAATGGTCTCAAACGGTTCGCCTGCCAATTCCAGAGGAAGGCCAGTTTTCTTAATCAGCTCTAACGCAGAAAGACGATCCATTACAAACGCGTCTGCACGACCGAGCGCCACGTCATGTTCGATACCTGTGTCGTACGTTTTAATGTTGATCTTGCCGTCTTTGTCGTATTGACGCAGCAGTTGCTCGAAGTTAGATCCTAGGTTCACCGCAACGGTTTTACCCGCGAGATCGTCAACACCTTTAATGCTGTCGTTACCTTTACGCACGGTAATTTGTGCGCCATCTACAACGTAAGGGTCAGCAAATAGGTATTTGGCTTTACGCTCATCAGTCATGGTGATTTGGTTGGAGATCGTATCGATGCGACCGGTTTCTAGCAGACCAAATAAACCAGAGAAGTTAGCGGTTACGTATTCGATTTTGTAATCGTTGCGTTTGCCGATTTCATCCCACATGTCGACTTCAAAGCCTTGTAGCTTATCTTGCTTTACAAAAGTAAACGGGAAGTAGCGACCTGACATACCAACTTTGACTTCAGTAGCGGCTTGTACGGTTGCTGCCGACAGTGCAATGGCTGCAACGGCAACCTTAATCCAGTTTTTCATAATACATCTCCATAATTTTATGGTTGGAAATACTACTGTTAGTTAGCTCAATTAAATAAATAACCAAGAGCAATAACCTAGACCTGTGAGTTATTAGATAATAGAAGAAGAATGTTAAATGTGACGAAAATGCGAACTGAACCAGGGGAAATGATCGACAAAATCAGCATTGGGAATAAAATAATACACAGACTTATCACCAATCACTCGATCTTGTGAATTTTGCCCAATTGTGGATCGTTGTGTGGGCAAATTTGGGGCAAGGTGTGTTGATCTCATCAAGTTTGCAGAAATAATTGTGAATAACTTGGATCTTATTCACTGGATCGTCGAACAATCGCTGGCGATCTTGGTTATCAACAGGTAAAATTGCCAGTCTTTTCCGATAATTCAATTACTCAGTGGGGGCACCGTGTCATCTTCGCTTTGGCTGCAATGTTTGCAGCAGCTTCAAGAAGAGCTACCAGCTACAGAATTCAGCATGTGGGTTCGTCCGCTACAAGCGGAGCTCAATGACAATACTCTCACTCTATTCGCGCCAAACCGCTTTGTGTTGGACTGGGTGCGTGATAAGTATCTGAACAATATTACTCGTTTACTACAGGAATACTGTGGTGGCGACATTCCTAACTTACGCTTTGAAGTGGGGAGTCGACCTGTCTCTGCTCCAAAACCAGCGCCGACACGTACGCCTGCAGATGTGGCTGCGGAGTCATCTGCACCTGCGCAATTACAGGCACGTAAGCCAGTACACAAAACCTGGGATGACGACGCTCAAGCGATTGCGGCGATCAATCACCGCTCAAACATGAACCCAAAACACAAGTTCGACAACTTTGTTGAAGGTAAGTCGAACCAACTGGGTTTGGCTGCGGCGCGTCAGGTATCGGATAACCCAGGTGCAGCTTACAACCCACTATTCCTATACGGCGGCACGGGCTTGGGTAAAACCCACTTATTGCATGCGGTGGGTAACGCGATTGTGGATAACAACCCGAACGCGAAAGTGGTCTACATGCACTCAGAGCGTTTTGTGCAAGACATGGTAAAAGCGCTGCAAAACAATGCGATTGAAGAATTCAAACGCTACTACCGCAGTGTGGATGCACTCCTTATCGATGATATCCAATTCTTTGCTAATAAAGAACGTTCGCAAGAAGAATTCTTCCATACCTTCAACGCACTATTGGAAGGTAACCAGCAGATCATCTTAACGTCTGACCGTTATCCTAAAGAGATTAATGGCGTTGAAGATCGTCTTAAATCTCGCTTTGGTTGGGGGCTTACTGTTGCGATCGAGCCGCCTGAGCTTGAAACGCGTGTGGCGATCTTGATGAAAAAAGCCGAAGATCACCAAATCCACCTTGCTGATGAAGTGGCATTCTTCATTGCCAAGCGTCTGCGTTCGAACGTTCGTGAGCTAGAAGGTGCACTGAACCGTGTTATCGCTAACGCGAACTTTACTGGCCGCCCAATTACGATTGATTTTGTTCGTGAAGCGCTGCGCGATCTGCTTGCTCTACAAGAGAAGCTGGTGACGATCGATAACATTCAAAAGACCGTGGCGGAATACTACAAGATTAAAGTGGCGGACTTGCTGTCTAAACGTCGCTCTCGTTCTGTAGCGCGTCCTCGTCAGCTGGCCATGGCGTTAGCAAAAGAGCTAACCAACCACAGCTTGCCTGAAATTGGCGATGCGTTTGGGGGCCGCGATCATACGACCGTACTTCATGCGTGTCGCAAGATTGAGCAGCTGCGTGAAGAGAGCCACGATATTAAAGAAGATTACTCTAACTTGATTCGCACCCTGTCCTCGTAATCGGTTAGAATAACGGTATTCTAAGCAAATCATTTATTGAGCTGACAGCGTAAAGAGCCAAGCATGAAATTTACCATTGAACGTAGTCATTTAATCAAACCGCTACAGCAGGTTTCGGGCGCTTTAGGTGGCCGACCAACTCTGCCAATCCTAGGTAACCTACTTCTTAAAGTAGAAGAGAACGTATTGTCGATGACGGCAACCGATCTTGAAGTAGAGTTAGTAAGCAAAGTGACGCTAGAAGGTGATTTTGAAGCGGGCAGCATTACCGTTCCTTCGCGTAAGTTTCTCGATATCTGCCGTGGTTTACCGGACGATGCGATCATCACATTTGTTTTAGAAGGTGATCGCGTACAAGTTCGCTCTGGTCGCAGCCGTTTCTCATTGGCAACGCTTCCTGCGAACGATTTCCCTAATATTGAAGACTGGCAAAGTGAAGTGGAAGTATCACTGAGCCAAGCTGATTTACGTACGCTGATCGACAAAACTCAGTTCTCGATGGCGAATCAAGACGTTCGTTACTACCTCAACGGCATGTTGTTTGAAATTGACGGCACCACGCTACGCAGCGTGGCGACGGACGGCCACCGTATGGCGGTATCGCAAACTCAGCTAGGTGCAGACTTTGCGCAGAAGCAAATCATCGTGCCACGCAAAGGTGTGCAAGAATTAGTGAAGTTGATGGATGCGCCAGAGCAGCCCGTAGTACTTCAGATCGGTAGCTCCAATGTTCGTGCTGAGGTGAATAACTTTACTTTTACCTCTAAGTTGGTTGATGGTCGTTTCCCTGACTACCGCCGCGTATTGCCTCAGAGCACCAATAAGACCCTAATAGCAAGTTGTGACGAGTTGCGCCAAGCCTTTTCTCGTGCTGCGATTCTTTCCAACGAAAAATTCCGTGGCGTGCGTGTGAATCTGGCTGATACTGAAATGCGCATAACCGCGAATAACCCAGAACAAGAAGAAGCGGAAGAGATGCTTGATGTAACCTTTGAAGGTGACGCCATCGAAATCGGCTTTAACGTAAGCTATGTGCTTGATGTTCTGAACACGTTGCGTTGTGAAAATGTACGTGTGTCGATGTCGGATGCTAACGCTAGCGCATTGATTGAAAATGCCGACGATGACAGTGCCATGTACGTGGTGATGCCAATTCGTCTATAAGCCAACTGAATGCCTCTTTCTCGTCTCATCATTCAGCAGTTTCGAAACATTAAAGCCTGTGATATTGAGTTATCAGCAGGCTTTAACTTTCTTATCGGGCCGAACGGCAGCGGTAAAACCAGTGTCTTAGAAGCGGTTTACCTGCTCGGGCATGGCCGCTCATTCAAGAGCTCTCTCACCGGACGAGTGATACAAAATGAGTGTGACGAACTGTTTGTTCATGGTCGTTTTTTGAACTCGGATCAATTTGAGCTACCTATCGGCATTAATAAGCAGCGTGATGGCTCAACAGAGGTTAAAATAGGCGGTCAATCTGGACAAAAATTAGCGCAGTTGGCACAAGTTCTGCCTCTGCAGTTGATACACCCAGAAGGGTTTGATTTACTGACAGATGGCCCTAAACATCGTCGCGCGTTTATTGATTGGGGCGTGTTTCATACCGAGCCCGCTTTTTATCAAGCATGGGGAAGGTTCAAGCGCCTGAACAAGCAGCGCAACGCGCTGTTGAAAACCGCCAATAGTTATCGTGAGCTCAGTTATTGGGATCAGGAAATGGCAGGGTTGGCTGAAAACATCAGCCAATGGCGAGCAAGTTACATCGAGCAGATGAAAACCGTCGCAGAAACTATCTGTCAGACATTTTTGCCAGAATTTGAGATCCAATTGAAGTATTATCGTGGCTGGGATAAAGACACCCCATACCACGAGATACTAGAAAAGAATTTTGAGCGTGATCAGGCATTGGGATACACCTTTAGTGGCCCAAACAAAGCTGATTTGCGCATTAAAGTGAACGGAACGCCCGTTGAAGATGTTCTGTCACGCGGTCAATTAAAACTCATGGTGTGTGCATTGCGTGTCGCGCAAGGGCAACACCTGACAGAGATGACCGGTAAACAATGCATTTACCTAATTGATGACTTCGCGTCGGAATTAGATAGCCAACGTCGCAAGCGTCTTGCTGACTGCTTAAAAGAGACGGGCGCACAAGTATTTGTAAGCTCTATCACTGAAAGCCAAATCGCCGATATGTTGGACGATAACGGTAAATTGTTTCATGTGGAACATGGCAGGATAGAGTCAAACTAGAAGAGAGAAACTCATGTCTGAAAATTACGATTCATCGAGTATTAAGGTACTGAAGGGTCTGGATGCGGTACGTAAGCGTCCAGGAATGTACATCGGCGATACGGACGACGGCACCGGCCTTCACCACATGGTTTTCGAGGTGGTGGATAACTCAATTGATGAAGCGTTGGCAGGTCACTGTAAAGACATCGTTGTGACAATTCATGAGGATAACTCGGTTTCCGTTAGCGATGATGGTCGTGGCATTCCAACAGAAATCCACTCAGAGGAAAATGTCTCTGCAGCAGAAGTAATCATGACGGTACTTCACGCGGGTGGTAAGTTCGACGATAACTCATACAAAGTATCGGGTGGTCTTCATGGGGTAGGCGTTTCAGTGGTAAACGCGCTATCTGAGAAAGTTGAGCTGACGATTCATCGTGGTGGCCATATCCATACGCAAACCTACCGCCATGGTGAGCCTCAAGCGCCACTAGCTGTTGTGGGTGATACGGATAAAACCGGTACACAAATTCGTTTCTGGCCAAGTGCCGAGACCTTCTCTAACACTGAGTTCCACTATGACATTCTGGCGAAACGCCTGCGTGAACTGTCATTCCTGAACTCTGGTGTGTCGATCAAATTGGTTGATGAGCGTGAAGCGGACAAACATGATCACTTCATGTATGAAGGTGGTATTCAAGCGTTCGTTGATCACCTAAACACCAACAAAACGCCAATCATCGAAAAAATCTTCCACTTTAACTCAGAGCGTGAAGACGGCATTTCAGTTGAAGTGGCGATGCAATGGAACGATGGTTTCCAAGAGAATATCTTCTGCTTTACCAACAATATCCCACAGCGTGATGGTGGTACTCACCTTGCTGGTTTCCGTGCTGCGCTAACACGTACATTGAACAGCTTTATGGATAAAGAAGGTTTCTCGAAGAAAGCGAAAACAGCGACTTCAGGCGACGATGCGCGTGAAGGTCTAACTGCGGTTGTTTCGGTGAAAGTACCAGATCCTAAGTTCTCAAGCCAAACAAAAGACAAACTGGTTTCTTCTGAAGTGAAATCAGCTGTTGAGTCTGCAATGGGTGAAAAACTGTCTGAGTTCCTGATTGAGAACCCGACAGAAGCGAAGATGGTTTGTTCGAAAATCATCGATGCAGCACGTGCACGTGAAGCAGCGCGTAAAGCTCGTGAAATGACGCGCCGTAAAGGAGCACTAGACCTAGCTGGCCTTCCAGGTAAACTTGCAGACTGTCAGGAAAAAGATCCGGCACTCTCTGAACTATACATAGTGGAGGGTGATTCGGCAGGCGGCTCCGCAAAACAAGGCCGTAACCGTAAGAACCAAGCAATCCTACCGCTAAAAGGTAAGATTCTTAACGTAGAAAAAGCACGTTTCGACAAGATGCTGTCTTCGCAAGAAGTGGCCACTCTGATCACTGCACTTGGTTGTGGTATCGGTCGTGACGAGTACAACCCGGACAAGCTGCGTTACCACAACATCATCATCATGACCGATGCCGATGTCGATGGTTCGCACATCCGTACGCTACTATTGACCTTCTTCTACCGTCAAATGCCAGAGCTTATCGAGCGTGGTTACGTGTACATCGCTCAGCCACCACTTTACAAAGTGAAAAAAGGCAAACAAGAGCAGTACATCAAAGACGAAGAAGCGATGAACCAATACCAAGTATCATTGGCTCTGGATAATGCATCGCTACACGTAAACGCAGAAGCACCAGCATTGGCAGGTGAAGCACTAGAGAAGCTTGTTCAACAGTACAATGCGGGGATTAAACTGGCGGAACGTATGAGCCGTCGTTACCCAAGTGCTTTGGTAAACGAGTTGATTTACACTCCTCGTCTAACGCCTGAGCAATGCCATGACGCATCAGTTGTTGAAGCGTGGACGAAGCAGCTTATTGAGCAGCTGAATGCGAAAGAAGTGGGCGCGAGCCAATACAGCTACGAAGTTGAGCAGCACGAAGAACTAGGCTTAAACTTGCCTAAGATCGTGGTTCGTACTCACGGTGTGACGCACGAACATGCAATTAGCATCGATTTCCTAAACTCGAAAGAGTACGGCAAATTAGCTGATCTATCAGAAGCACTGGATGGGCTTCTGGAAGAAGGCGCGTACATCAAACGTGGTGAGCGTACGATGCCAGTAGCAAGCTTTGCAGAAGCGCTTGATTGGTTGGTTAAAGAGTCAATGCGTGGTCTGAGCCGTCAGCGTTACAAAGGTCTAGGTGAGATGAACCCAGATCAGCTGTGGGAAACGACTATGGACCCAGAAACGCGTCGCATGATGCAAGTAACGATTGAGGATGCGGTAGGCGCAGACCAATTGTTCACAACACTGATGGGTGACCAAGTAGAACCTCGTCGTAACTTCATCGAAGAAAACGCGCTGAAAGTAGCGAACTTAGACGTGTAACGACAACTTGCCTTAATAGAAAAAAGCAGCGAGAAATCGCTGCTTTTTTTGTTTTAACCACCAATGAAAATCGCCACTTTCTGCCAAGACTTTGGTTTTTCTGGTGCTAACTGCCAATAACCTGATCAAGCTTGCCATTTTATTTCTGTTTTCTTTTTTTCTCGCCATTTTGTTCGCTTGGGCGCTTTTGCTTTCTTTTTTCTGCTCGCTATAGTGCTGAAGAGCTGATGAATAAGGAGGTTGAAAAAATGGTGATGACTTTCCTGAACTAAGCCGGAGGTGATGCACTTCCGGTTCAATGCACTGAATTTATTTGTAAGACAAGGCATTAAGAAGGAAATAATCATGTTTGAACGCTGGTTCTCGGCGTACTGTTTGGCGCTGCGAACTTGGTGGTTAACCAGTCGCTTTTTAACCTATCAATCACCACTAAGGTTGTTATCGCTATTTGAAACCTGCGAGCAACAGGCCCATTGCCGTAACCGAGCTCGTATTGCGGTTGGGGATACGGTTCGCTTAGTGGATGTTGAACGCGCCTATCAATATCGCATGACGTTAGTCAGCTCGCGCAAGGGGCAACCGATGACAGGTATGCTCGCGGTCGATTCTTATTTGGGATCCCGTTTATTAGGGCGAGCTAAAAATGATGCGTTCGAAATAGAAATTTTTAATCAGCGACGCTGCTTTGTGATTACTGAAATTGTTCATCAATCGCAGCCACCAGCGCAGAAAATGCTGTGTGGCTGTCTGTTGTGTCAATAAATAGAGGTGAAGTCATGAGTAAGAAAGACAAGAAACAACCACAGTTGAGTCTGAAAGAAAAGCGTAAGTTAAAACAGGAAAAAGCGGCAGAAAAGAGCGTTGTAAAAGCGCGTAAATCCTCCCGCAAGTAGAGTGCAGATTAAGCCCACCAGAAAGGTGGGCTTTTTAATACCGATCGCAAAGCGAGGGTAAACTGACCTTTCTGGGGAGATAGCGAGCGCACTTAAAATTTTTTATTTTTTCCCTTGAAAGTCATTTTTGACGACCTTATATCTAGTTGTGAAGAGGATGATTGGCTTGCTAGAGACTAGAAGACAGCCCTCTGGAATCGCTAAAACGAGATCGCTCAAAAGAGGATATGGCGTTTTAGCACACAACTTAAACCTTTAGATTTCCTATCATGTCTCCGAGCCAAATGATGGCCTGCGGAATGATAAGAATCTCTTAGCTCGGCGTTGGTTTTTGCATAAACACGCCTGTGAGATGAACGTCATCTGAGCTAAGACTATTGCTTAATTAAGAGGATAGATTTATGCGTAACGTAGATTTCTCACCACTATACCGTAATGCAATTGGCTTTGATCGTCTGCTAAACCTGATGGAAGCGAATACAGCGAAAAATACTTCTGGCGGTTACCCTCCGTACAACATTGAGCAAAAAGACGAGCACAACTACCGTATTACTATGGCCGTTGCTGGCTTTGCTGAAGAACAGCTCGATCTGACTCAAAACGAAAACATGTTGATTGTGAAGGGCGAACGTAAAGCCGAAGAAGGCAAAAACTACGTTTACCAAGGTATTGCAGAACGCGATTTTGAACGTAAATTCCAGCTAGCGGATTATGTAAAAGTGACTGGCGCTTCAATGGAAAACGGCTTATTACATATTGATTTGGTTCGTGAAATCCCAGAAGCAATGCAACCACGTAAAATTGCTATCGGTGGCAACAACCTGCTAGAAAGCAACTAATCAGCAAGTTATTTGCCTTATAGAGTGAGAAAGAGCGCCAGTTGGCGCTCTTTTTAATTTGTGTCTTTGATGTGGGAGTTTGCTTTACTGACCTTGTTGGTAAGCCTTTTCAACTTCTTCCGCGATAATCGCAATGCCTTTTTGCATCATCTCATCGTCTTGAACGTAGTTCATACGCAGGCATTGGTGCGCGTGATCCCACTCGTCTTGCTGACCAATAAAGAAGTACTCACCCGGAACAATCAATACGCCACGCGCTTTCAAGCGTTGGTACAGTTCCATTGTTGTTATTGGCAGTTCATCAAACCACAACCACAAGAAGATAGCGCCTTCCGGTTTGTGAATACGGAAGCGCTCATCGGTAATCGCTTCTTGCAGCAGTTCAACCGCACGTTGCGACTTCTGCTTGTAAAACGGCTTAATCACCTCTGAACTCAGTTTAAGCAGGTCGCCTTTAGCGATGATGTGGTTTGCCAGCGCTGGACCCACACTGCCTGGTGCTAGGCTGATGATGCCGTTCATATTGGTTAACGCTTGAGTGATTTTTTCACTCGCAATCACAATGCCACAACGCACACCCGGTAAGCCCAGCTTAGATAGGCTCATGCACAAGATGGTGTTTTCATTCCAGAATGGTTCGACATCTTCAAAGATGATGTTCGGGAACGGCAAGCCGTAGGCGTTATCGATGATCAGTGGGATGTTGTTTTCACGTGCGAGTTTGTCCAGTTTACGCACTTCTTCGTCTGTCAGTACGTTACCCGTTGGGTTGGTTGGGCGAGATGCGCAGATTGCCGCAACAGAATCGTCGACGGTTAGCTGTTCAAAATCGACGTGGTATTTAAACAATCCGTTATCTAACAGCTCGATTTCTGGGTGGTAAGAGACAAAAATATCTTCATCAATGCCAGCATCACCATAGCCGATGTACTCAGGCGCGATAGGCAGTAGCACCTTCTTATGCGAACCGTCTGGCTGTTTACCTGCGAGTAAGTTGAACAAGTAGAAGAAGCCACTTTGGCTGCCGTTAGTTAGGCTGATGTTCTTCTCTGAAATGTCCCAACCGTAAGTTTCACGGAATAACTGAGCCAGCGCTTTCACGAACGCATCTTTACCCTGCGGCCCATCGTAGTTGGCTAGGGCGGCGACGAGCTCTCCACTGGCGAGCATTTCCTCACTGGCTTGGTGAAAGTAATCGAGCATGGCAGGAATGGCGGCTGGGTTACCTCCACCGAGCATGATGGCACCTGGTGTGCGTAGACCATCATTCAAATCGTCCATTAACTGCGTGATACCTGAATACTGATTAAATTTTTCACCAAACTTTGAGAGCTGCATGCTGACTGATACCTAATTCATTGTGATTGCTTATGTGTATTGAATGCTGATGAAACATCAGCTTATAGAGTAATACTTGACCTTACCCTAATGTTATTACGACGCAAAGTGTGAATTTACTCGAAGAAGAAAAAAGTTTGTCATCAGACCAGATGATGGGGATATGAGCAGTGAATAAAAAAGGGAAGCGAAATGCTTCCCTTGCTGGTGGAGTGAATCGGCTATTCGCCAGTGTAGACGATCAGCACTTTGTCGTCGTGGTATTGGCGCTCGAACGCGTAATACCCTTCTTGATTGCGAGTGATGTGTTTGCCTTGCGCAACCGCTGGGTGGCGTTGACGGAACTCGCCGAGTTTTTGCCAATGTTGCAGCAAGTCTTCACGTTCGCCATGAATCTTATCCCATGGCATATCAGAGCGAGTACCTTGAGTAGGGTCGGAACCGGTAATACCAAAATCACGAGCAATCTCATCGCCGTAATAGATTTGCACTGCACCCGGCGTCAGCATTAGTGCATTGGCAGCGCGTGCTTGGTCATCGAAGCTGCGGCTGCGTGCCGACCAAAACAGTTGAGTATCGTGCGAAGACAGGTAACTCAACACGTTGAACTCAGGATCGGAGTTAATACGTTCCGCGTAGCGGCGATAATCGCTATCGAGTTGCGCAAAGCATTTCAGCGCTTTTGGTGCCACATCAGATTGGAACTCGAAGTTGATGATGGAATCGAAGCCGTTATCGAAATACGGGCTCTTCACCACGCTGTGTGCCCACACTTCACCTGTCATCCAGAAAGGTAAATCATCCAAGGCTTTGTCTGGGTTGTTTTGCTTCCACTGGGCAAGCGCTTGGGTGGTGCTGGCTTTCAACTCTGCCCACGCTTCCATTTCAACGTGTTTGGCCGTGTCGACGCGGAAGCCATCAATGCCGTAGTCGCGCACCCAATCGGATAACCAGGTAATCAGGTGTTCACGTGGGGTTTGCAGCTCATCTTGCGCATTGGTGTCTTTATTGCGGAAGAAGTTTGGTAATCCGGTTTTCTGAGTCGATTCGGTTTTGAGATCCGGTAGGTAGTTCAAAGACATGGTGATGTCGTTGTAGCCTGGTGCATCATAGTCACCAATGTCGGTGCGGATCCAATCTTTGCCCCACCATTTTTCCCACGCTTCACTATCACCGTATTTGATGTAGTCGTTGAAGCTGTGCCAGCTTTGTCCCGATTTTGGTTGCCAGTCGGTCCATTTCTCTCCAAGTACTTGTTTGGCTTCTTGGTCATCAAGGTAAAGTTGACCAAAGCCGAATTCCTGCATGTCTGCTAATGTTGCGTAGCCAGTGTGGTTCATGACCACGTCCCAAATCACGCGGATGCCTTTCTTGTGCGCGGTATCGATGAAGGTTCTCAGCTCATCTTCGGTACCCATGTTGGCATCAAGCTTGGTCCAATCTTGGTGGTAGTAGCCGTGATAGCCGTAGTGCTTGAAGTCGCCTTTATCGCCGCCGCCAACCCAGCCATGGATTTGTTCCAGTGGTGAGGTTATCCAGATAGCATTCACACCAAGTGATTCGATGTAATCGAGTTTTTTCGTCAGACCCGCTAAGTCACCACCGTGGAAGGTGCCAATCTCGTATTTTCCGTCTTTGCTGCGACCGTAGCTGTTGTCGTTGTCTGGGTTGCCATTGTAGAAGCGGTCGGTCATGACGAAGTACACCGTCGCGTTATCCCAGCTGAAAGGTTTATCGGCTTGCTGTTCAACTTCTTCTAGCAGCAATAGACCTTGGCTCATAGGACCCGGTTGCATGGTGACGCTGCCATTGGCGACTGTGGCTTCTTGTCCGGTTAAGGCATCACGAACGACAGTGCCATCATTAAAGGTTTGCTCAACGTTGATGGTTTTTGGCGTATTGGTTGCGACAGGGCAAGAGTAGGTGATGTCTTGATTCTTTTTGGGTTTGAGCCTAACAGTTAGCTCGTTAGTGGTTGGGTTGAGCGTAAATTGATAGGTGTTGGCTTTGAAGATGCGCAGCGGCATTTGGGCATCTGTGGCGCAATTATCCATTTTTAATGGACGATTGAATTTGATGCGGCTTTCTTCTGCCAAAGCAAAACTACTTCCACAGCTTTGATTACTGTCGGCAATGGTAAAGGTGTAGCTGCCTTTTTCGAGTTTTTGCTCGGCGACAAGTAAGCCGTTAGAGTTTGGTTCGAAGACGGCTGTATCGTCTCCAACGCTCAGTACGATAGCATTTTCTGGAATCTGGCTGCAGGCGCTCAATAGTCCAATAGAGAGTGCGAGAATTGTTTTTTTCATTGTGTCCTTCCCCCGAATAAACAGTCCAGTTATAGCAAAACTGAGCCTCTACAATCCGAGCTCTGCACCAACAAGTTAAACGTGTCTCACCCTACAAATTTTTGCCTTGTTCACAAAATGAATAATAAGAACCGATTATCTCCGTTTAAAGACAACAAAAAAGGGAAGCCGACGCTTCCCTTTACTTATCTCTTAATCACTTCTGAATCAGTAATGAATTACTTTTGAAGGACAGAGATATCTGCGACCTGTAAGAACAGGTTACGCAGGTTGTTCAGCAATGTCAGACGGTTCTTCTTAAGTGCTTCGTCGTCTGCCATTACCATTACGTTATCGAAGAACGCATCCACTGGCTCACGTAGATCTGCTAGCTTGCTTAGGGCTTCTTGGTAGTTACCGATCGCAAATGCAGGCTCTAGTGCTTCAGTCATGACTTCAACGCTTTCTGCTAGTGCTTTCTCTGCGTCTTCTTGTAGCAATGCTAGGTCAATTTCTTCTGCTAGTTCGCCGTCGAATTTCGCTAGGATGTTACCTACACGCTTGTTCGCCGCTGCTAGAGACTCAGCTGCTTCTAGTTCACGGAAGTGAGAAACCGCTTTAACTCGTTGGTCGAAGTCAGCTGGTTTCGTCGGGCGACGAGCTAGAACCGCTTGAATGATGTCTACGCTGAAGCCTTCGTCTTGGTACCAAGCACGGAAACGACCAAGCATGAATTCAATTACGTCTTGCTCAACGTTTTCGTTAGTTAAGCGGTCACCAAACAGTGATTTCGCTTTCGCAACGAGGTCAACAAGATCTAGGTTGTAACCGTATTCAACGATGATACGTAGTACACCTAGAGATGCGCGGCGTAGTGCGAATGGGTCACTGCCTTTAGGTGCTTGACCAATACCGAAGATACCTACGATAGTGTCTAGCTTGTCTGCCATTGCAACTGCAGTTGAAACGCCGTTAGATGGCAGTTCATCACCCGCGAAACGAGGCATGTATTGCTCGTTCAGTGCGACTGCAACTTCTTCTGCTTCACCGTCGTGGCGCGCGTAGTGCATGCCCATGACACCTTGAGTATCCGTAAATTCGAATACCATAGAGGTCATTAGGTCACATTTTGCTAGTAGACCAGCACGCTTTGATTTCTCAACGTCAGCCCCGATTTGTTCTGCGATGTAGCCAGCAAGTTCAGTGATGCGGTCTGTTTTGTCTTTGATCGTACCCAGTTGCTTTTGGAAGATCGCTTGCTCTAGTTCAGGAAGACGGTCGATAAGCGGACGCTTACGGTCTGTGTTGAAGAAGAACTCTGCGTCAGCAAGACGAGGACGAACCACTTTCTCGTTACCTTCGATTACGTAACGAGGTTCTTTTGATTCGATGTTCGATACGAAGATGAAGTTAGGTAGTAGCTTCTTGTTTTCGTCATAAACAGGGAAGTACTTCTGGTCACCTTTCATGGTGTAAACCAACGCTTCAGAAGGCACTTTTAGGAACTCTTCTTCGAACTTCGCTGTAAGTACTACTGGCCATTCAACCAGAGACGTGACTTCTTCTACTAGGTCATCTTCTAGATCAGCGATACCGCCAACTTCGGCTGCCGCTTTTTGTGCGTCAGCTAGGATGATGGCTTTACGTGCTTCGTAATCTGCCATAACTTTACCGCGCTCTTCTAGGATTGCAGGGTATTGCTCAGCAGAATCGATAGTGAACTCTTGTTCACCCATGAAGCGGTGACCACGGATAGTGCGGTCAGAAGCGACACCAAGGATCTCGCCTTCGATTAGGTCGCTGCCCATCAGCATGGTTAGCGTCTTAACTGGACGGATAAATTGAGTCGTTTTGTTACCCCAGCGCATTGGTTTTGCGATAGGTAGGTTTGCTAGTGCTTTCGCTGCAAGTTCAACTACGATCTCAGACGTTGGCTGACCTTTCACTTCTTGTTTGAACAGTAGCCATTCACCTTTGTCGGTTACCATGCGATCAGCTTGGTCAACCGTGATGCCACAACCGCGTGCCCAGCCTTGAGCCGCTTTGGTTGGGTTGCCTTCCGCGTCAAATGCTGCAGAAACCGCAGGACCACGTTTTTCAACAACTTTGTCTGATTGGCTTTCTGCCAATGCTGCGACTTTAAGTGCAAGACGACGAGGTGCCGCGAACCATTTCACGCCTTCGTGAGCAAGCTCAGCGCCTTTTAGTTCTGCTTCGAAGTTTGCTGCGAATGCTTCAGTTAGCGTACGAAGTTGCGTTGGTGGTAGCTCTTCTGTACCTAGCTCGATTAGAAATTCTTTTGCCATGTTCTCTACCCCTTACGCTTGTTCTTTCTTACACATTGGGAAGCCAAGAGCTTCACGCGATGCGTAGTATGCTTCTGCTACTGACTTAGTCAGATCGCGAATGCGCAAGATGTAACGCTGACGTTCAGTTACTGAGATCGCTTTACGCGCGTCTAGTAGGTTGAATGCGTGACCTGCTTTTAGGATGCGCTCGTAAGCAGGTAATGGCAGTGGCTTTTCAAGCTCAAGCAACTCTTTACACTCTTTCTCACACTGTTCGAAGAAACCAAATAGGAATTCAACGTCTGCGTGCTCGAAGTTGTAAGTCGATTGCTCTACTTCGTTTTGGTGGAAGATATCACCGTAAGTCACTTTGCTGCCGTCTGGTGCGATGTTCCAAACTAGGTCGTAAACCGAGTCTACTTCTTGGATGTACATTGCTAGACGCTCGATACCGTAAGTGATTTCGCCAGTGACTGGTTTACACTCAAGGCCGCCAACTTGTTGGAAGTACGTAAACTGAGTTACTTCCATACCGTTTAGCCAAACTTCCCAGCCTAGACCCCATGCGCCTAGTGTTGGGTTTTCCCAGTTGTCTTCTACGAAACGGATGTCGTGTACAAGAGGGTCAATACCAAGAACTTCAAGGGAGCCAAGGTACAACTCTTGAATATTGTCAGGCGATGGTTTTAGCGCTACTTGGAATTGGTAGTAGTGCTGAAGACGGTTAGGGTTTTCACCGTAACGGCCATCAGTAGGACGACGTGAAGGTTGTACGTAAGCTGTCGACATTGGCTCTGGGCCAAGCGCTCGTAGACAGGTCATTGGGTGAGAGGTACCCGCACCCACTTCCATATCTAGCGGTTGAACAATGGTACAACCATTTTGAGCCCAATAATCCTGCAGCGCGAGGATCATTCCCTGGAAGGTTTTGATATCGTATTTTTGCATAAGTCAGGTTCGCGCGATTCTCTTGTTACTCGTTAATTCGTCATCTATGCCGAGTTTTTCAACTCTAACAACGGCGATAAAGAGTAATTACGGTTGAATAAATTAACAATCTAGTATAACCAGATATTGAGCATGGGAGTAGAGCTAATCTTGATTAATTCGTGGGCGATTTTCTCCTTTAATGAATTTTTACCGCGTTATCTGCTGTATTTTTCTTAAAAGGGAGTTTTTGCCTGCTTTGGCTCTTGAGAAGCGCAACAAAGGTGGCTAGAATTGCGCCTGTCTTTGGGGAGTAGCTTACCTGATGAAGTTTCTGTTTCATCTGGTTCGTCCGTCAACATAATTGGTGCAAAATCACCATGGCGTTCGAGACTTGAAGCCTTTCAAGTTTAGCAAGACCTTAGACAAATCATCACGAACCGGGGTAGGGGCGTGAGGTTTGTCTTCGGTTAAAAATAATAATCCCTGCCCCAATGAGCATGTCGTGAGCGTTTTAGCTATTTCAATTACTACTGTAGCGTTAGCAGAAATTGGCGATAAGACCCAATTGCTATCTCTATTACTCGCAAGTCGTTACCGCAAACCAATCCCAATTATTGCAGCAATCTTTTTGGCAACCATTGCCAACCACGCTTTGGCTGCATGGTTAGGTGTGGTTGTCGCTGACTATTTATCACCTGATATTTTAAAGTGGGTGCTGGTGGTCAGTTTTGTCGCGATGGCGGCTTGGGTGTTGATTCCTGATAAGTTGGATGATGACGAACAGATTTCAAACCGAGGTCCTTTCATTGCCAGCTTTATTGCTTTCTTTGTGGCTGAGATTGGTGATAAAACTCAGATCGCCACTTCTATCCTAGGCGCGCAATACGCGGATGCGCTGAGTTGGGTCATACTTGGCACGACCATTGGTATGTTGTTGGCTAACGTGCCTGTGGTGTTAATTGGTAAGCTTTCAGCAGACAAGATGCCCCTGGGTTTGATTCGTAAAGTCACCGCTATTTTGTTCGTGTTGTTGGCGATTGGTGCGGCCTTCTTTTAATGTTTTTAGGCGGATAACGCAGCCTGAAAATGGAAAATGTTATCCGCGAACAATCGTTACAATGATGCAGATAATCAATAACTAGCGAATTAGTGGCGTAGCTCAAACTCTGACTTAAAATCGCTCCGTAGCGTGACGGATGACATATTAGTGTCATACTTGTCATGGTAGTTTAATGGTGTGAATGATAGCGAGAGGGCAAGTTTATGCTTACACGTTACATGGGGATGACCCCAAAGAGTCAGAGTTATTTATTCACCTTTGGTTTGGCGCTGTGCTTGTTAGCGATGGTACTGACTGATATGTGGTTGCCGATTGTGGCAGGATCGTTCGTTCTTACTGGATTAACAGTAGAGGCGTGGATTCGCGTAGCCCACATCATTCCTATGCATGAAGAGATGCGGGCAATGAAAAAACAACTCAACAAGCTCCAATCAGAAGTTCGCACACTCGAATACGATGAATAAACAAACGGCAGCCAATCGGCTGCCGTTTTTAATTCGACCAGATTATTCCAATCCTTTCTTGATCAGGTACTGATACGGAACTTGCTCCGTTTGTGCTGCAATTAATTGGTGATCCATAAAACGACAGAAACTCGGAATGTCTCGAGTCGTGGATGGGTCATCTGCTTTGACCAGCAAAATCTCACCATCTTGCATGTTGCGAATTGTCTTCCTGACCATCATCACTGGCTCTGGGCAGCGCAGTCCTTCCGCCTCTAATGTCTTTGTTGCCAGTTCAGGATTAAAGCTCATAGTGTGATTCTCGTAACTAACTTAGCGGTGAATTCTACGTTCGTTGAAAAAATATTCAATAACCACTTGGCAAACGGGATTTTTTGTTTTACCTTAAATTAACAATTTGGTAACAACTGGCAAGGGAGAGGCAATGTTAACAGCGTTAGACAGACTTACGATTTACTCCGTACTTTGTTTTATCTCGTTTTGTGCTTTGGTACTCAGAACGCCAGCTGACACCTCTTTGATGCCTCTTGTAGGCATGGTTGCCACTATTATTGGGATTTGGATCGAGATGCGCAAATGGTCAGGTGCATCTGAGCAAGAAAATTAGCGCTTTTTGCTTCGATCAGAATACTTTAATAACGCTCACCTATTTTTACCGACACTTCATTCCGACACTATCCCCATTTTTCTTGGGCTTCCCCGCTGAAAGGCGGGATTTTTTTTGCCTGAAGAGTACAATTTACCCAAACACATACAAAATAAGTGGCTAATTCGTGGAACTGGAAGACATCTATCGCCGAGATTTAAATTTACTGGTTGCGTTGCGAGTACTGATAGAAGAAAACAGTGTCAGTAAGGCGGCAACACGTCTGAATTTGAGTCAATCGGCAATGAGTCGTGTGTTAGGGCGATTACGCGATCTGCTTGGCGATCCGCTGTTTACGCGCCAAGGTCAGCACTTGATCCCAACCCAAAAAGCGCTAGAAATTGATCGCTCATTAGGCGAGCCCTTAGAGTCTTTACGTCAGTTGTTATCTCCGGTTGAGTTTGACCCATTGCAATGCGTACAGACTTTCAACATCGTGACCACCGACTATGCCATGCAAACGATCTTACCGTTCGCTTTGCCGAGAATTTACCAAGAAGCGCCAAACGTGTCTTTTAACTTCTTACCACTGCAACACGACCGTTTATCAGATCAGCTCACTTATGAAGGTGCAGACTTAGCGATTTGTCGCCCGACAGGTCCGGTGGAGCCGCTACGCAGTGAAGTGTTGGGGCGAGTGGGGGTGCTGTGTATGCTTTCAAAACAGCATCCATTAGCGGATAAAGAAATGAGCTTGGATGATTATCTGAGTCATCCACATGCCATGATCGCCATCAGTGATGGTGTTAAGGCACTGATCGAACAAGCTTTGATGGAGAAACCTAAGCGTAAAATGGTTCTGCGGGCTTATCATTTAGAAGCCGCATTGGCGATCATGGATACCTTGCCAATTATCATCACAGTGCCAGCGGACTTAGCGTATCTGGTTGCCGAGCGTTATGACTTGGTGGTGAAACCATTACCATTCCAATTTACTCCATTTGAATACTCGATGATTTGGCATGCGCGTTGCGAGCATTCTCCTGCTCAAGAATGGTTAAGAACGATTGTGCGTGAAGAATGTAGCCGTCTAATAGCTAAGCGTATCGAAGATATGGGACTAAACTGCTAACAAAAAGAGCCAGTAATACCGGCTCTTCGTCTGTTTACGCTGAGTCAGTGTTTATAGCTTGATAACTACACGACCTGTTACTTGACCGTTGGTGATGTCTTCTGCGTATTTTGGTGCTTCTGCTAGTTCTACTTCAGTACATGCTTGCTCGAAATAGCTGTCTGGTAGTAGTTCAACCAGTTTTTCCCATGCTGCGATGCGTTTCTCTGTTGGACACATTACTGAGTCCACACCTTGTAGACGAACGTTACGTAGGATGAACGGCATCACTGTAGTTGGTAGATCAAAACCACCTGCAAGACCACAAGCGGCGACTGCACTGTTGTAATCCATTTGCGCTAGTACTTTTGCTAGTACTTTGCTGCCGACGGTATCTACCGCACCTGCCCATACTTGCTTTTCAAGTGGACGTGCTGGTTCCTCAAATTCAGTACGGTCGATGATGCGGCTAGCACCTAGTTTTTCAAGTAGCGGGCCGTTTGTCTCTACACGTCCTGTCACTGCAGCAACTTTGTAGCCAAGCTGTGCTAGGAGCGTTACTGCAACCGAGCCTACGCCGCCACTTGCGCCCGTTACTAGGATTTCACCAGCTTCAGGTTTGATGCCTGCATCAAGCAGTGCTTGAACACATAGCATACCAGTGAAGCCAGCAGTACCAACCATCATTGCTTTCTTGCTGTCTAGACCTTTTGGTAGTGGCACGAGCCAATCCGCTTTTAGACGAGCACGTTGAGCCATGCCACCCCAATGGTTTTCACCCACGCCCCAGCCAGTTAAGACCACTTTGTCACCAGCTTGGTAACGCGAATCTTCAGAACTTACAACCGTACCCGCTAGATCAATGCCAGGTACCATCGGGAAGTTACGGATGATTTTACCTTTACCTGTGATCGCCAAACCATCTTTGTAATTCAACGATGAGTAATCGACTTCAACCAGAACGTCACCTTCCGGCAGTTGTGTTTCATCGATTTGCTCGATACTAGCGATAGTGCGTTTGTCTTCTTGGTTTAGAACTAGAGCATTAAACATAAGGTTCTCCGAAATTGCGTTAGCGTGACTCAGTTGCCACATACAGCAAGATATTAACTGTCTATAAGTCTATGTCTTCTCTATCTATGAATAAAATGAAAGTTACTCATTTTATGTATGCTTTGTATGCATATTTACTGTGTTTGGCGTAAAACAAAGGGCGACATCTGATGTCGCCCTTAAGTGTAATACTAAATTATTTTAGTATTTATTCATTTCATGCTGGTTGTTGAGTAGATCACTACGACCATCGTCGTTTTGAGCCTACTTCACTCAAAGCGTTAAGGCCTCTCAAATACGGTCGCTATACCCTGACCCAAACCGATACACATGGTGGCTAGACCGTATTTCGCGTCTTTCGCTTCCATTAGGTTGATCAACGTTGTTGAGATGCGTGAACCAGAACAGCCTAATGGATGACCCAATGCAATCGCACCGCCGTTAAGGTTGACCTTCTCATCCATCACATCAAGCAGACCTAAGTCTTTAGCACACGGCAGAGACTGCGCTGCAAATGCTTCGTTTAGCTCAACCACATCCATGTCTTCAATTGAAAGACCAGCACGCTTGAGCGCTTTCTTTGTTGCAGGTACAGGGCCGTAACCCATGATGGATGGATCGCAACCTGCGATCGCCATGCCCTTAATACGTGCGCGAATTTTCAAGCCAAGCTCATTGGCTTTCTCTTCGCTCATGATCAGCATCGCTGATGCGCCATCAGACAGCGCTGATGATGTACCGGCTGTTACTGTGCCGTTTGCTGGGTCAAACACAGGACGAAGCTGAGACAGACCTTCAACTGTTGTCTCTGGACGAATCACTTCATCATAGTCGAGAGTAAACAGTGTACCGTCAGCCGCATGGCCTTCAATTGGTAGAATTTCGTTTTTAAAACGACCCTCTACGGTTGCTGCGTGCGCACGAGCGTGAGAGCGCGCGGCAAACTCGTCTTGTTGCTCACGGCTAATGCCATGTAATTTACCAAGCATTTCAGCCGTTAAGCCCATCATGCCCGCAGCTTTTGCTACGTTCTTTGACATACCAGGGTGAAAGTCTACCCCGTGGTTCATCGGCACATGCCCCATGTGCTCAACGCCACCAATTAGGCAGATTTCAGCATCGCCAGTCATGATCGCACGTGTACCGTCATGCAGCGCTTGCATGGATGAGCCACACAAACGGTTAACCGTCACAGCGCCAATTTCAATCGGCAGGCCCGCGAGTAGCGCGGCATTACGTGCAACGTTAAAGCCTTGCTCTAGTGTTTGCTGTACACAACCCCAGTAGATGTCTTCAATCTCGCTTGGGTTCACTTGTGGGTTACGTGCAAGAATGCCTTTCATTAGACGCGCAGATAGATCTTCTGCTCGTGTATGACGGAAAGCACCACCTTTAGAGCGACCCATTGGAGTACGTAGACAATCGACTACGACAACATTTCTTGTTTGATTAGTCATTTTAGAATCCCTCCTTAGATAGAACCTTGCTGTTGTGCACCGTAAAAGCTTTCACCTTTCGCCGCCATATCAATCAGCATTTGCGGTACTTGGTACATCGCACCTAGCTCGGCGTGTTGTTTTGCCATTTCAACGTATTCAGCAATACCCACGCTGTCTAGATAGCGGAATACGCCACCGCGGAATGGAGGGAAACCAAGACCATAAACCAATGCCATGTCTGCTTCCTGCGGAGTAGCGATGATGCCTTCTTGAAGGCACAGCACAACTTCGTTGATCATTGGAATCATCATACGTTGAATGATGGTCTCATCGTCAAAGTCATGCTTATCGGCACAAACGTCGGCAAGTACTGGTAAGATCGCTTCTGAGAAGGTCTTCTTCGGCTTACCTTTTTTATCTATGGTGTAGCTGTAGAAGCCATTACCATTCTTCTGACCATATTTGTCTGCTTCGAATAGTGCATCAATCGCATCACGACCTTGTTTACCCATACGCTCAGGGAAACCCTCTGCCATCACAGCTTGTGCGTGGTGCGCGGTATCAATGCCGACTACGTCAAGCAAGTACGCCGGTCCCATCGGCCAGCCAAACTTACGCTCCATGACTTTGTCGATTTTCGTAAAGTCAGCACCATCACGAAGTAGCATGCTGAAGCCGCCAAAGTATGGGAACAATACGCGGTTAACGAAGAACCCTGGGCAGTCATTGACGACAATTGGTGATTTGCCCATTTTCGCAGCATACGCTACAACACGATTGATGGTTTCATCAGAGGTGTGCTCACCACGGATGATCTCAACAAGAGGCATACGATGCACTGGGTTGAAGAAGTGCATACCACAGAAGTTTTCTGGGCGTTTTAGTGATTTTGCCAATAGGTTGATTGGAATCGTCGAGGTGTTTGAGGTGATAACGGTGTCGTCACCGACATGGGATTCAACTTCACTCAAAACTGCTGCTTTTACTTTCGGATTTTCAACGACAGCTTCAACAATCACATCAGAGTTCTCAATACCTGCGTAATGTAGGCTCGGTGTGATTGACGCTAAAATACCCGCCATCTTAAAGCCATCAATGCGACCGCGAGATAAGCGTTTATTCAGCAGCTTAGATGCTTCAGTCATGCCTAGGTCGAGCGACGCTTGTGCGATGTCTTTCATTAAGACAGGCACACCTTTTAGCGCTGATTGGTAAGCAATGCCGCCACCCATGATACCTGCACCTAATACGGTTGCACGTTGCGTGTCTTTACTTGCTGACTTCGCTGCTTTTTTCGCAATGCCTTTGATGTATTGATCGTTAAGGAATAGGCCAACCAGTGATTTTGCTTCTTCCGATTTAGCCAATTTCACGAAGTGCTTACGTTCAATGTCTAACGCTTCATTACGTGCAAAGCGAGCACCTTCTTCAATCGTGATAACGGCTGTCATTGGGGCAGGGTAATGAGGACCTGCTTTTTGTGCCACCAGACCCTTCGCCATGGTGAAGCTCATCATTGATTCAAGCTTACTCAGCGTTAGCGGAGATGTTTTCTGTGCTCGGCGTGCTTGCCAGTCAAGTTTCTCATTAATTGCAGAGTTCAGCGTTTGTAGTGCCGATTCGTATAAAGCATCAGTCTCTACAACAGCATCGAGTAAGCCAATTTTCAATGCTTCATCAGCTCGGCATGCTTTACCTTGGGTGATGATTTCCATTGCGCTGTCTGCGCCAATAACGCGAGGTAAGCGTACACAACCACCAAAGCCCGGCATGATTCCCAGTTTCGTTTCTGGTAGGCCGATGCTGGTGGTTTTGTCACCAATACGCATGTCTGTTGCTAGCACACATTCACAACCGCCACCAAGAGCGTGGCCTTTGATCACCGAGATGGTCGGAACGGGTAAGTCTTCTAATTTGTTAAAGATGCTGTTAGCAAATTGCAGCCATTGGTCGAGCTCGGCATCCGTTTTAGCAAACAGACCTAAAAACTCGGTAATGTCTGCGCCTACAATGAATGCGTCTTTATCTGAAGTGAGCAACAACCCCTTGAGGCCTTGATGGGCAATGAGCGCATCAAGAGCTTTATCTAGCGATTCCAATGTCGCTAGGTCGAGTTTGTTGACGGATTTTGGAGAGCAGAAGCTTAGCTCTGCAATACCATCTTGTATTTCCTTTACCTGTAGGGTTTCGGCTTGGTAAATCATTGTCTATCTCCATGACATACAATCGTGGATTGTCTGTATACCTATTTCAACGACGCCGTGTACCTCGGCAAATAGGTATCGAGGAAGTCGTTTTATTTTTGTTCTGGTTTGACCAGTAAAGTTAGTTTGGATCGTGGATTGTCTAATTTCAATACATTTTTTAAACAAGTGTTTAACATTGTGCGCTGTGGCAGATCTTATGCGACGGGTAAATCACACTCGTGATAGACTTCAGGCAAATAGACCTGAATCCATAATCCTATGAATGACAAGCCTTATCTGATTCCAGCAGAGCCCGCTCAATTTGAAGAAGAAATTAAAAAGAGCGTCTTCATTACTTATTTGGCACACACGCCAAGTATCGAAGCTGCAAAAGCATTTGTTGAGCAGATCAAAACCAAACATTCTGATGCAAGGCACAACTGCTGGGGATTTGTTGCTGGTCGACCAGAAGATTCGATGAAATGGGGCTTTAGTGATGATGGGGAGCCATCCGGAACTGCAGGCAAACCGATCCTGGCGCAGCTGTCTGGCTCTGGGGTGGGGGAGATCACGGCAGTGGTCACGCGATACTCTGGTGGAATCAAGTTAGGTACAGGCGGCTTGGTTAAAGCGTATGGTGGTGGGGTACAACAAGCACTCAAGCTGCTTCAAACTATTGAGAAAAAAATAACCACAAAGCTCAGACTAACGTTAGACTATGGGTTTATGCCGATCGCACAGTCAATCATGCCGCAATTTGGTGCGATAGAAGTCGAGGCTGAATACAGCGATCAGGTGGTATTAGTGGTGGAAATTGAGCTTCGAGAAGTGAGCGCGTTTACCCAAGCAATCATCAATAAAAGCGGGGCAAAGGCAATTGTCACTCCGCTAGACGGACAATAATGAAAAACAGGAAGCAACAGGGACAGCTTCGCTAGTCAATTTATCCATGCAATTTCGTTCAATTATTCGAATCGTCGGGCTACTGCTCGCACTCTTTAGTGTCACTATGCTTGCGCCAGCACTCGTTGCGCTGATCTATCGAGATGGTGCAGGTGTGCCTTTTGTCACGACATTTTTTGTTCTGCTGTTTTGTGGGGCCGTTTGTTGGTACCCAAACCGCAGGTATAAGCACGAGCTTAAAGCTCGAGATGGCTTTCTTATTGTCGTTCTGTTCTGGACAGTACTTGGCAGCGCAGGCTCGATCCCCTTTCTTATAGCTGACAACCCGAACGTCTCAGTCACGGATGCGTTTTTTGAATCGTTTTCTGCTCTCACTACGACCGGGGCGACCGTTATTGTTGGTTTGGATGAGTTACCTAAAGCAATTCTATTCTATCGACAGTTACTGCAGTGGTTCGGCGGTATGGGAATCATCGTATTAGCGGTGGCGATTTTGCCAGTACTTGGCATTGGTGGTATGCAGCTTTACCGCGCCGAGATCCCTGGTCCAGTCAAGGACACTAAAGTGACTCCGCGCATAGCAGAAACTGCTAAGGCGCTTTGGTACATCTATTTGAGCCTGACTATCGCCTGTGCATTGGCTTTTTGGTTAGCTGGTATGACGCCATTTGACGCCATCAGTCACAGCTTTTCCACCATTGCCATTGGTGGTTTCTCTACCCACGATGCCAGCATCGGATACTTTGATAGTTACGCGATTAACCTGATTACTGTGGTTTTTCTGCTTATATCTGCATGTAACTACACGCTGCACTTTGCTGCATTTGCATCAGGTGGCGTACATCCCAAGTATTACTGGAAAGATCCTGAGTTTCGCGCCTTCTTGTTTATTCAAGTGCTGCTATTTATCATTTGCTTTCTATTATTACTGAAACATCACTCTTACACATCGACATACGATGCTTTCGATCAGGCTCTGTTCCAAACCGTATCAATATCCACAACAGCGGGCTTTACGACAACAGGTTTTGCGGATTGGCCGCTCTTCTTACCTGTGCTGTTATTGTTCTCTTCCTTTATAGGTGGTTGTGCTGGTTCAACAGGCGGCGGCATGAAAGTGATCCGTATCCTGCTTCTTACCTTACAAGGTGCGCGTGAACTAAAACGTTTAGTCCATCCACGCGCGGTTTACACCATCAAAGTAGGTGGCAGTGCCCTACCGCAACGTGTTGTCGATGCGGTTTGGGGCTTCTTCTCCGCATACGCATTGGTATTTGTGGTTTGTATGTTGGGGTTAATTGCAACAGGAATGGATGAGCTCAGTGCGTTCTCGGCGGTGGCTGCGACTCTGAACAACCTCGGTCCTGGCTTGGGAGAAGTGGCGCTTCACTTTGGTGATGTTAACGACAAAGCAAAATGGGTATTGATAGTTTCTATGCTGTTTGGTCGTTTGGAAATCTTTACCTTACTTATTCTACTTACGCCGACGTTTTGGCGTAGCTAAGGGGAAATCGTGGCAAAAGCATTATTTCTATACTCTTCCCGCGAAGGGCAGACTAAAAAAATTCTCCACTATATAGATGAACAACTTCCAGACTTCGATTGTGAGCTGGTGGATTTACATAATGTCGAGACGATTGACTTCAGTCAATACGACAGAGTGTTGATAGGCGCCTCTATTCGTTATGGTCATCTTAATAAAAAGCTATACCAGTTTATTGAGAAAAACCTAACTCAACTAGAGCAAAATAAAGTGGCATTTTTCTGCGTAAACCTAACCGCTCGTAAAGAGGACCAAGGAAAGGATACACCTGAAGGTAGTGCTTACATTCGCAAGTTTCTAATTAAGTCGCCTTGGAAACCAACGCTAATCGGTGTTTTTGCTGGTGCACTTTATTACCCACGTTACAGCTGGTTCGACAGAACTATGATTAGGTTCATTATGTCGATGACAGGTGGCGAAACCGATACGACCAAAGAAGTGGAATACACCAATTGGGAAAAAGTGGCTCTTTTCGCAGATAAATTCAGAGAACTGTAGAAATAACGTTCCCTTTTGACCGCTTTTGATGCAAATTTATCCGNTAAAAAAATCAAAAAAAACGTGAAAAAGGGCTTGCCAATGTGATCGCAATCTCTATAATGCCACCTCGCTGACACGGCAACGCTTCGAAAGAAACGCGGCCGAGGTTAGCAAGCCAAATTAGCCAAGCGGAAACGCTTGAAGAAAGTTTGAAAAAAGTGATTGACACTAAACTTTAACTCGCTAAAATGGCCGTCCTGTTTTGAGCAAAGCTCAACAGGAAAAGCTCTTTAACAATATAGACCTAT
>NZ_NCTH01000027.1:0-67127 GCF_002105475.1 Vibrio sp. ArtGut-C1 | reverse complement strand
AAAGAATTTGCTTGGCGACCATAGCGTTTTGGACCCACCTGATTTCCATGCCGAACTCAGAAGTGAAACGAAATAGCGCCGATGGTAGTGTGGGGTTTCCCCATGTGAGAGTAGGACATCGCCAGGCTTTAAATTTTGGACACTTGCTGATTGCAAGCGGGTGATACCACTGCGGAGTGGTAGTTCAGTTGGTTAGAATACCGGCCTGTCACGCCGGGGGTCGCGGGTTCGAGTCCCGTCCACTCCGCCACTTATATTAAGCCTCAGTCGAAAGACTGGGGCTTTTTTCGTTTTGGTTACCCGACTTACCTTAACCTCATTTCCATATTGAAATCTTGCATCGAGAGGCAGGCTTCCCTCTTCGCGATGCTTTCTAAGCCCTGTCATGAGTGAGGTGTTGCGCAGTTCTGTGTGGTTTCTGCTGAACCGGGTCCCAGTCTCGAGCGCTAGTTTTGAGCCCTTGTGCTTACTTACCAAAGCTTCCTTTATTATTACCTGGAAAGTTTATTCACTAGGTTATGTTATTTTCGGGGGAGATTTCTCTGCTTTAGATGTTTTGATTTAGCCACAGGCGCTCATTAAAATAAACTCAGCGCATTTAAAACTTTCCGAACATGGATTTTGTTTGTAGATCTATTTAAGCCAGCCAGTGCCTGCCTTAAAGGATATTTGCTACTTCTTCCCCTCTAACCGTCTCCAACCGATAAAGCCACCACTACGTACGTATAACGTGAGCGGTATAGATGCTCTCATAGTTGTGCTTGCTGAGTAAGTCCTTCACCTAGCACATTGACTGAGGAAAGGTCTTCTTTCAGTGGACCTTCGTGTAAGTCACGATAGTTTTTAATAATTATCTGGTACTTTTTATTCTAAAGGTGTACGCTTCACATCGAATGTTTTTTCGACAGTAAACCATGTTATATCTCTTGTTTAAAAGCTTTGTAAGAAGGCTGAACTCCGTGCAAAAAACGCGATGAAGTGTTGCTCGGAGTCTTAAATTAATCTTCATCAGGTGTTTTATGCGTGAGTAACTTCGCTGAAGTTATACGCAGGCGTTTGTACACCTGATAAAAGAGAAGAGATGGCCGGTGATATTTCATCATCGGCCTTTTTGTATCTGTTAAGCAGCTACAAAGCATTATCCAGTATTGAAATAAGGGCCGGTATTGATCACCGGCCCTTTTTATTTGGTTAAAAACATGAGTATTTTACAAGTTAAAAATTTGTCTTATCAGATCGCTGATAAGAGTTTATATAACAACGCGACATTTCGAATTAACGTGGGAGAGAAAATAGGTATCACTGGAGCGAATGGCGTTGGAAAAAGCACCTTATTAAAACTGCTTACCGGTGAATTATCTGCAGATAAGGGCTGCATTGACTGGTTACCAAACCTTGAGGTGGGGTATTTAGAGCAACATTTTAAGATGGATAATGCGCTGACGGTTTATGAATGCTTAAAGAGTGCTTTTGAGAACTTATACGCTGCCGAGCAGAAGCTTTGGACTTTGTATCAGGCGATGACCGAGTCTCACTCTACATCTCTTTTAAGCCAAGTCGCCCGACTACAGGCATATTTAGAAGATGAAGACTTCTATGCAATTGATACCAAAATTGAACAAGTTGCTGTAGGTCTTGGCATTTATCAATTTGGCTTAGATACACCGCTTGTCTCGCTAAGTGGTGGTCAAAGACACAAGGTCCTTTTAGGGAGGTTGTTACTCCGCAACCCCGATGTGTTAATTCTCGATGAGCCGACAAACTATCTTGATGCTCTGCACATTGAATGGTTGGTCACGTTTCTCAACGATTACACTGGCACTGTTTTACTGGTTTCTCATGATATTGACTTCCTTAATCAAGTAGCGACCAGTATTTGTGATATTGATTATCAAACGGTCCGAAAATACAGCGGCACTTATGTCAAAGCAATGCAGCAAAAGCAGCACGACGGTACTTTGTTAGAAAAGCAATATAAGGCTCAGCAAAATGAAATTCGAAAGTTAGAGCAATTTATTGCCAAAAATGGCGCTGGAGTTAACGCGAGTCTTGCTAAGGGACGCAAGAAAAAACTGGATAAAATCGAACGTATTCAACTTAATCATACAGAGAAAGTATCGATGTTTGATTTTGCTTACCAGCCCATTGGGCAACAGTATGTGATTGACGCAAAAGCGTTGATGATAGGTTATCAGCAGCCTCTGCTTCCTGCGCTTGATATCACGTTAGCGCGCGGGGAGAAGTTGGTCGTTTCTGGTTTTAACGGCGTAGGTAAGTCGACTTTACTTAAAACCCTTATGGGGGAGATCGAGCCGCTCTCTGGTGAGGTGGTATTGGCAAAAGGTGCAATGATTGGGTATTTTTCTCAAGATTTGTTTTGGCGTCACCCTCAGCACACGCCCGAGCAGGAGCTATGCTCTTGTGATCCAACGATATCAAGCAAAGAATCACGCAAGATATTAGCTCGCTTTGGGGTCACCGGAGATAAGACGCAGCGCCACCTAGATACATTAAGTGGAGGTGAGCAAACTCGCGTGAAACTTTGTTGTTTATCAGTCCAGAAATGCAATGTTTTGCTGTTGGACGAGCCAACGACACATTTGGATAGCAGCAGTAAAAATGCGCTTAAAGAGGCTCTCCAGCGCTTTTCTGGTAGTGTGATTGTGGTATCTCATGAGAAGGCGTTTTTACAATCTTGGCCTGATAGAGTTTTAGATATTTCGTTGCTCACTTATGCTGAATCGGAAACAGAACAGGAGGTGGCGCTATGATGCAGTCCATGATCCTATTTCTTGTTGCTTTTCTTGTTGGTGCTGATGAGTTGATGCTTGGATCTATTCTTGAACCTATCGGAAATGATTTAAGTGTTCAACCGAGTCAGGTTACGTTATTTATTACGGCATATAGTTTAGCTATAGCAATTTGTGCTCCTTACCTGGGACGTTTATCAGACCGGGTTGGGCGTATTCGTATCATGTTGCCTGCTTGCTTCGTATTTGGGGTTGCGTCTATTACGACGGGCATAGTTCATGATTTTGAACTTGCGATTGCAAGTCGAGTGATCACAGGTATTGCAAGTGCAGGCATGTTGCCAATTGCATTCGCGTTGGCGGGAGACGCGAAGGGTAATAGAGCGATGCGTCAAATTGTGATGGTTCAGGCGGGATTAACGCTGGGTATGATAACCAGCCCGGCGATCGGAGCATTGCTGACCCAGCTTTTATCATGGCGTGCCGCTTTTATTATTTTGGGCGTTGCGGCTCTTCTTGTCGGTGCCATGAGCGTAGTGTTCATGAACAACAAGCATGATGAGTCCAAGGCATTAGATACTCTGCCGCCTATCACAGACGTCATTCATCTTCCAGGCGCGTTGAGGGCGATTTTAGCGATGTGTTTAGGCCTAGGGGGAGGTATTGGTGTATTTAACCTGATAGGCCTTCATATTCGAGATACCAGCGAGTTGGCGCTCGGTTGGGTGGGCGCTATTTATGCTGCTCTAGGGATCGTGAGTGTGGTTGGAAATATGTGCGTGGGGAGAGCTTGCCGTTGGCTTGGTAGCTCTCGAGCCGTTATGCGAGTGGCTTTAATGGTGTGCATACCTTGTAGTGCATGGGTGTTCTCAAATGAGATGAGTACGGTGACCGCTTATCTTCCAGCTCTAGTGCTCTGGTCCCTTGCTGGAGGGGTAGGCTCTCCGGCGTTACAAGCACATATAGCAAGCTTATCTGATGAACATCGAGGTGTGCTGATGTCTTCTGGAATGAGTATGATGCACTTTGGTGTCGCGATTTGGTCTGCCTTGGCGGGCTTTGCTTATTCTGTAGGTAGTGAATGGGTCGCTGTCGTGGCTTTGTTATTGTTTGGCTCAGCGGTAGTTATATTAAAGCCAGTTGGTAATGCTGAACAAAGTGAGCGTTATTCGTAGTATTTTTGTAGATAAAGAAAAGCCGTTACCTAAAAAGGTAACGGCTTGTTCCAAATACTTTTTGAAAGCCGGTCTTAGTTCATGCCGTATTTCTTAAGTTTTTTGCGAAGAGTACCGCGGTTGATACCCATCATAGTTGCCGCGCGAGTTTGGTTACCGCGAGTGTACTGCATGATAGTATCTAATAGTGGCTGTTCAACTTCAGCTAGAACTAATTCGTATAGTTCTGTTACTTCCTGGCCGTTTAGTTGAGCAAGGTAGTTTTTAAGAGACGCTTTAACAGAGTCACGTAAAGGCTTCTGAGTAATCTGGTCTTGTGACGTTACTGTAGTTACTGTTAATGCTTCTGAAGTCAGATTTTGTTCGAACATATTCGGTCTAGCTCTTCTCTTAATTATGATGCAACGTTATCAAAATAACCTTCTAACGCCTCAATTTGCAGCGGAGCTGCGTCGATAGCGTTGAAGGTACGGCGAAACTCACTTGCCTGTTCATGCTCTTTCAGGTACCACCCAACGTGCTTGCGCGCGATACGTGGACCTAAGAACTCCCCATAAAATTCATGCAGAGCATTTACATGACCAAGCATAATGGTTTTCACTTCCTCAGTTGGAAGCTCCTCCATTGTGGTGCCGTTTTCCAAATAGTGATGGATTTCCTGGAAAATCCAAGGACGACCCTGGGCAGGGCGTCCAATCATTAAAGCGTCCGCACCGGTGTACTCCAGTACAAATTTGGCTTTCTCCGGGCTATCGATATCACCGTTCGCGATAACCGGAATTGAAATCGCCTCTTTTACCGCTTTAATGCTGTCATATTCGGCCTCACCTTTGTACATACATGCTTTCGTTCTGCCATGCAGAGCAAGAGCTTGTATGCCGCAGTTTTCGGCTAATTTAGCGATCTGGACACAGTTCTTGTTGTCTGTATCCCAGCCAGTTCGAGTCTTTAACGTTACAGGAACGTCCACTGCATTCACGACCGCTTTCAAAATCTCTTCGATAATGTTTGGGTATTGAAGCAGAGCAGAGCCCGCTAGCTTCTTATTCACTTTTTTTGCCGGGCAGCCCATGTTGATGTCGATGATTTGTGCACCGTTCTCAACACTGAATTGAGCTGCGTCCGCCATAAGCTGTGGATCGGAACCCGCAATCTGTACAGAGCGAATGCCCGATTCGCCCTCGTGTACCATGCGCTGTTTCGACTTTGACGTTCCCCATAGTTTTGGGTTAGCAGACATCATTTCACTGACGGCCATTCCCGCACCATAACGAAGACACAACTCGCGAAACGGTCTATCCGTTACACCAGCCATAGGGGCTACGATTAGATTGTTCTTAAGTTGATAGTTTCCGATTTTCAAAACGTCATCACAGTTCTGTACCAGCAAGGGCGCGCATTTTACGCATTTTTTCACTGCGTGAAAAGACTAATATTTGAGCATTTACAAATTGTTTTTGTAAATTGTATGAATTTCAAACAATTAGCTCTGAAAACCTTGTCTAGCCTTGCTTACGACCAGAGATGCGACACCATTCGCTTTGCTCAACAATCGGGTCAATGTGAAGCTCGTCACGGTAATAATTCGCAACATCTTCGGCTTGGGTGTCTAATACGCCGGACATAGCGAGGTTGCCATTTGGTTTAACTAGGCCTTTAATGATTGGTGCAAGTTCACGCAGTGGGCCAGCAAGAATGTTAGCAACAACCACGTCTGCAATCAGACCTTCTGGTTGGTTTTGAGGAAGGTAAACTTCTAGTTTGTCGGCAACGCCGTTACGCTCTGCGTTGTCTTTCGAAGCAAGCAGTGCTTGAGGATCAATGTCGATCCCTATCACTTTTTCAGCGCCCAGTTTGATCGCCGCGATCGCCAGAATGCCAGAGCCACAACCGAAGTCGATAACGGTCTTACCGCTTAAGTCCATGCTTTCTAGCCACTCAAGACAAAGTGCTGTTGTAGGGTGAGTACCCGTACCGAATGCAAGGCCAGGATCCAACATAACATTAACAGCGTCAGGATCTGGAATGTCGCGCCAGCTTGGACAAATCCATAGGCGTTCACCAAATTTCATTGGGTGGAAGTTTTCCATCCATTCGCGTTCCCAGTCTTTATCTTCAAGCTGTTCTACTTTGTAAGCAAAATTGTCAGCCAGCATATTGCTCGCTTTAATTTGGTCGATGATGAAGTTGGTGTCTGCTTCTGCATCGTACAGTGCCAGAATGTCAGTATCGCCCCATAAGCGAGTTTCGCCAGGTAGAGGTTCGAATACAGGTGTATCCTGCGCGTCTAAGAATGTAACAGACAGCGCGCCAGTCTCTTCCATTAGCATATCGCCGATTTGCTCAGCGTTTTCATTGGTCGCGTTGAGTTTGATTTGAATCCAAGGCATTGGTTTTTGCTCTTAAAGTGAATGAAATGGCGCAGAGTTTACCAGAACTCTACGATTTGTTTGAGTATATACCCAAATAAGCCTACGTATTTGTTGAATGCTTAGAGTACATACAAAACAAAAATGCCCACGGGTGTGGGCATTTTTTAAGACGTTAGCTAAGGCTTATTGTAAGCCGAGCTTCTTCTCTAGGTAGTGGATGTTTGCACCACCATGCTGGAAGTTTTCGTCATTCATAATGGAGAATTGCAGTGGCACGTTGGTTTTGATGCCTTCGATGATCATCTCACCCAGAGCATTCTTCATGCGCGCAATCGCCACATCACGGTTTTCACCGTACGTGATTAGCTTACCAATCATTGAATCGTAATGAGGTGGTACTGTGTAACCAGAATAGATGTGTGATTCCCAACGCACACCCATACCGCCAGGCGCGTGGAAACGCTCGATCTTACCTGGAGATGGTAGGAAGCGTTCTGGGTCTTCTGCGTTGATACGGCACTCAATCGCATGGCCACGGATCTTAATGTCATCTTGAGTGAATGACAGAGGTTGACCCGCTGCAACGCGAAGCTGTTCTTTGATTAGGTCGATGCCGGTAACCATTTCTGTTACTGGGTGTTCTACCTGAATACGAGTGTTCATTTCGATGAAGTAGAATTCACCGTTCTCGTATAGGAATTCGAACGTACCTGCGCCGCGGTAACCAATTTCGATACATGCACGAGTACAACGTTCACCGATGTACTTACGCATCTCTTCAGTGATACCTGGTGCTGGCGCCTCTTCCACTACTTTTTGGTGACGACGTTGCATTGAACAATCACGCTCACCAAGGTGGATTGCGCCGCCTTGACCGTCAGCGATAACTTGCACTTCAACGTGACGAGGGTTTTCTAGGAATTTCTCCATGTAAACCATGTCGTTGTTGAACGCTGCTTTTGCTTCAGCACGCGTCATTGCAATCGCTTGAATTAGGTCTTTTTCTGCGCGAACGACACGCATACCACGGCCACCGCCGCCACCAGACGCTTTGATGATGACTGGATAACCAATGCGTTTAGCAAACGCCTTGTTTTTCTCTTCGTCGTTGTCCAGAGGACCGTCAGAGCCAGGTACACAAGGAACGCCAGCTTTCTTCATTGCGTTGATAGCCGACACTTTGTCACCCATCAGGCGGATAGTGTCTGCTTTTGGACCAACGAAGATGAAACCACTGCGCTCAACTTGCTCAGCGAAGTCTGCGTTTTCTGACAAGAAGCCGTAACCAGGGTGAATGGCAACGGCCCCTGTTACTTCTGCTGCAGAAATAATTCGTGGGATATTTAGGTAGCTGTCGATACCACGAGCAGGGCCGATACACACGGTTTCGTCTGCGAGTAGTACGTGCTTAAGATCGCGGTCAGCTGTCGAGTGAACAGCGACGGTCTTAATACCTAATTCTTTACAAGCGCGAAGAATACGAAGTGCAATTTCACCTCGGTTCGCGATGACTACTTTGTCTAGCATAAGGCAAGCCCCGCTTATTCGATTACAACAAGAGGTTGGTCGAATTCAACTGGTTGGCCGTCTTCAGCTAGGATCGCTGTAACAACGCCAGATTTGTCCGCTTCGATTTGGTTCATCATTTTCATTGCTTCAACAATACATAGCGTATCGCCAGCATTTACTTTCTGACCCACTTCTACGAATGCTTTAGAGTCTGGGCTTGGAGAACGGTAGAAAGTACCAACCATTGGAGAAAGAACTTGGTGACCTGCAGGCGTTGCAGCTGCTGGAGCTTCTGCTGCTGGCGCTTCTGCTACTGGTGCCGCTGCTGCTGGAGCAGGTGCCGCTACTGGAGCTGCTGCGTAGTGAACTGGTGCTTGAGGGGCTGCAGTGCCGTGACGACTGATGCGTACAGACTCTTCACCTTCAGAAATCTCTAGCTCAGCAATGCCAGACTCTTCAACTAACTCAATTAGCTTCTTGATTTTACGAATATCCATCTTTTCTTTCTCTTTTATCTTGTGATTAAGACAACCCTCGTGGGGTTGCAGAGTGTTAGGGTTACTTTGCCTGTAGCTTATTAATCGCGGCAGACAGAGCGAATTCATAACCTTGTGCGCCTAGACCGCAAATCACGCCTTCTGCTTTATCTGACAGATAAGAGTGATGACGAAATGGTTCACGTGCGTGCACATTTGATAAGTGCACCTCAATAAATGGGATGGCGACGCCAAGTAATGCATCTCGCAGTGCCACACTGGTATGAGTGAAAGCCGCTGGATTGATGATAATGAAGTCAATCTTGCCATAAGCAGCATGAATGGCTTCAATCAGTTCGTACTCACGATTTGATTGTAGGTGTTCCAGTTCCACCCCAGCGTTATGAGCTTGCTTCGTAAGAGCATCCACAACTTGTGCTAAGGTGCTGTGACCATAGTGTGTCGGTTCGCGCAGACCCAATAGGTTAAGATTTGGTCCGTTTAGAACAAGAATCCGTGACTTTGCAGACATTATGTTGCTATCTTCCCTTATCGTGAGTGGAACGTTTATATTCCCAAATATACGATAGTTCAGCACGATTTTTTTGTTAAAACCGAGCAAATTTTAAAAAATCGACCAAGATTATAGCTAATTCATAGCAATTAGCAGCAATTTACTGGTCTAATCTCCTAATAGCCACCTTCGTTTCTGTAACCAAGTTAACAAAAACAACATAATTGCCATGTTCTTTATGTGGCTAATTTGTGCGCAAAAGCAAAAAACCGCCATGAGTGATGGCGGTTTTTAAAGTGCTTTTAAAACAGTTGGTTGAATTTATGCCAATTCTGCTTTCTCTGCGATAAGTTTGTCTACCACGCTTGGATCGGCAAGCGTTGACGTGTCTCCGAGGTTGCTTGTATCGCCCGTTGCAATCTTACGCAGGATTCGACGCATTATCTTACCAGAGCGAGTCTTCGGTAAGGAGTCTGTCCAGTGCAGTACATCTGGTGTCGCGATTGGACCAATCTCTTTACGCACCCAATCTTTAACTTCTTTGTGCAGCTCAGCTGACGGGAATTCACCATCGTTCAATGTAATGTAAGCGTAGATAGCTTGGCCTTTGATGTCATGTGGAATACCAACAATCGCCGCTTCTGCAATCTTGTGGTGCGCCACTAGCGCTGATTCAATTTCAGCGGTACCCATACGGTGACCCGACACGTTTAGTACGTCATCAACACGGCCTGTGATCCAGTAGTAGCCGTCTTCGTCACGACGCGCACCATCACTGGTGAAGTACATCCCCTTAAAGGTTGAGAAGTAGGTCTGTTCAAAGCGCTCATGGTCGCCGTAAACCGTGCGCATCTGGCCTGGCCAAGAATCAAGGATAACCAAGTTACCTTCAGCAACGGTATCTTCAAGAATGTTGCCCATGTTATCGACAAGAGCAGGCTGGACGCCGAAGAATGGGCGAGTCGCAGAGCCTGGTTTTAGATCGGTTGCCCCTGGTAGTGGCGCAATCAAGATGCCGCCAGTTTCCGTTTGCCACCAAGTATCGACGATAGGTGAGTTCTCGTTACCAATCGTTTTGTAGTACCACTCCCACGCCTCTGGGTTGATTGGTTCGCCCACTGAGCCCATGATGCGCAGGCTTGAACGAGATGTGCCTGCAACCGCTTCATCACCTTTTGCCATTAGCGCACGAATCGCGGTTGGGGCGGTGTATAGAATGTTGACTTGGTGTTTATCAACCACTTCACTCATTCGGCTTGTGCTTGGGTAGTTTGGTACACCTTCGAATAAGATGGTCTTCGCCCCATTTGCAAGTGGACCGTAGATTAGGTAAGTGTGACCGGTAATCCAACCCACGTCCGCGGTACACCAGAAGGTTTCGCCTGGTTGGTAATCGAACACATATTTGAAGGTCATCGCCGCGTAGACGAGGTAACCACCAGTAGTGTGTAGTACACCTTTAGGTTTGCCTGTTGAACCTGAAGTGTAAAGGATGAAGAGCGGATCTTCGGCTTTCATCTCTTCTGGTGGGCAAACGTCAGAAACGTTAGCTGTTGCTTCGTGCCACCAAACATCACGGTGTTCATGCCATTCGACATCACCACCTGTGCGTTTAAGCACCAACACTTTATTGATGGTTTTTACGTCTGGGTTAGTTAGTGCTTCGTCCACGTTCTTTTTCAGAGGAACGGCACGCCCGCCGCGTACGCCTTCATCAGCGGTGATCACGACTTTCGCGTCAGAGTCGATGATACGGCCAGAGAGTGCTTCTGGTGAGAAACCGCCAAATACTACGGTGTGAACCGCACCAATACGGGTACAAGCGAGCATAGCCACTGCGGCTTCTGGCACCATTGGCATGTATAAACACACCACGTCGCCTTTACGTACGCCTTGCTCTTTCAATGCGTTGGAGAACTTACATACTTCTTTGTGCAGTTCGTTGAAAGTGAGTGTTTTGTCGTCGGCTGGATCATCGCCTTCCCAGATGATTGCGACGTCATCCCCGTGTTCTGCGAGATGACGGTCAATACAGTTAGCCGAGACGTTCAGCGTGCCATCTTCAAACCAACGAATGTCGACATGACCAGTATCGAAAGAGGTGCTTTTTACTTTGGTGAAAGGTTTGATCCAATCAACGATTTTGCCGTGCTCGTTCCAGAAGCCCTCTGGATCGGTTACCGACTGCTGATACATGGCTAAGTAAGTATCATTATCCGCGTGTGTATGAGTTTTAATATTTTCTTTTACCGGATAAACGTGGGCTTCGCTCATGGCTTCTCTCCTTGTGCCTTATTTCTCGGCCTTACACCAATCTAGATAAGATTTTGAATATGTTTTTGTAGGGCTGTTTTTTGGTTCTAAATAACTTGGTCGTGGTAATGACGACGTTGTGCTTATAACTGTCAGTCACTGCGCGTATTTCCACAATTAGACTTTAGGATGAGAGTGAAGGAAGCGCCGTGAAATCGCTGAAACAAAAGTATTTCTGGGAGCTAGGTCAACTGATTTTTATGTATACGGCGCGGTTAGGTTGGGCAAATCGCCTTTCGTTAAGCGAACAAAGACTAAAGCGGCAGAAATCGCATCTTGTAAAGCGTCGTGTTTATCTTGGGTAGGAAGTTCGAGGTGTTTACAAATGGCATCCAGACTTAAGTCGAAATAGGCATTCGGCAAATGTCTTTCCAGCTTGTCGTGATAAATCTGACTGACCTCGATGAGCGGGTTAGGAAGTGGGAAGCCAAGTTGCCTCAGACAAGCAAGGTCTAAAATCTTTTTATCGTAACGAATGTGATAACCGACAAGTGGTCGGTTGCCGATGAAGTCGAGCAACTCGAGCAGCGCCTCTTTTTCGCTAATCCCGTCGACTAAGTCTTGGTGGCGAATTCGATGAATTTTGACTGAGCCAGAATCGAGCGATTGCGGCGCGCGTAAGCGGACTTCAAATGGCTGGCTAGTGATGATGCGGTTGTCGATGATCTTCGTGGCCGCAATGGTCACCAACTCGGCGCGATTTGGATCAAGGCTGGTGGTTTCGCAGTCGAGCGAAACGTATTCTGTTTTATCGGGCGTGCAAAAAAGCGACTGATAAGGAGAGCCTTTCAGTTTGTAGTGCCAGTATTTGCGTTGTAACCAGTTCATTGCCTACGCCTCTGTATGATTTATGAAAATCATGGTTAATCACGAATTTGATAGTGGAAGCCTAAAAATTGCTTAAATTTTTTCACTACATGTAAGCTGTGGCGAAGTAAATCACGCTCGGTTCTATCCAGTTGTTTAATATCAATGTTATTCAATGCTTCTTGCTTTTTGAGTTGTTGATTAAGGCGAACCTTAAAGAACAATTTCAGTGCTTCGTTGAGGTTATCTGCCGTTTCAGGCTCTAAGATGCGTTTTTTCCGAAGTGCTTCAATGCGCTCAAACGTGTTCTTCTCCTCAATGGCATATTCCAAAGACAAGGTGCGAATGCCGTGCACAATTGGGAAAATGCCGCCGCGTTTAATATCTAACCCGTCCTTAGCACTTTTTACGTTGCCAAAGAGAGTTAGGGGCACAGAAAACTGCAAGGCAGGGCGAGTAAAATCAGACAGTATCAACATGCGATCTTTCATTGTGTCGCGAAGGTGGGTCGCGATTGGAGCCAGCAGTTCGCGATTTCCCGCAACAGCATGGGCGTCACTGAAAATGGCTAAGTCCATGATTTGTTGTGGTTCGGCTTTGGCTATCCAGCGGTCTAAGGTGTTTATCCACTCTTGCTGCGTTTTGACCCATTTCGGGTTGTTGACCATGACTTTACCCGGGCAAAGTGGATAACCGAGCTGTTGTAGAGTGTGCGTGAAGGATTGCATCACTTGTTCGCAATGAGGCCATTCCAAACCATCTTGAATAATTAGAGCATTGTCTTGGTCTGTCTTGAGAATTTGTTCTCCTCGACCTTCTGAGCCGAGCACGATTAAGCAGCAATGATCGTGCAAGGCTGGTGGAACCACTAACTCGAACGCTTTTTCGATAATTTGCTCGTTCACGGCGGAAATCAGCTCCATGATAAAGCGAGTGCGGATGCCGTTTCTCAATAAGCTCTCGACCAATTGACGTTGGCGGTTTGAGGCTAATGCGAGCTCTTCCACACTGCTTGCTCTGGCAATACTGAGCGTTAACACGTGAGAGTGGGTGGAGAACGCGCTGAGAATTTGGGTCATATCCAGCATGCCGACGGCTTGGTTGCCATCACATACCATGAGACGTTTCATTCGATTTCGGGTCATGGTGATCATGGCGTTGAATAAAAAATCACCATCATCAACGTGATAGACAGGAAAGGTGGCGATATCACCAACAGGGGTATTGAGTGCGCTGCCATCTAACATCACGGAGTGCAGCATGTTGGTTCGCGTCACGATGGCGTATGGATGAGACGAGGGCCATTTTTCTAATCGCGGATCGTCATCATTGAGTTTGACAAGTGCTGCATCGATCCCATTTGCTTTTAGGGTGTGCGTCACCTCGTTAATCGGCGTATTTGGCTCAAGGATCATCGGTGGGTGATAAATGCTGCGGTCAACTTTGGTGAGGATAAACTCTGCCAAGTTTTGTTGTTGGTGAGCGGCTTCGATGAGTTCTTGTCGCTTTGATAAATTGTTATCGAAATAGGCCGCAAACTGACCATTCTCGTTGTAAAGCGCCAGAAAGACGTCTTTCGGTAGCAGATAGGAGAGCGTGTCTTCAAGTGCGATGTATTGATGACGTACGTTGTCTTCAAGTAACGAGCGCACATCAAACATATCGTCGTTGGCATAATGCGCGAACACTTCCTGCTGATCTTGGGAGCGCTCTTCTACCGCGCCTTTGATCAGAATATGCAAGTGAGGGTTCTTCTGTCCGCAAGATAAAATTACATCTCGAGCTCGATAGTAGGCAACGTCCAGAGACGAGCGCAGTCGTGTCTGTTGTGCTTCGGTTAAGCGGTCGAACGGTGGAGATTGCATGTTAAATTTGTCAGGCATGAGAACACCCAATGATGGAAGGAACACTCTCTAAGTCTGACAAATTTCCTACCGGAAGCCAGACGACTTTGGTCTAAATCACGATGATTTCGCTTTAGGATGGCCAATGTCGCAAAGTTAGTATTCCATCGAGGAAACGATAAGTTGCCTATTCTTCCCTTTTTATAATACGCATAGCGATCCATAATTCCCGGTTCGAACGTTGATGTTCCCGTTTTAGGATATTAGTAATGTTGAAACCTTCTCCGTATGGCTGGATTTCCCAGTACTTTCTCGGATTCTTCTTTGCGTATGGCGTATATCTGCCATTTTGGTCACTTTGGTTTAAGGAGCAAGGTGTCTCTTCGACCGACATCGGTTTGCTAGTTGGGTTAGGTCTTGCGACACGTTGTGTCGCCAATATCGTGATCACCCCACGAGTGCACAAAGTTGAACACCTTATGCCTGCTTTACGTTGGTTGAGTTTCGCTGCCCTCCTTTTTGTTGGATTTCACTTTTTTACAGGTGGCAGTTTTTGGTTAATGGCGTTAGCGACGGTGCTATTTAACCTCTGTTGTGGACCGATTGTTCCATTATCGGATGCGATGGCAAACTACTACGCTCGTCTGAAAATGCTCGATTATGGCCGTACGCGCTTATGGGGCTCGATCGCCTTTATCGCGGGTTCGACGGCCGTGGGTTATCTGGTGGCTGAATTTGGCTCTGATATGATCTTGTACACGGCGATGGCCGGGGTATTAGTTTCGTTGCTATTTTCAATGCGTATGACTAACCCGATGCCCGTTACGCTTGGTGGGCAAAGCGCGGAGCGTCCAAAACTGAGTGCTCTTTTGACTGACAAGCCGATACTTAAATTCTTAGTGTTGGTGTCATTAATTCAGGGCAGTCATGCGGCTTACTACGGTTTTAGCGCTATTCACTGGAAAGCCGCAGGTCATTCGGAAGATGTGATTGGCTATCTGTGGAGCTTGGGTGTTGCAGCCGAAGTGGCAGTGTTTGCGCTGAGCAAGCGTTTATTTGTCGGTTGGTCAATGCGCGCGTTATTTGTTGTTGCTGCCGTTGGTGTGATGATGCGTTGGGGCATTACGGCATCGACAACGTCGATTGTTGCTTTGGTGATTGTTCAATTATTGCATGGCGTGACATTCGCAACGGCACACATTGCTGCGATTCAATATATCCAAAACTCGGAAGAGAATAAGATAGTGGCGCTGCAAGCATTGTATAACGCGATTCCTCTAGGCGCATTCATCGCACTGATGACCGTGTTGAGCGGTTGGGGTTATGAGCACTGGGGACCACTTGTGTTCTGGGGCATGGCCGCAATGGGTTTATTGGCATTGTTCATCAAGCTCGAACCACAAGAGCCACATCATGTGGTCGATGTATCAGACAAGTCACTGGAAACACAGAATTAGACTTCTGTGACAAAGGTTAAAAACTAAGCTTTGTCTCCGTTGTGAAAGCAGTGTTAAATGAAACCTCTCCCTAATGGAGAGGTTTTTTTATTCTCTTGCTTTAAAACGGCAAGAAAGGCAAGAAAGGATATCGGATGCAAGGATGGCTGGTGGTTCCCGTTTCTTTGGCGTATTTGGGAGCCTTATTTATCATCGCGTGGTACGGCGACATTCAGAAAAGGTGGTTAGCACGCTGGCGGCCGTGGATTTATAGCCTTTCCATTGCGGTGTACTGTACATCGTGGACCTTCTACGGCACGGTCGGGCAGGCCAGCAGTAACCCTTGGTCTTTCTTGCCCATCTATATTGCCCCCATTTTAGTGTTTACCATCGGATGGCGCGTTTTAGCTCGGCTTATTTTGATTGCTAAACGGGAGCACATCACGTCGATTGCTGATTTTATCGGAGCTCGTTACGGCAAATCTCAAGGTTTGGCCGTAGTCGTTACACTCATTGCGGTTGCGGGAATTTTGCCGTACATCGCTTTACAGTTGCGTGGTATCACCATGGGGCTAGAAATCATTGCCCCAGAACTGGCTACCGATTTTGGTTATCAAAACGATAGCGTGTCGTGGTTTGTCGTGGTCGCACTGGCAATTTTTACCATGCTATTTGGTACCCGGCACATTGATAACACGGAACACCATCGTGGGATGATGATGGCGATTGCCTTCGAATCGATTATCAAACTGTTGGCGTTTTTAGTAGTCGGTGTATTCATTGTTTGGTTGGCGATGAACACCGAGAATTTGAGCTTAGTTGATGTTGCCGCACAGACGTATCAGTCACCAAACATCCCGACCATATTGATTCATACCGTACTCACGATGCTGGCGATTGTGTGTCTTCCACGACAATTCCATACGATGGTGGTGGAGAACGAACGCGCGCAAGATTTGCATGTTGCTCGTTGGTTGTTTCCCATTTATCTGATCTTGATGGGGATTTTTGTTTTACCTATTGCGTGGGTAGGGCAAGGTTTGTTGAGTGGTGCTTCGCCTGATACTTATGTGATCAGTGTGCCGATGTCGGTAGGGGCGAGTGAAATCGCTTTGCTTGCATTTTTAGGCGGCACTTCGGCGGCCAGTGGCATGGTTATCGTGTCGACGATTGCCTTAGCGATCATGGTATCGAACGACTTGGTTATGCCACTACTGTTGCGTCGCATGCGATTGACGCAGCGTAACCATCATCACTTCTCTGAATTATTACTGCGGATCCGCCGTGGTCTGATTTTAGTCCTACTAATTGGCGCTTGGGGTTTTTATCAAGCGTTAGATACCATTCACTCACTTTCAGCGATCGGCTTTCTCTCATTTGCGGCGATCACGCAATTCGCGCCTGCGCTGGTGGGCGGTATGTACTGGCGTCAAGGGAATAAGAAAGGTGTGTATGTTGGCTTGGCCGTAGGCTTTACCATTTGGCTGATTACGTTAATGAGCCAAACGGACATGCTTGCCGGGAATGCCAGTAACAACTTTTTGATTTGGTTGATCACCCCACCAGAGGTATTGGCTGGCTTTGACATTGCGATTTCAGATTGGGGGATGATCCTCAGCGTGGTCGCCAATGCAGTGTGTTTTGTCGTGGTTTCTATGACTACACGACCAAGCCTAAGTGAGCGCTTACAATCGGCGTCATTCGTTGGTACGCCACTGCCTGAAAGCGAAAACATGAGCCTATACCAGAGTCGTGTTACGGTTGCTGAACTAGAAATGCTAGCGTCTAGGTTTGTTGGGCGAACGCGAGTAAAAGCGGCTTTTCAAGCGTATTGGAGCCAGCAACGAGAAGAGCTAATGCCGAATCAGCAAGCGCCATCTTCTCTGATTCGACATACCGAACGTGTATTAGCCGGGGTATTCGGTGCTTCTTCTGCTAAGTTAGTACTTACTTCTGCCCTGCAAGGAAGAAACATGCAGCTTGAAGAGGTGGCGACTATCGTCGATGAAGCCTCTGAACTGTACGATTTTAGCCGAGGCCTACTTCAGGGGGCGATTGAACATATCGGCCAAGGCATTGCGGTGGTCGATAAGCAATTACGCTTGGTGGCTTGGAACCAACGCTACTTAGAACTCTTTGAATTTCCGCCAGGCTTGATCCAAGTTGGGCGACCGATTGCGGATGTGATTCGGCACAATGCAGAGCAAGGTTTATGTGGACCAGGCGATCCTGATGACCACGTCCGTCGTCGCGTTTATCACCTTGAGCAAGGGACTCGGCACACCTCTTCTCGGGTTCGTCCTGATGGTCGCGTGATTGAGGTACAAGGTAACCCAATGCCAGGTGGTGGCTTTGTGATGAGCTTTACCGACATCACCGTATTCCGTGATGCAGAGCAAGCGCTGAAAGACGCCAACGAGACATTGGAAGAAAGGGTGCGTCTGCGGACTCGGGAATTAGAACAACTTAACAAGCAGCTGGTGGCAGCGACGCAACGCTCCGATTTGGAATCGAAGTCCAAATCACGGTTCTTGGCGGCAGTAAGCCATGACTTGATGCAGCCACTCAACGCTGCGCGCCTGTTCGCTTCTTCATTGTCGGAAGTAGCCAAAGACAGCGAAGCTAAAAAGCTGTCGGCACACATTGAGAGTGCTTTAGAGGCGGCCGAAGACCTGATAGGAGATTTGCTGGATATTTCGCGCTTGGAGTCGGGCAAGCTGGAAGTCAATGTGCACGGTTTTGCGTTAAACGATGTGTTGTCGAATTTGAATGCGGAGTTCAGCGCATTAGCCAAGCAACAAGGCATAGCATTCACCATGATTCCATCCTCACTCATGGTGAAATCGGATCCCAAACTGCTGCGCCGTGTGGTGCAAAACTTCCTGACCAATGCGTTTCGTTATAACCCGAATGGCAAAGTGGCGCTCGGTGTTCGCCGGGTAAAAGGGCGAGTGCGTATTGATGTGTGGGACAACGGTGTAGGTATTGAAGAAGAGAAGCAGCAAGAGATCTTTGAAGAGTTTAATCGCGGAACTCAAGTTCGTTCCGACCAAGGTCTCGGGCTTGGTTTGGCGATTTCCAAGGGAATTGCTCAGGTACTTGGGCATGAAATTTCGATGCGCTCTTGGGTTGGAAAAGGCAGTGTTTTTTCCATCACCCTAGATAAAGCTGATCATGTTCAGCCTCATCCAGTTCACGTGGCAATGAGTAAGCAATCTGAACTTGGTCATCTAAGAATTCTATGTGTGGATAATGAGCCCGATATTTTAGTCGGTATGGAAAACTTACTGTCTCGATGGGGCTGCGATACGCGAGTGGCGACAGATTTGGTCGAAAGTCTACAAGCGCTTGAGGATGGTTGGATGCCGGACGTGATTTTTTCCGATTACCGACTTGATGATGGTCGTACTGGCTTGGAAGTGCTACAACAATGTCGCTTGAGACTAGGCAGCTGCTTTGAAGGTGTCATCATCAGCGCGGATCGCACCGATGATATGCTTGATGGCATCAAGGCAAATGGGTTCAGCTTTATTGCGAAGCCAGTTAAGCCGCTTAAATTGCGTTCGGTGCTCAACCGCGTCGCATAGATTTAGAGTGTTTTAGCGTTGCTATAAAAGAGACCTCCGAATGGAGGTCTCTTTGTTTGTAATCTTATTTTAGTTTGTAGGCTGAGTTTGCCGCTTATTCCGCAACACCACCTTGGGTGAGTTTTGCGGGATTAAGCAATCGTTCTAACGTGGCTCTATCTAAATCGGTTTCTTCTTCCGCGACATCAATAATCGCACGACCCTGCTTATAGGCTTTCTTCGCGATTTCTGCCGCTTTCAGGTAGCCAATGACCGGGTTGAGGGCCGTGACCAAAATTGGGTTTTTGGCGAGCGCTACATCCAAGTTATCTTGACGAACTTCGAATGTTGCAATGGCTTTATCGGCTAAAGCGGTTGCGCTGTTAGCGAGCAACTCGATGCTCTCCAATATATTATGAGCAATGACAGGTAGCATGACGTTTAGTTGGAAGTTACCTGCTTGGCCCGCGACGGTAATAGTGGTGTCATTACCAATGACTTGCGCTGATGCCATAGCTGCGGCTTCTGGGATCACAGGATTTACTTTGCCAGGCATGATGGAAGAACCCGGTTGCAAGCCTTGTAATTCAATCTCACCTAAACCAGCCAATGGGCCTGAGTTCATCCAGCGAAGATCGTTTGCGATCTTCATGATCGCAACTGCTGCTGTTTTGAGCTGTCCCGATAGGGCGACGATCGCATCTTGGCTGCTTAAATTGAAAAAGAAATTATCACTGGCTGTGAACTGAATACGAGTCGATTGTGTCAGGTTGCTAGCGAATAAGTCCGCAAAGCGTGGATCGGCATTGATCCCCGTTCCAACCGCCGTACCACCTTGGGCTAAGGCTTTTACCGCTGGCAGTGCTTGCTCAATCGCTTGCTTAGCACGGTCGATTTGGAACTGCCAACCGCCAAGCTCTTGAGCAAAGGTAATGGGCATCGCGTCCATTAAGTGAGTGCGCCCGGTTTTTACAACATCTTTCAGTGCTTGCTGCTTAGACTGTAGTGCTTGGCTGAGGTGTGACAGGGCCGGAAAGAGCTGTTTTTCAATGGCTAATGCTGCGCTAACTTGAATTGCGGTTGGCACCACATCGTTGCTGCTTTGTCCCATGTTGACGTGATCATTAGGACTGACGGTACCGCCTAGATGCTGGGAGGCCAGTGTTGCAATCACTTCATTCGCATTCATATTTGAGCTGGTGCCTGATCCGGTTTGAAATACGTCAATTGGGAACTGCTCAATATGATTGCCCTCGATAATCGCCTGAGCTGCGTCAGCAATCGCATTAGCGATATCACCTTCAAGCAGCCCCAATTGTGCGTTGGTGAGTGCCGCAGTCTGCTTGATGTGTGCCAACGCTTGGATGAAGCCAGATGGCATCTTATGTTGACTGAATGAGAAGTTATCGACGGCGCGCTGAGTTTGGGCTTGGTAGAGTGCATCTGCTGGGACTTTCACTTCGCCCATACTGTCAGTTTCTATGCGGAATTCGGTGCTCATGGTAGGGATCCTTTTGGTTAATCGAGTGAGATTTGAATCAGGCGTAATTGTTGTTGTAATGCGAGAAATTTCACGTCGCCTTGTTCAAACTGATAGTAATAGCGTTTGAGACAGAATAATGGCGTATGGATAGAATTGAGACAGACACGACGGAAGATGCGACTGCGAGTGGAGTCTTGAATTGCGTCTAGTAGATGGAAATAAACCTGACGCAAAAACAGCTCACACAACAATAGATTTTCTTCATCGGCACCGTGTTCATAGCAGGAAGACAACACCATTCCCCAATGAATATAGTCATGAATTACGTCTGGCTCAAAGCCGTGTGGTGCGGCGAGAAGGAATCTATCTTGTGCTTTAAAAAATGCGTTGAAGATGTCCCGTTTGTTGTCCATAACCACCTCTCGCTTAATGTAATGATAATTATTATCAATTAAGTGATGGGTTGGCAACCCTTTTTAGAGTAAGAGGTTGTTGAAGAAAGACTTACGGAAACAAAAGCCGACGTAAAATCGTCGGCAGAGAGGGAATTATTTAGTCCTGAGGTGACAATGAGGTATCGACGTTTTGGATATCGGTGTCTTTATCTGTGGCCATTACTCTGTAAATAAGGTTTCGTACTTCACAAACGCGGTTTGTGTTTCGCCGTAATAAAGTGTGCCTCCAGATTGAATGACGACTCTTAACCAACTTTCTGCGGATGCTGGTCTTGGTAAGGTAATGTACCAACTTTTTCCAGCCTGATCGGCGGGCTTCATATCAATCGGCTGAGCATTTTTCTCTTCGTCATTAACGATCGAAACTTTGACTCCTTCGAGTGGATAGGCGGCATTGAGTGACAATTCTAAGCCATTTTTCGTGAGCTGTTCTGAGCGAAACTTCACTTTAAAGTCGCCATTTTCCATGTCACACAGTCCACTGGTGTAACGACAGTTAGACTTACTCGCGAGTTTGTAAGTTTCCCCTTCTTGTGCCGCGTGGGGTTTCTCGCTGAGTGCCATATCGGTGCCGAAGTAGGCGATCAAAGAAAGAATCGGCGCAATCAGCAGAGCGATAATGAAGTGCTTGTTTTTGAACATAAAATACTAATTCCATCAATTATCTGTTCATTTTAACTGGCTAAAATCACTAATAACTTCGTTAATGATTTTGAAGGTAGAGCAACTAGCTTGCTGCAATCTTTGCCTTGTTCTAAACGATTGTTTCTGCGTTCCCCGAACGTATAACCAATGCCATTCGTGTGCTTCCTTGCTACGGCTCAGGGAATCTAATTATTAGAATAAGTTAGGTGAATAAAAAAGCCCCAAGTGGGGCTTTTGTGGCTTGCGTTAGATTTTAGTGGTCCACGGCATCGCCTGCACCAACAGGGACACGAACGTGTTCAACAAGATCTTTAACTTCTTGAGGTGTTTCCGCCGTAACTTTCGATACCGCGAATGCCACGATGAAGTTAAATAGGGCGCCGATAGCACCAAACGCGTTTGGCTCAATACCTAGGAACCAGTTGGTTCCCCAGCTTTCTAGATATTTCCAGTCAGCAACGAATAGGATGCCTTTGTGCTGGAATACGTAGAACAGTGTGATACTGATACCGGCAATCATACCGGCGATTGCGCCTTCTTTATTGATGCCTTTGCTGAAGATACCCATCATCAACGCAGGGAAGATGGATGATGCAGCAAGACCAAAGGCGAGCGCCACCGTACCAGCTGCAAAGCCTGGAGGATTCAATCCGAGATAGCCTGCGGCTGCGATTGCTACCGCCATCGAGATTCGGCTGGCAAGCAGCTCCTTCTTCTCGGATATGTTCGGATTTATAACCCCTTTAATTAAGTCATGGGAAATCGCCGACGAAATAGCGAGCAACAGACCCGCAGCTGTGGATAGTGCTGCAGCGAGACCACCAGCGGCAACGAGGGCAATGACCCAGTTTGGTAGCTTAGCGATTTCTGGGTTTGCTAGTACCATGATGTCACGGTCAACTCGCAATTCATTGGTGTCAGGGTTTGAGGTGTACTCGATCAGGCCATCGCCATTCTTATCATCAAAGCCTAATAGACCTGTTGTTTCCCAGTTTTTGAACCAATCAGGGCGCTCATCATACGCAAGGTGTTGGCCCGGAGCTGGGTTAACGGTATCCATTAGGTTTAGACGTGCCATTGCTGATACTGCTGGCGCCGTTGTGTATAGAATAGCGATGAACACAAGTGCCCAGCCTGCAGAAGTACGCGCATCACGCACCTTAGGTACTGTAAAGAAACGGATGATAACGTGTGGTAGACCTGCAGTACCGATCATCAATGACATGGTGTAAACGAACATGTTTAGTGTGCTACCGCGAACCTGTGTGGTGTATTCACTAAAGCCGAGTTCGGTCACCACTTGGTCGAGCCTATCGAGCAGATAAACATCGGTGCCTTGAATGGTACTACCGAGGCCAATCTGAGGTAGCGGGTTACCTGTAAGTTGCAGAGAGATAAAGATTGCAGGGATAGTGTAAGCAAGAATGAGTACGCAATATTGAGCAATCTGCGTGTATGTGATGCCTTTCATGCCGCCAAGTACGGCGTACATGAATACGATACACATACCAATCAGTAGGCCTGTTGAGTAATCAACTTCTAGGAAGCGACCGAAGGCAACGCCAACGCCTTTCATCTGGCCGATAACATAAGTGACCGATGCGATGATAAGACAGATAACCGCCACGATACGTGCCGTGTTCGAGTAGAAGCGTTCACCAACAAACTCTGGCACCGTAAACTTACCAAACTTACGTAGATAAGGGGCGAGTAGTAGCGCAAGCAGTACGTAACCGCCAGTCCAACCCATTAGGAATACGGAGCCGCCGTAACCCATAAAGGCAATTAGGCCCGCCATTGAGATGAACGATGCCGCCGACATCCAGTCAGCAGCGGTTGCCATACCGTTAGCGATTGGGTTTACCCCGCCACCTGCGACATAGAACTCTTTGGTTGACCCCGCACGCGCCCAGATCGCAATACCGATGTAGAGGACGAAGGTTGCACCAACAACTAAGTAGGTAATAGTTTTCAAATCCATCTGAGTTACTCCTTACTCATCTACGCCGAATTCACGGTCGATTTGGCGCATCTTCCATGCGTAATAGAAAATAATACCTAGGAAGGTGTAGATGGAGCCTTGCTGAGCAAACCAGAAACCAAGTTTGTATCCACCTAATTGAAATTGATTAAGTACGTCGACAAATAAAATGCCGCAGCCGAAAGACACTACGAACCAGATGACCATAAGGCCAATCATGAGCTTCACGTTTTTGTCCCAATAGGCTTTGGCTCTTTCTTCGCTTTCAAATGCCATTGCCGTCTCCTTACGATTGGTATTGTTGTTAAAAAAATGTTTCAACATGTACATTAGCAAGGTGTTGGCAAGAACTCTTTTCAACTTTAGTCGGGGTATAAAAAATAAAAAACTCCCGTGATATGGTCGCTTAGAGAGAAGTTAGGGTTATTTATTAATGTTAAAAAGCTGTTAAATTAGCCAAAGGTCTAAGGAGAGAAATGATAAAAAGCACGAATAAGAGACGTGATTAATTTTTTCTTCATTGATTTTAGCGCTCCTTAACAGAAACATTCTGCGTTCTTCTTTTTATCAATCAGTGAAAAAATTGGCGTGAAAAATTCACAAGTAATTTATTTACATAAAGTTTTCGTACCAAATCACCGTTTTAGCGCACAATAAAGTAATATAACTGAGTCATTCTCGTACAACCTCGCGCTTTGGGACGGTTTAAGGAGGAGGCAGATTAAGGCATTAACTTATTAACGAAGTCGCCTTAGCTCATCACAAGCATATCGTTTTTCATTAAGGGAGGGTGAGAATGGACGCAGACACCATTAACAGTTTTTTTCTTATAGGTGCGTTGTTAATCGCACTTAGCGTTCTTTTAAGCCCAGTTTCCTCTAAGTTGGGAATCCCAATTCTTTTGGTATTTTTAGCCGTTGGAATGCTGGCGGGGGAAGACGGTTTAGGCGGTATTTTATTTGATAATTTTTCGATCGCTTACTTGGTCAGTAACCTCGCATTAGCCATCATTTTGCTCGATGGTGGTATGAGAACACGGGTTGCCAGCTTTAGGGTGGCGTTATGGCCTTCGGTGTCCTTGGCAACGTTTGGGGTTGCGATCACCACTATTTTGACCGGGCTGATGGCAACGTGGTTATTCGACTTAGACTTGCTGCAAGGTATATTAGTTGGTGCGATTGTCGGCTCCACTGATGCCGCCGCGGTTTTTTCTCTACTCAAAGGTCGTAGTCTTAACGAACGTGTTGGCTCAACGCTAGAAATTGAATCTGGCACCAATGACCCTATGGCGGTGTTTCTGACTGTTACTCTGATTGCTATTTTAGCGAACCCAGATGCAGATTTGAGTGTGGGCTTTTTGGCGCTCAGTTTTCTTAAGCAGTTTGGTATTGGTGCTTTACTCGGTTTTGCTGGTGGCTGGATTTTGTGGAAGGTCATCAATCGTAATCAACTGCCGGATGGCTTATATTCGATTTTAACCGTCAGTGGTGGCTTGCTGATTTTCGCTTTATCTAATGCATTAGGTGGCAGCGGTATTCTGTCAATTTATCTGGTTGGTTTACTGTTAGGTAATCGTCCAACACGTAGCCGCCATTCCATTCTTCATGTTCTAGATGGCATGACGTGGCTAGCTCAAATCGGTATGTTCCTCGTGCTTGGTTTATTGGTTACGCCTTCCAACTTGCTTTCTATTGCGTTGCCTGGTTTGGCGTTGGCCTTTGGGATGATTTTATTTGCCCGTCCAATCTCGGTTTGGATCGGTTTACTGCCATTCAAGAGTTTCACACCACGTGAAAAGTGGTTTGTTTCTTGGGTGGGCTTGCGCGGTGCTGTCCCAATCATTCTCGCGGTATTTCCAATGATGGCAGGATTGCCAGATGCGCAGTTGTACTTCAATTTGGCGTTTTTCGTGGTAATGGTCTCTTTGATTGTGCAAGGTGGTACATTGACTAAAGCGATGTCTCTGGCGAAGGTAGAGCTGCCTTCTAAACCTGAGCCAATTTCACGAACTGGTGTGGAGATTTACCCTACCAGTGAGTGGGAGCTGTTTATCTATAAACTTAAAGCGGATAAATGGTGTATTGGTGAACCATTGCGTAGTCTTTCGATGCCGGATGGAACGCGCATCGCCGCAGTATTTCGCAATAAGGCGTTATTGCATCCGTCAGGCAGCACGCGCCTCGAAGAAGACGATACCTTGTGTGTGTTGGCGCAAGAAAAGGATTTGGATGCTCTGAGCTTGCTATTCAGTGAAGCGCCTGAGAAAGCGTCATTGGCACGATTCTTTGGTGATTTCTTCCTAGATATTGAAGTGAACCTTGCCGATATTGCGATGATGTATGGCCTGAACTTGGGCGATGAGTCACTCGATAAAAGCTTGAGAAACCTTGTAGAAGAACAATTGGGGAGTACACCAGTGTTAGGGGACCAATTCGAGTGGCAAGGCTTGCAATGGATCATTGCCGATGTCGTTGACCAACAAGTCACCAAAGTAGGTATCCGGTTGCCAAGCGAGCAAAGCCTGCTCGCTGACGAGGAGTGAACCTAGTCGTTCATCTCCGTTAGCATGATGACGGCTTGTGTGCGGTTTTTTACGCCGAGCTTGCGGAAAATCGCCGTCATGTGCGCTTTGATGGTGGCTTCTGAAACATTCAATTCGTAGGCGATTTGCTTGTTCAGTAAGCCATCTGACAACATCCCCAACACCTTATATTGCTGTGGCGTTAGCGCGGCAATCTTCTCCGCTAAGTCATTACATGCCGCGTTATTGGTGATCAGCCCTTCAGGAAAATACGGGTCGCCATTGAGCACTTGATTGAGCGCATTCACCAATTCGCGCATATCGCTCGATTTCGGAATAAAACCAAACGCACCATGGCTTTTCACTTGTGTCACGATCGCTGGCTCTTCACTAGCCGAGACGACGACGATTGGTAAGTCTGGGTGTTCTGCTCGCAAGTGAATCAAGCCAGACATACCATTTGCTCCTGGCATTTTGAGATCCAATAGCACCAAATCTGGCTCTTCTTCTCGCTCTAACAAAGCCAGTAGTGCGTCGAGTGAGTCCGCTTCCAGCAAATTTGCCCCACTGATTGCCATGTGGATAGATTGAAACAAGGCATTACGGAAGAGTGGGTGATCATCTGCAATGATGATGGTGTAGGTCGAATCCATGACGTTAAACACTTTTGACTATTTCGTTAAATTTATTATTGTCCAGCTTTGAGAGAGTGGACAATATTTATTCGCTAAAAGTCTGAACCAAATCGACTTTTATTAGGAAAATTGCATATAAGCGCAATTTTCTCATTCAAATCTGGGTAATAAAAAACGCCAGTGGTCATCACTGGCGTTTGAATATCTGGTGATCAGAATTGTTGGATGTGCTCTAAGAAAGGCTCGGCTTGCATAAAACCGGTTAAACGCGCGTTTGAAACGTGTTTGCCATTCGCATCCCAGAACTCGATGGTTGGCAAGCCAAGCACGTTCATGTGTTTGAGTAATTCAATATCTTGCACTTGGTTCTTGGTTACATCAGCTTGCAGAAGAACAAAGTCTTTTAGCTTGGCTTCGACGCTTGGATCATGGAAGGTGTACTTCTCAAACTCTTTACACGCCACACACCAGTCAGCGTAGAAGTCGAGCATCACAGGTTTGCCCGCTGTTTTGGCTAGCGCTAGTTGTTCTTCCAACTCTGCAACATTGGCAATGCGTGTAAAGCTTACGGAAGTTTGTTGAGCTTGCGTTGCGTTATTACCAAACCAGTAATTTAATACTGGCTGTGCTGACGCGAGCAAACCCAATACGGCGATGATGCCAACGGCGCTTTGTTTCCAGCCACCAAACTCCAAGCTGTTTTTCACATGATACAGCCAACCAAAGGCAGCGATGCCCAGTGTTGACCACAGAATTGTTGACCACATTTCTGGCATGATGCGTTCCAACAAGAAGATAGGCGCAGCAAGCAGAATAAAGCCGAACAGCGTTTTCACGCGGTCCATCCAACCGCCGGCTTTTGGTAGCAACTTGTTGCCAAATACCGCTACAAGGATCAACGGAATACCCATGCCCATCGCCAGCGCGTAAAGGGCGACCCCACCGGTGAGTAAGTCGCCACTTTGTGCGACGTAAAGCAGCGCACCAGAGAGTGGGGCGGTAGTACACGGAGAACAAACCAAGCCAGATATTGCCCCCATTGCAAATACACCTGCACTGCTACCACCTTGCTGCTTGTTACTTAAGTTATTCAGCCACGTTTGCACGCTGCTTGGTAACTGCAATGAGTACAGACCAAACATCGACATAGCTAATGCAATGAACAGTACACTCAAACCAATCAGCACATAAGGGTGTTGCATCGCCGCTTGGAACTGCATGCCCGCAGACGCCACTACAAGGCCGAGCAGTGTGTAAGTCAGCGCCATGCCTTGTACGTAAACAAATGACAAACCAAGCGCACGACGTTGGCTCAGTTTGCCGCTACCAAGCACGATGCTGGTCAAAATTGGGTACATCGGCAGCACACAAGGGGTAAATGCTAGACCCACACCAAGTGCCAAAAACAACAGCGGCGTCCACCACTTGCCGGCTAGATTCGCGGCTAAGCTATCTTGCTCACTGACTGGTACTGAAGTGGTGGTTGGTTTTGTTGCTGGCTGTGCTTGTTCTGTCGCCGGTGCCTTGGCAGTCGGTGCTACGGTGTCGGAATTGGATGAAGAAAACGCGCTGATTGGAATCTCACGTGTTTCTGGTGGGTAGCAGAAGCCCGCTTTCGCACAGCCTTGATATTGCACAAGGACGCGCGCGCCCTCTTGCCAATTACTCAGTGGGATATTGACAAATAGTGGTGTGGTATAGATATGCACATCACCAAAGAATTCATCTTTATGTGGCGTGCCGTTTTCCATTTGCAGTTCGCCCAGTGAGATGTTCTCACCAGACACAGATAAACGCTCTTGATACAGGTAATAACCATCGCGTACCTGCCAATCGAGCATCAATTTGTCGTCTTGCTGGTAGAAATTAAACGGAAATGCCTGATCGACCGGAACAAAGCTGTCGCTGCTGCTACCAAAACTGTTGTTCTGGCTATTGGTAAACTGGTCTTTGCCAAATAAAGCTAAAGACGGAGTGGAAAAGGTAATGAACCCTAAGAGTAAAACGGAAAGTAATGCGCGCATAAAAGAGTCAATTCATCTTAGATAATTGCCGTTAGTGTAACTCAATCAGACCCGGAGGCGAGTCAATAAGTTTCATGAAAATGAAGATTTATTGAGCATAATTCAAGACGACAGGCAATAAAAAAGGGAGCCGAAGCTCCCCGAGTAAGACTCTGTTTCCACTAGATCAGTAGACCACCGAATGCGAAGCCAAGGGCTACCGCAGAAGCGATGGTTACCACACCAGGTACAAAGAATGGGTGGTTGAATACGTACTTACCGATACGAGTTGAACCCGTGTCGTCCATCTCAACCGCTGCTAGAAGCGTTGGGTAAGTTGGCAGTACGAATAGCGCACTTACTGCTGCGAAAGATGCAACTGCGGTAAGTGGTGCCACACCGATTGCTAGTGCTGCTGGCATCAGCGCAACCGTGGTTGCACCTTGCGAGTAAAGCAGCATTGAAGCGAAGAATAGAACAAGTGCTAGCATCCATGGGTAGTCTGCTAGTAGTGCTCCAGCGACTTCTTTGATGCCGTCAACGTGCGCGTTAACGAACGTAGAACCTAACCATGCCACACCAAGAACACACACACACGCTGTCATACCAGAGCGGAATGTTGCTGCGGCTGGAATTTTGCCAGCGTCGATTTTACAGCTCATTACGATAGCTGCCGCGGCTGCTAGCATTACCGTCATGATAGCTTCGTTACGACCTAGAGCAGGGTTCTCGATAAGGCCAACAGAGCCAGAAATTGCTGCTGCGTAACACACTACGAATGCGATTGCGCCTAGGAAGATGAACGTCGCTTTCTTCGCTGTTGGTAGGATTTCGCGTTTTGCTTCTGTATTTAGCTTGATTAAGCCTTTTTCTAGACGCTCTTGGTATTCAGCATCGTCTTTTAGCTCACAGCCCATGAAGTTCGCCACGAACGCACCGATCATGCACGCTATGAACGTGGTTGGGATACAGATTGCTAGTAGTGTTAGGTAGTCAACGCCAAATGGGTGCAGCATTGCCGCAAACGCTACAACAGCCGCTGAGATTGGCGAGGCAGTGATCGCGATTTGCGATGCGACAACCGCAATAGACAGAGGACGAGAAGGGCGCACACCTTGACCTTTCGCGACTTCTGCAATTACTGGCAAAGTAGAGAATGCCGTGTGGCCAGTACCCGCCATTAATGTCATTAGGTAAGTTACGATAGGCGCATAAAAGGTGATGCGCTCAGGATGCTTGCGCAAAAAGTTTTCAGCAACTTGCACCATCCAGTCTAAACCACCAGCCACTTGCATTGCTGCGATGGCCGTGATGACAGACATGATGATCAAAATTACGTCAACGGGAATGTAAGCTTGGCTTGTTGGTACGCCCAAGATCAAAGACAACGCAATGACCCCAGCACCACCGGCAAAACCAATGCCGATACCGCCGATTCTAGCCCCCAAATAGATGAAGAGCAGAACCACGAAGAGTTCGACCATGACCATATTGATACCTCTTTAGTTTTTATTTGATTCTGATTTTTTGAACACTCAGGAACAGGAGTAAATGCTCAGAGAATTAGAACCCAGTGGCCTAATGGCAATAAAAGCATATAAAAAATGTGGTTAACCGTATGAGAGCCTAAAAAAGGGGCCTGAGTGGCCCCCTTCGAATTAGTTATTACTCGTAGCGTTTCGCTTTGTAAGTTGGATGCATGAAGTTTTCTACTGACAAGATTTCATCAAGCTCTTCTGCGGTTAGCAGACCGCGCTCTAGCACAACTTCGCGAACACTCTTACCGGTTTCCGCACAAATCTTACCTACGATGTCACCTTCGTGGTGGCCGATGTATGGGTTTAGGTAAGTGACGATACCGATTGAGTTGTAAACGTAGTTTTCACAAGTCTCTTTATTGACTGTGATGCCGTCGATACATTTATCACGTAGGTTCACACACGCATTGTGTAGTAGAGAGATAGACTCAAACATGCTTTGTGCGATAACTGGTTCCATTACGTTTAGCTGTAGCTGACCGCCTTCTGCTGCGAAAGAAACCGTGTTGTCGTTACCTAGAACTTTGAAGCAAACTTGGTTTACTACTTCTGGGATAACTGGGTTTACTTTTGCTGGCATGATTGAAGAACCTGCTTGCATTTCAGGTAGGTTCAATTCATTTAGACCAGCGCGTGGGCCAGAAGAAAGTAGACGAAGGTCGTTACAGATCTTCGATAGTTTCACCGCTAGACGTTTTAGTGCACTGTGCGTCATTACGTATGCGCCACAGTCAGAAGTCGCTTCGATAAGGTCTTCTGCCGCAACAACGTCAAGACCTGTTACTTCCGCTAGGTGTTTTACTGCAAGAGCTTGGTAGCCAGTCGGTGTATTTAGACCTGTACCGATTGCGGTTGCGCCTAGGTTGATTTCTAGGAGTAGTTTAGAGGTGTAATCTAGAGCACGAATCTCTTCGTTTAGTGTTACTGCCCAAGCGTGGAACTCTTGACCTACAGTCATTGGTACCGCGTCTTGTAGCTGAGTACGACCCATTTTCAGTACATCTTTAAACTCAATTGCTTTAAGTTCGAATGCGCCTTTTAGGTACTCAATTGCTTCCATTAGTTTGTGTACGCTGTTGTAAACCGCGATACGGAAACCCGTTGGGTACGCACAGTTGGTTGATTGGCTCTTGTTTACGTGGTCATTTGGGTTAACAAATTCGTATTGACCTTTCTCTTTACCCATTAGCTCAAGCGCAACGTTTGCGATCACTTCGTTCGTGTTCATGTTCACTGAAGTGCCCGCACCACCTTGGAATACGTCTGATGGGAACTGATCCATGCACTTGCCAGTTTCTAGGATCAAATCACACGCTTCGATGATGTAGTTTGCAACGTCTTTTGGAATCGCACCAAGTTCTTTGTTTGCCAACGCCGCTGCTTTTTTGGTCATTACCATACCGCGTACAAATTCTGGTACGTCAGAGATGGTCATATTAGAGATGTTGAAGTTCTCGATCGCACGTAGCGTATGAATACCGTAGTACGCATCTGCAGGGACATGACGTTGACCTAATAGATCTTCTTCAATACGAGTGGCTGGGTTTGCTGTTTTTGGAGCATCAGATAGGGTAGCCATAGCAGGATCCTTAGATGATAATTCTGATAATAAAGTTATTTATTAGCCATTTCTGCAATCTAGAATCCATTCATCAGAATTTTTGGCTGGAAAATCCGTCCTGACTTATGTGGCACATGATACTGCACCTAGCGCATAAAAATAGTAACTAGATCACCTTTTTCGTTTTTCATGAGTCAATAATTTGCAAAGTATGAACGGGTTATTAATAACCCTTTATGGGTACTCGATTTTCCTCGACAAACATGGGTTTTTAGAGTTCGAAATTAGCACTTTAAAAGCACGAAAAAATCGGTATGCAATTGAATGAAACACTCCACTACCACTTTTTCTGCGTAGGAAGAGACCAGTATGAACACGCTTTTTTACAACGATTCGTTTGAGCTTAGTCCGCTTTTACCATTACACTGAATTAAACAAAGGAGGGCGTGTGTTTCCTATCTTATTATTGGCGTTTATTTTTGTCCCGATCATTGAAATCGGCTTATTTATTCAGGTGGGCGGCTTTTTAGGTTTGTGGCCGACTATTGCATTAGTATTAATCACGGCATTTGTCGGTGCATCGTTGGTGCGCAGCCAAGGCATCCAAACTTTGATGTCGGTGCAGGGGCGTCTGGAACAAGGTGAAATTCCAGCCCAGCAAATTTTTGAAGGCGTAATGCTAGCGGTGGCTGGCGTGCTGCTGTTAACACCGGGCTTTATGACCGATGCTCTTGGTATGCTGGTGTTGCTTCCTGCGCCACGCGCCGCGATTGCCAAATACTTGATGAGTAAAATGGTGGTGAAAACCATGCATGGTGGTGGCTTCCAAGGTGGTTTCTCTAACCAAGGGCCATTTGAGCAAGACCCGTTCCGCCGTGACCCATTTAATTCCCAGTCAGACGATGGTAATACCTTTGAAGGGGAATACGAGCGTAAAGACGATGATGATCGCAACAAGCTCAACTGATTGAGTCAGAGAGTAAAGAAAACAAAAGGGCGCACGAGCGCCCTTTTTTGTGTTTGGAATTCGTGGGGCTTACAACGCGCCTTCAAACCCCATTTGACGCCATGCTTCAAAAGCAATGATCGCAACGGCGTTCGAAAGGTTTAGGCTGCGCGCATCTGGCATCATTGGAATGCGGATACGCTGCTCCATTGGCAAGCTATCGATGATTTCAGCAGGCAAGCCACGAGTTTCTGGACCAAACATCAATACGTCACCTGCTTGGTATTGTGCATCAACGTGGTGACCTGTGGTTTTGGTGGTGCAGGCAAACAATCGGTAGTTACCTTGTTTCTCTTTCTCTAAATATTCTAAGAATGCTTGATAGTTCTTATGACGCGTTACGCGAGCTAAATCATGGTAATCCAAACCAGCGCGGCGGACTTTCTTCTCTTCAAGATCGAAACCCAGAGGTTCAATTAAGTGAAGGTTTGCACCGCAGTTGGCACAAAGTCGAATGATGTTGCCGGTGTTCGGCGCGATTTCTGGTTCGTATAAAGCGATATCAAACATGGTATTGAAATAGAGTTGGTCAAATAGAGGGGCAGTATATACCCAAGTCAGCAAGATATGCGAGATTCAGCAAGATTGACCTGGGTATGAAAGCAGTCATTAGCGCGGACGCTAATACCGTAACTATCGATGCTCTTTATAATAGAGCGTGAGCGTAATTTTCTTCAACCGCTCGCCAATTAACGACGTTCCACCATGCATCAATGTATTCTGGGCGACGGTTTTGGTAGCTGATGTAATACGCATGCTCCCACACGTCAAGAGCGAGAATTGGCTCGCCGCGTACATCCACTACGTCCATCAGAGGGTTGTCTTGATTGCTGGTGGACGTAATGTGAATCTCACCATCTTTTACGATCAACCATGCAAAGCCAGAACCAAAGGTATTAATCGCGGCTTGGGCAAACGCTTCTTTAAATTGCGCAAAGCTACCAAATTTATCGTTAATTGCCTGAGCAAGTGCGCCTTGAGGCTCACCGCCACCGTTTGGAGACATGCAATTCCAATAAATGATGTGGTTGTAGTAGCCGCCGCCATTATTACGCACTGCAGGGCTGAGCTTAGAGATATTGTCAAAGATCTCGTCTAATGACTGAGTTTCGAGCTCGCTCCCTTCAACGGCACTTACGAACTTATCGAAATAAGTCTTGTGATGTTTGCTGTAATGCACTTCCATGGTTTTCGCGTCGATGTACGGCTCTAGTGAATCGTACGGGTAAGGCAGAGCGGGAAATGTATGTGACATAGTAAATCCTCCTTAATTGGAAAATTCACTTTAATGCTAACGATAATTATTATCAACTTTGATCTTTGTAAGGGTATTCGAAGGCGTTCCCACCCAATTTCTAAAGTGAAGATGAAGCCGTGAATCTCTCACTCTAGAAATAGGGTGTGGCTTACTGTTAGCCCATCGGCTTGAAGTTAACGATTGATAGGTAAGGTGATACTCACGCGCAATCCGCCTAACGGACTTCGACTTGCTGCGATCGTGCCACTGTGCTGGCGGATGGCACTTTCGGTAATGGTTAGGCCGAGACCCGTGCCGCCGGAGTGGCGATCGCGGGCAGTCGAAACGCGATAAAACGGGCGAAAAATCGCGGCTAATTCTTCTTCTGGAACGCCCTCGCCATTGTCATCAACCGTGATATGCAGCGTATCATCATCGGCCTTGATGTCGATTTGCACCTCATCTTTCCCGTAATAAATGGCGTTACGAACGATGTTTTCCACCGCACTCATCAGCAATTTAGGATTGCCGGAGATACTTCGTTTTGGCAGTTCAGAATAGTGTAGGTGCTTGCCCATTTGCTCAGCTTCAAACTGCGCATCTTTTATAATCTCTTCCCACAAACTTTCTAGTGGCTGCGTTTCGCGAGTCATATGGCTGTTCGCCTGCATGCGAGACAGTTCAAGCAATTCGCTGATCATCTGTTCCAAGCGCTGTGCTTCGGTATCGATACGAGTCAGTTCTGGGCTTTCACCCTGCTTACGCGTCGCTAATGCGCTCGCCATACGTAGGCGAGTTAAAGGTGAGCGTAACTCGTGAGAGATGTCGGATAGCAGGCGTTGCTGTCCTGAAATCATCTGATTGACCGCCTCGACCATCTGGTTGAAGCTGCTGCCAGCCTGACGAAACTCTGCTGTGCCTTTTTCTAAATTTGGGTCTGTGACAAATTCGCCTTTCGCGACACGTTGAGCGGCGGCTTCAAGACGACGCGCTGGCTGACTCAATGCCCAAGCAAGCCATAACAGCAGTGGTGTACTAACCAGCATGACCGCGAGCAATAGCTGGAATGGGTGATCAAACAGACGCAAGAGTAGTGGTGGTGGCTCATTCCACTTGAAGCCCACATACATCAAGATATCGGAGCCAGCCAAAGTAATTGGGATTGGACCTGCAATCATGTATCGACCATACAGTTTCTGCTTTGGCTGGTTGTAATCTTCGATACTGGTGACAAAGTTTTGCATGGCACGCAATTGGAAGTTACTGCGTTTTTCTGTCGTAAGAACATTACCGCTGTAGTCAGAAAAAAATACGCGCGGACGAGGGTCATGCTTACCGTGACGGTTACCCTCGATACGAAATAGTATTCGACCTAAATCAGTTTGCTGACTGTATTTTTGTTGGATTGCGTCACGCGTTTCTACCATACGTTTATAGTGCTCTTCTGGAATGTCGCGAGCTTTGCGAGGGTCCAAATGTGGCAGTGATAGCACAGCTATCAACACCAATAACATAGTGAACCAAAAAATGGCAAAGATGCGCCCATACAAGCTATTGATGTTTGGCAGTTTGATGCGTGATAGGCGCATTAATCCTCCTCAAGCAGCATATAGCCACGACCACGCAGGGTTTTGATTCGCGGCTTGCCATTGCTCTGATCTGGTAATTTTTTACGTAAGTTCGAAACATGCATATCGATCGCGCGATCAAAAGCGGCGAGTCGTTTACCAAGCACATCTAGGCTCAATGTTTCTTTAGTTAGCACTTGTCCTGGGTTTTGCACAAAGTGGGTCAACAGAGCAAACTCGGTTGCTGTGAGATCGAGCAACTGTTGATCGCAGTATGCTTCTTGTTTACCTGGGTAAAGACGGAGCTCTTGATACTCAATGCAATCGCTGTTTTTGGTGTTTTTCTGTGTGCTGCTGGTACGGCGTAAGATCGCACGGATACGTGCTAACAGTTCACGGTCACTAAAAGGTTTCGGTAAATAATCATCCGCGCCTAGCTCTAAACCGATCACGCGGTCAATTTCTTCCCCTTTAGCGGTCAGCATCAAGACAGGAGTTTCCCAGTTTTCACGCAAGCGTTTAAGGGTTTCCATGCCATTTAGCTTCGGCATCATGACATCCAACAAAATCAAATCAATCTTATCATTGACCGCAGCTAAGCCTGCTTCGCCATCATTTGCTTCGCTGACGTCAAATCCTTCGAAACTGAGTACTTCTTTTAATAAGCTGGTTAGCTCGATATCGTCATCAATTAAAAGAATGTTTGCCATGGGGGCACCTATAGTAAGTTACCGATAGCTTAATATTACATTGGAATGATGTGCTGCGAAGAGGGTAAAAATCACTCTTTACGATTCTTTACGCTCCCTATACGTCGCTTTACCTAGTGGGTCGTATTCTATACTCAAGCGCTGTGAGAACAGCTCAGAAGAATCACTCACCTGTGTAAGGAATCAAATTATGAAATCTGCAAAAAAACTTGTGTTAGCTGCTGTTGTTCTACCTCTTACTCTCGGCGCAGCAAGCGCATTCGCTTACGGTGGTAAAAACCATCATCAAGGCCCGCGTGATGAATGTGGCATGGGAATGGACCGTGGCATTATGCGTGATTTGAATTTGACGGATGCTCAAAAAGATCAGCTTAAGTCTTTCCGTGAAGCAAACCGCGCACAGATGAAAGGCAAATATTCTGAAAATCGCGAAGCCCGTATGGCTGAGCGACAAGCACACCACGCAAAAATGCAGTCACTCTTACTAGCGGATAGTTTTGATGAAGCGCAAGCGACCGCATTAGCAAAAGAAATGGTTGAACGCCAAACTGAGCACCGTGTGCAAATGCTAGAAAGAAAGCACCAAATGCTGAGCGTATTAACGCCAGAACAAAAAGCAGAGTTTGTGAAGTTGCAAAATGAACGCATGCAAGAGTGTGGCGACAGAATGCATAAGCGCATGGAAAAATACCGCAATAATTAAGTCATGAATTGATGTTATATAAAGAGGCAGCCATTGGTTGCCTCTTTTTGATCTGGTTATTTCATGGGCATTCAATATACTCAACGTATGGTTTGAGTTAACTCTTTGATTATGAAACAGCAATATGCACGTTTAGTGACGACCGCAGCTTGGACTGCAACTATTGTGGCGACTCTTCTCTTGATTGTAAAAGTCATCACATGGTGGGTAACCGGCTCAGTTAGCCTATTGGCATCACTGATCGACTCAATGTTGGATATCGCCGCGTCGGTGGTAAATCTCGTTGTTGTCCGTTATGCCTTACAACCAGCAGACCGCGAACATACGTTTGGGCATGGTAAAGCTGAGTCTTTAGCGGCCTTGGCTCAGGCTATGTTTATTTCGGGGTCGGCGGTATTTTTGATCCTGAACGGGATTGACCGATTTTTCCGTCCACACGCACTACATGCGCCGGAGCTCGGTGTTTATGTATCGCTGTTTGCGATAGTGGTCACACTTGGCTTGGTGATGTTCCAAAAACATGTGGTACGCGTGACAGGGAGCCAAGCAATCGCGGCAGATTCTCTGCATTATCAGACTGATTTGTATATGAACGCTGCGATCATGGTGGCTCTGGGACTCAGCTACTTTGGCGTGACGCAAGCGGATGCGGTGTTTGCGATTGGCATTGGTGTCTTCATTCTTTACAGCGCCTTCAAAATGGTCAGCGAAGCGATTCAGACGTTATTAGACCGAAAGCTGCCGGATTCCGAATTAGAGCAAATCCGCAATGAATGTTTGAATGTGAAAGGGGTTCTTGGGGTTCATCAACTGCGCACCCGTATGTCAGGACCGACACGCTTTATTCAGTTGCACTTGGAGCTAGACGATAACTTACGTTTAATCGAAGCGCACTATATTGCCGATAAAGTTGAGGAAAACCTTTTAGCTTTGTTTCCTGATGCGGATGTTTTGATCCATCAAGATCCATTGTCTGTCGTTTTTGGGCCAGAGAAAGAGCAAAAAGCGCAAGATTGGTAGGGCTCGAAAAATCCATAAGTGCCTGACGACAAACAGGCACTTATTGACTATCTTTCCATCAATACTTATTAAGATTCGTGATCCTGATGTGAATCAACAAAGTTTCATAGAGAAACTGTAATACTCTTACATAAGTAGAAAAGTTACATAAAAAAGTGCGTTTTCATTGGTAATCCTGTAGAGGAAATGTAACATAACGCACAGTTCTGGATTATGCAGGTTGCTTGGTAACAAGGGGCCTAAAAGAAAATTAAATAATTGATTGCCAAAGATCGAGGGTGAGCATGATTAAGAAGATCGGTGTTTTAACAAGTGGCGGTGACGCACCTGGTATGAACGCGGCGATACGCGGCGTAGTACGTACAGCACTATCCGAGGGATTGGAAGTATTCGGTGTGTACGACGGCTACCTAGGCCTGTACGAAGGCCGCATCGAGAAGCTAGATCGTTCTAGCGTTTCAGATGTGATCAACAAAGGTGGTACGTTCCTAGGTTCTGCACGTTTCCCTGAATTTAAAGAAGTGGAAGTGCGTGAAAAAGCGATTGAGAACCTGAAAAAGCATGGTATCGATGCACTAGTCGTGATCGGTGGTGACGGTTCGTACATGGGTGCGAAGAAACTGACTGAAATGGGTTACCCATGTATCGGTCTACCAGGCACAATCGACAACGATATCGCTGGTACTGACTACACAGTGGGCTACCTAAGTGCACTAAACACAGTTATCGATGCGATCGACCGTCTACGTGATACTTCTTCATCTCACCAACGTATTTCAATTGTAGAAATCATGGGTCGTCACTGTGGTGACCTAACTCTGATGTCTGCAATCGCGGGTGGTTGTGAGTACATCATCACTCCAGAAACTGGCCTAGACAAAGACAAGCTGATCAGCAACATCCAAGACGGCATTGCAAAAGGTAAGAAACACGCAATCATCGCGTTGACTGAGCTAATGATGGATGCCAATGAACTGGCTCGTGACATCGAAGCGGCGACAGGTCGTGAAACTCGTGCAACAGTACTTGGTCACATCCAACGTGGTGGTCGTCCAACGGCATTTGACCGCGTTCTAGCATCTCGCATGGGTAACTACGCTGTTCACCTACTGCTTGAAGGTCATGGCGGTCGCTGTGTAGGTATCGTGAAAGAGCAACTTGTTCACCACGACATCATCGACGCGATCGAAAACATGAAGCGTCCAGTACGCAACGATCTATACAAAGTTGCTGAAGAACTGTTCTAAGCAAGTTTGAAATAGATAAAGAAAAACCGCGGCTTTCCGCGGTTTTTTTGTATTTGAGTATCAGCAAAAGGAAGCTGACGCATCGGACAAAATCTTACGAAGCGCTGCTCTGTTCAATGAGCGTCAATTTACGTTCGCGCAGTGCAAACATATAGCCCAGTAGGCCACCTAACGTATTCCCCACAGCGATACCTATAAACAAGCCTTCAATACTGTAAATCTGGCTTCCGATCCATGCTGATGGCAGGGTAAACACGAACAGACGCATAAAGCTCCATTGAAATGCTCGTAATGGTTTGTGCATCGCATTCAAACCACTGATTAACATCATCACAATGCCTTGAAAACCATAACTAAACGGCACCACAAGCAGGTAATGCCACAGCAGATTTTTTACTGCTTCTTCCTGCGAGAATAACGCCGCTAGAGGAATACTCAATGGCACCATCATCAAGAAGATAAACCCTTGGAACACCACCGCAAAACGCATGCTGATAAATAAGCCGGAAAAGGCGCGTTGAGGGTTTTTCGCCCCTAAGTTTTGTGCCATGAATGGCGTGAGTGCTGAGGTCAGAGACATCAAGACTAGGATCAAAATAGACTCAATACGCTGCGCCGCACCGTAAGCCGCAACTGCTGCCGTACCGTGGTTGGATAACAGCATCATCAGAATGGCACCGGACAATGGATTCATCGCGTTCGACAGTGCAGCAGGGGTACCAATTTTTAGTGTCTGTTGCCAGTCTTGTTTCAGCAAAGCCCATTGGGGTTGAGCAAGCAATTTTTCCCTTTTAACTAGCACATAGAATGAGCCACATAGTGCACCTAACCAGCTAAAAGCACTGGCTATTGCCGCCCCTTGGATGCCAAGCTCGGGGAATGGGCCAAGTCCGAAGATCAGTAGCGGATCGAGCATGCCGTTAATCAAGCCCGCCAACATCATGATTTTGGCGGGTGTTTTTGTATCCCCAGATGCTCGTATCGCGCTATTGCCCGCCATTGGGATCACCAACAATGGAATGGTGAGATACCACACCTGCATGTACTCTTCGATGAGTGGAATTAGGTCGTCGGCTGCGCCAAGAAAGCGGAACAGTGGTGCAATGGTGGCAAAGCCAATCGAAGAGGCGATAGCCACGAGTAACACCGCTAATAACAAACCGTGAGTGGTAAACCGAGCGGCTTGTGGGGCGTGACCTTGTCCAAGTAAGCGACCAATATTGGTCGATAGGCCCATCCCTATCCCCATCGTGATGCAGTTAACCGCAAAGGTTACAGGGAAAGTATAGCTGATCGCCGCTAGCGCTTGAGTACCAAGCAACGAGATAAAAAACGTGTCCACCAAGTTAAACATCAAAATCGCGATCATGCCCATGGTCATGGGGACGGTCATTTTCCGCAGCGTTTCAGGAATGGGTGCGGTCAACAAACCATGCTTATCGGTCGCTTGGGGTTCCAGCTTGTTATTTTCCTGCATGTATGACAACTATGTGGTGAGCAAACTGCAAGGATACAAGAAAGCGAGATGCTGGGCGAGTGAGCATTTCGAACGCAAACCGTTGCTTAGTTGTTCGTTATTTTAACTAAGTCACAAAAATTTTGTGCCACCCCCTTGGGATCGCTGCTTCGACCCCTTATATAGGGATCACGTGTCTGGGGCTACAGTCCCTAAGGACAATTATCAAATAAACATGGAAATTTTCAGGAGAGACGACCGATGAACATTCGTCCATTACATGACCGAGTTATCGTTGAACGTAAAGAAGTTGAATCTAAGTCTGCTGGTGGCATCGTTCTGACTGGTTCTGCTGCAGAAAAATCAACTCGCGGTGTTGTTCTAGCTGTGGGTAAAGGCCGCATCCTAGAAAACGGCACAGTACTGCCGCTGGACGTTAAAGTTGGTGATACTGTTATCTTCGCTGAAGGTTACGGTACAAAAACTGAAAAAATCGACGGTAAAGAAGTGCTTGTCATGTCTGAAAACGACATCATGGCGATCGTTGAATAATAGCAATCATTGAGTAATTTTTTGCTCAGATTCAATTACGAAATTACACACAAAGAATTTTAGAAAGGAAATCAAAGATGGCTGCTAAAGACGTTAAATTTGGTAATGACGCACGAGTTAAAATGCTAGAGGGTGTAAACGTTCTGGCTGACGCAGTAAAAGTAACACTGGGTCCAAAAGGACGTAATGTCGTTCTAGACAAATCTTTTGGTGCACCGACTATCACGAAAGATGGTGTATCAGTAGCTCGTGAAATTGAACTGGAAGATAAATTCCAGAACATGGGCGCACAAATGGTTAAAGAAGTTGCGTCTAAAGCAAACGACGCGGCAGGTGACGGTACAACAACAGCAACAGTACTAGCACAATCTATCGTAAACGAAGGTCTAAAAGCAGTCGCAGCGGGTATGAACCCAATGGACCTTAAGCGTGGTATCGACAAAGCAGTAGCAGCAGCAGTAGAGCAACTAAAAGAGCTTTCTGTTGAATGTAACGACACGAAAGCGATCGCACAGGTTGGTACTATCTCTGCAAACTCAGACGCAAGCGTAGGTAACATCATTGCTGAAGCAATGGAGCGTGTGGGCCGTGATGGCGTTATCACTGTTGAAGAAGGTCAGGCGCTACAAGATGAGCTAGACGTAGTTGAAGGTATGCAGTTCGACCGCGGTTACCTATCTCCTTACTTCATCAACAACCAAGAGTCAGGCAGTGTTGATCTAGAAAACCCATTCATCTTGCTAGTTGATAAGAAGATCTCAAACATTCGTGAACTTCTTCCAACGCTAGAAGCTGTAGCGAAAGCGTCTCGTCCACTGCTTATCATCGCAGAAGATGTAGAAGGCGAAGCGCTAGCAACATTGGTTGTCAACAACATGCGTGGCATCGTGAAAGTTGCAGCGGTGAAAGCACCTGGCTTCGGTGACCGTCGTAAAGCAATGCTACAAGACATCGCTATCCTAACAGGCGGCACTGTGATTTCTGAAGAAATCGGTCTAGAGCTTGAAAAAGTAGCACTAGAAGATCTAGGTCAAGCGAAGCGTGTTTCTATCACGAAAGAAAACACGACTATCATCGATGGTATCGGTGAAGAAGAGATGATCTCTGGTCGCGTAGCTCAAATTCGTCAACAAATCGAAGACGCAACTTCAGACTACGACAAAGAGAAACTACAAGAGCGCGTAGCGAAACTGGCTGGCGGTGTTGCAGTAATCAAAGTTGGTGCAGCAACTGAAGTTGAAATGAAAGAGAAGAAAGACCGTGTGGAAGATGCGCTAGCCGCGACTCGTGCAGCGGTTGAAGAAGGTGTTGTTGCTGGTGGTGGTGTTGCACTTATCCGCGCGGCATCTAAGATTGCTCACCTAACGGGTGACAACGAAGAGCAAAACGTTGGTATCCGCGTTGCACTACGTGCAATGGAAGCGCCAATCCGTCAAATCACGAAGAACGCAGGTGAGGAAGACTCAGTGGTTGCGAACAACGTGAAAGCGGGTGAAGGCTCTTACGGTTACAACGCGGCAACAGGCGAATACGGCGACATGCTAGAAATGGGTATCCTAGACCCAACGAAAGTAACTCGTTCTGCGCTACAGTTCGCAGCATCGGTTGCGGGTCTGATGATCACGACTGAAGCAATGGTTACTGACCTACCGCAAAAAGACGCACCAGCGATGCCTGACATGGGCGGCATGGGTGGCATGGGCGGTATGGGTGGCATGATGTAAGCCAGCTTATCTCTTTGCTCTAAGGGAATCCTTATAGCGGAAAGATAACCGACCAAACCTTTAAAAGTCGAGGCATTTGCCTCGACTTTTTTATGCGCGTTATCCGAGAAATATAGCATTCTGATGTGGCTTCGATTGTGAGAGGCGAGTTCAAGAAATGTCAGTGGAAAAACATGAAAATAGAAGCGATAAAATTTTTTCTTTTGAGTCAGATGGTTAAATCTGACCTACCGCTAACACTTTTTGAACGTGGATAGCGCAAAATCTGAACATTACACTATGTTGTAAATTGTTGCTTCCCATCATGGAGATGAAAATGAAAAAGCTTATGACGTCATTGGCGGTTGCAGCCGCTATCGCATCACCAGTTGCTCTTGCTGACAGTACACCTGTGATGTTCTCTACTATCGACAACACAAACGCACCTTCTAACTCGTCAGTTGGTGGTGTTCGTTTAGCCGTGTTGCATGGACAGGTGAATGAGGTTAAAGGTGTCGACTTTTCACTGCTTGGTATGTCAGAAACGGATCGTACGACAGGTGTGAACTTCGGTTTGTTTTTTGGTGCAGCAAAGGTAAACCAAGAAATGAAAGGTGCGTCTTTAGGCTTAGTTAACTGGAACCAAGGTCAGACGACGGGTGTTAACTTGGGTGCTGTCAACATTACGAACAATGTAAAAGGCTTGAACTGGAGCGCGGTGAACTATTCTGAAGGCTACACCATGGCGGATGTGGGCTTAGCGAGTATCTCTAAAAAGTCTAACTTTCAGTTTGGCTTCTTCAACATGACCGATCAAATTGATGGCGTACAAATTGGTCTTTTGAACTGTGCGGATAACGGTTTCTTCAAGTGTTTCCCACTCATCAACTTCGCTAAATAATCCCTGAGCAAGTCAGAATCTTTAGATACCGAAAGCCCTCGATATTCGTCGAGGGCTTTTTAATTACTGATGGGGTGAAGCGAGTTATCGGCGCGTTAACTATTTAATTAAGCGGGATGAGGTTTTGCGTTGTTGAATTCTTTGGTGAACCCCTCGGCGCAATGCTTTGATGTGGTTTTCTGCTTTATCCACGCCCAGTAACACCGTTAAAGCCAGTAGGGTAATGACCACCGACTGCGTTAAATAACCCAAACCGATCATCAACCCTAATCCTGCCAGTACCCAAATAACCGCTGCGGATGTTACGCCGTGGATTTTTCCATCGAGTGTCATCATCACCCCTGCACCTAAGAAGCCGACGCCAGTAATAATCTGACCAAGCACGCGTGCTTGATCGAGTGTATTTGGCGATAACGATACTGCCATCGACATAAACAGGTAAGTGCCTGAAATAATAAGAATTGCCGTGCGAATGCCAACAGGTTTACCACGAGTTTGGCGTTCGATACCGATCATTAGCCCATTAATGGCACAGCATAGTAGGGCAGGCCAGCTGAATGGGCCAAGATCGAAAATTTGTTCGAGTGCTGTATGCATCTTGACCTCCAAAAGAGCGGAGTATGCATAGACTTACCGTGCAAAGCGAACAAAAAGGAACGGTCGTGACGACAAATTTAATTGAGCGTCAGGACCTATTCTAAATGCAAATCCAATGGCGTTTTACTTGGCCTGCCACCAATTTCTCGTGTCAGTTTTGGTACCAGGTAACCCGATACACGCGTGATGAGTCCGCGCATAATGGCTTTTGCTTCTTCGTCCGAAATAAAGTAGTGCGCCGCGCCTTGCACCTTATCAAGAACGTGGAGGTAATAAGGCAAGATACCCGCGTCAAATAAGGCTTCACTTAACGCCACTTGAGCTTCTACCGAATCATTCACGCCTTTCAGCAGAACGCCTTGGTTTAGAAGCGTAACGCCTGCTCTTTTGAGTCTGAACATCTGTTCAGCAAATTCGTCATTGATTTCGTTGGCATGGTTGATGTGAGTCACGAGGATGATTTGTAACCTTGATGCTTGCAGCAGTTGGCATAGTTCATCAGTGACGCGAGCTGGAATCACCACAGGTAAACGGCTATGAATACGAAGACGTTTGATGTGAGGTATATGAGCAATGTGCTCTAAAAGCCAATGAATTTCATCGTCTTTTGCCATTAATGGGTCACCACCTGAGAAGATGACTTCGTTCAACTCTGGTTGCTGGGCCATGTACTCTAAGCACTTTGTCCATGCCTGCTTGCCGCTTTTATTTTCTTGATAAGGGAAGTGACGACGAAAACAGTAACGGCAATTTACCGCGCAGCCACCTTTGACGATCATTAAGGCGCGGTTGCGATACTTGTGTAGCAGACCAGGGACTTCATTATCCTGCTCTTCTAACGGATCGTTGGAATAGCCCGGATGTACTTCAAATTCGTCACTTAATGGTAAAACCTGACGTAAAAGAGGGTCTTTAGGGTTGCCTTTCTCCATCCTATCGACAAAACTTTGCGGTACACGCTGTGCAAACAGCTTGCGCGCGGCAAACCCGTCTTGCCACGGTGAAGGATCTATTTCCAGTATTTCGAGCAATTTTGCAGGATCAGAGATCCCATTCGCCAACTGTTTGAGCCAGTTTTGCTCAACAGATTCGACTTTTCGGGTTATTATGTGCGGCATTGAATTTAGCTCTAAGAATGTAAGAGGAAAAAATGGCTACAGTTAGCACCAATGAATTTAAAGGCGGTCTTAAGTTAATGCTTGATAACGAGCCTTGTGTAATTCTGGAAAACGAATACGTTAAACCAGGTAAAGGCCAAGCGTTCAACCGCGTTAAAATTCGTAAACTTCTTTCTGGTAAAGTGCTAGAGAAAACATTCAAGTCTGGTGACACTTGTGAAGTGGCAGACGTAATGGATATCGACCTAGATTATCTATATTCAGACGGCGAATTCTACCACTTTATGAACAGTGAAACGTTTGAACAGATCGCAGCAGACGCAAAAGCGGTAGGTGACAACGCTAAGTGGTTGGTAGAAAACAACACTTGTATGATCACACTTTGGAACGGTAACCCAATTACTGTTACTCCACCAAACTTCGTTGAGCTAGAAGTGGTAGACACAGATCCAGGCCTGAAAGGTGATACTCAAGGTACTGGCGGTAAACCAGCTACGCTATCAACTGGCGCTGTTGTTCGTGTTCCTCTGTTCATCTCAATTGGTGAAGTGATTCGCGTTGATACTCGTACGGCTGAATACGTAGGCCGTGTCAAGTAAGCACTTTAGATTGATTGTTTGAAAGGTCGCTTCGGCGGCCTTTTTTATTGCCTGTAATTCTCTCTTGAATGTCCCTGCATAGAAAATCGATATCCTCCGCAAATTTTCGATGATTTTGTATTATTCGTAAAAATCTTATTTATTTCATGAATCTGTCGATTATTCCTTAATGTAACATTTTGATACATTAGTTCTTGTTGTTGAGTTGCATAGCAATCTGATTTTTATCGATTTAACTCAGTAACAATCCAAAAAGGAGAACAAAATGGAAAGCAGAGGCTTAGGAAGGGGTTTAAAGGTGGAAGAAAGACGTCAGTTACTACACAAAGGATTGAAAGCTGCGGTGTTTGGCGTACCGCTGTTGGCAATAGGCTTAACGATTAATAGCTCTGTGCTGATGACCGATGCAGGTTACAGCTACGTGCATCAGAACAATATCACTGGTGAGTTGGATGTGTTTACTGAACCTGGCATTCATTTTCGCATGCCATTTCTGTCCAAAATCACCAAGTATGACCAAGTGATCACTGTGTCATTCGGTAACAGCAAGGGCGAAGATTTTTATCAACGTCTTGATGCGATTCAGGTTCGGTTTGCCGACACCTACATTGGTCAGATCCCCGTAACATTCCGCTTTAAGCTCAGTAATGACCCTGAAGCGGTTAAGAAGATGCACAAAGAGTTCCGTAACAACAGTAACTTGATTGATGCGCTGCTTGTAAAGAACGCACGTAACGTGACGGTGATTACTGCTACCCAATACACGGGTGAAGAGTTTTTCCAAGGTGGTTTGAACCAGTTCAAATCGAAACTTGGCGATCAGTTGCGAGAGGGGATTTATCTAACAGAGCGACGTCAGGTTGAAGTGGAAGAGTTGGATCTTGCGCCTGTTGGGGCGAATCAGGCCAATGCGAACCAACTACAGCGCACCAATCAACTGGTTTGGAAAACGGTGCCAGTTGTAGATAAAACCGGGCAACCAATTCGTCAAGACAACCCGTTACAACAATACGGCATTCAAGTGACGCAGGTGACCATTGGTGATCCACAGCCAGAAAAGCAATTGGATCAGCTATTGGCGGATAAAAAGCGTTTAGTGGCGGATCGTATTCGCGCGATTCAGGAGCAAGAAACGTCAAAAGCACAAGCAGAGACCGAGCAGTTACGCAAAGAGATTCAGCGAACACGTGAAGTGCAAGACGCTCAGCGTGGTAAAGAACTCGCTATTATTGCTCAGCAAAAAGAAGTGGAAGTTGCACGTCAGATTGCAGAGCGTGAAATCGTTGAAGTGGAAAAAACCAAACGACTTGCTGAAGTCGAGAAGGAGAAAGAGCTAGCTATCGCAGAGGCTAACTTAGCCATTCAAAAGGCGAACGCACTTTCTGCTGAGTTTGAAGCGAAAGCGATATTAGCGAAAGGTCGTGCAGAATCTGAGGTCCTAAAAGCGAAGTACTCGGCGTTAGGGGCAAACCGTGAAGTTTATTTGGCAGAGTTGAATCGAGACGTAGCGAACTCGTTGTACAACAACTTGCAAAACTTCCAAGTTCAGATGCCACAAAACTACATTGGTGGTAGCGAAGAAACGGGCTTGAAAACAAACCTAGATGTGATTACTGGCTTTGGCGCCCTGGGTCTTATGGACCAAACGAAGAAAGTCATACAGCAATAAGATCATGGGTGGTCAAAAGCTTAAAAAGCAAAAAGATCATGGGTAACCCAAAGCAATAAAAAAGCTGGCATAGAGCCAGCTTTTTCTTTTTAGTCAGTATCTTAAATCATGAAGATAAAGATAACGGCTAGTGCAGTAATGAGGCCTGCAAATGCATAGCATGCAATTTTACCTATCACACCAGTGTGGAATTTAAGGTCGTGCATGCCGTGGTGTACACGGTGCATCGCATGCCACATTGGTAGAGCTAGGGTGCCAATGATGAATAGCGCACCGATGATACTGGTTGCGAATTCGGAGACACGCTCGTAGCTCATCGCTTCTGCATCAATCACGCCTAGTGGGACCAAGATACCTAGCACCAATACCGTGATTGGCGTGATCATCGCGAACCAAGTACCGCCAGCACCAAATAGACCCCACCAGATTGGCTCATCAGAACGTTTTGGTGATGTGTTTACACTATAATTCGGTTTCATGCTCAGCTCCTTACACCACGATGAGAACGATCAGTGAGATGAACGCAACCGCGGCCCACTGAGTCAATACAATGATTTTCTTGTCCACCAGTTTGCCTTTCAAACGAATTGGCATTACTTGCGGCATCATGCTGAAGAAAGTTTGAGCGTGGAATAGGCTACCTAGCAGCGCAACGATGTTGATTGCGACTACGATTGGGTTTGCCATAAAATCCAACCAACCTTGCCATGCTTCAGGGCCTTTCACCAAGCAACCTAAACCGAAAGTTAGGAACAGAGTGAATAGGATCAAAGGCAGCACAGTCGCTTCACGTAGCATGTAGAAGCGGTAGAAAGGATGGTTCTTCCACCAAGTGCGTTTTACTTCACGAACGTAAGGTTTACGATTGCTCATCCTTATGCCTCCACTTTCTTTGGTGAACCATCAGGTTTCAACATAGCAATCACGAAGTCCATAGAAGACTCCACTTTGCCTTGGTTTACTGCCGCTGCTGGGTCAACGTTCTTCGGACAAACTTCAGAACAGTAACCAACAAACGTACAACCCCAAGCACCGTTTTCACCGTTGATAAGCTTCATGCGCTCATCTTTACCGTTGTCACGACTGTCTAGGTTGTAGCGGTGCGCTAGCGTTAGTGCCGCAGGGCCGATGAACTCAGGGTTTAGACCAAACTGAGGACACGCCGCGTAGCAAAGACCGCAGTTGATACAACCAGCGAACTGCTTGTATTTCGCCATTTGCTCTGGCGTTTGCAAGTTCGTACCGTCTTCTGGTTTACGGTCGTTACCAATGATGTACGGTTTGATTGCTTCAAGACGTTCGATGAACGGTGTCATATCAACAATCAAGTCTTTCTCGATTGGGAAGTTCGCTAGAGGTTCGATAGTCACACCGTCTGGGTAATCACGTAGGAAGCTCTTACAAGCAAGCTTCGGTACGTTGTTCACCATGATGCCGCAAGAACCACAGATCGCCATACGGCAAGACCAACGGTAAGATAGATCTTTGTCTAGGTGATCTTTAATGTAGCCCAGTGCGTCAAGCACAGACATGGTTTCATCGAATGGCACTTCGAATGTTTGCTTGTATGGTTCTGCATCTTTTTCTGGGTCATAACGCAGAATGTCTACTTTTTGAATGCGATTTGCTGACATTATGCTTGCTCCTCTGCGTTCTTCTCTTCAGCTGCGGCTTTTTCTGCTGCTTCACCGTATAGACGAGCTTTTGGTTGTGACTTAGTGATAGTCACATTGCTGTAATCGATACTTGGCGCTGAATCTGGTTTGTAGAAAGCAAGTGAGTGTTTTAGGAAGTTCACGTCATCACGTTCTGTACAACCGTCGTCCAGACGTTGGTGCGCGCCGCGAGACTCTTTACGTAGAATCGCAGAGTGAACCATCGCTTCTGCGACTTCTAGGCCGTAACCCACTTCAATTGCGTACAGAAGATCAGTGTTAAACACTTTGCCTTTGTCTTTAATGCTGATGCGTTTGTAGCGTTCTTTTAGTTCGGTGATCTTGTTAATGGTTTCTTGCATCAAATCTTCTTGACGGTAGATACCACAACCCGCTTCCATGGTATGACCCATTTCAGTACGGATGTTTGCCCAGTTCTCATCACCTTCTTGGTTCATCAGTTTGGCGATGCGCTCTTCAACTGCTTTCACTTGAGCATCGATTGCAGACTCGTTCCAACCTTTGAATTCTTCAGCGCGTTTCACTGCGTTTTCACCCGCTACGCGACCAAATACCACAAACTCAGCCAATGAGTTAGAACCTAGACGGTTTGCACCGTGAAGACCAACAGACGCACATTCACCAACTGCGAATAGACCTTTAATGCGAGTTTCACAGCCGCCGTTTGTCTCGATACCACCCATGGTGTAGTGTACCGTTGGACGAATTGGAATTGGCTCTTTTGCAGGGTCTACGTTCACGTAAGCTTTTGCTAGCTCACAGATGAACGGTAGACGCTCTTGTAGGTACTCTTCACCAAGATGGCGAAGGTCTAGGTGCACCACGTCACCCAGTGGGTGTTTGATGGTGTTGCCTTTCTGTTGTTCGTGCCAGAAAGCTTGAGAAACTTTGTCACGAGGACCCAGTTCCATGTATTTGTTCTTCGGTTGGCCAACTGGAGTTTCAGGGCCCATGCCGTAATCTTGTAAGTAACGGTAGCCGTTCTTGTTAACGATGATACCGCCTTCACCACGACAACCTTCCGTCATCAGGATACCTGTGCCAGGAAGACCGGTTGGGTGGTATTGAACGAATTCCATATCACGTAGAGGAACGCCGTGACGGTAAGCCATTGCCATGCCATCGCCCGTTACGATACCGCCGTTGGTGTTACAGTGGTAAACACGGCCCGCGCCACCTGTTGCTAGAACAACAGATTTTGCTTTGATAGTAACAAGCTCGCCTTCAGACATGTGAATAGCAATCAGACCTTGAACTTCGCCTTCATCAACAAGCAGATCCACCACAAAGTACTCATCAAAGCGTTTGATGTTGCTGTACTTCATGGATGTCTGGAATAGCGTATGAAGCATGTGGAAGCCAGTTTTATCTGCAGCGAACCAAGTACGTTCAACCTTCATACCACCAAAGCGGCGTACGTTGACTTCACCGTTCTCTTTACGACTCCATGGGCAACCCCATTGCTCCATTTGGATCATTTCGCGAGTCGCGTTCTCTACAAAGTATTCAACAACGTCCTGTTCACATAGCCAGTCACCACCGCCAACAGTGTCGTTGAAGTGGTTGTCTAAGCTATCTTCATCCTTGATAACTGCTGCTGAGCCACCCTCTGCAGCGACCGTGTGGGAGCGCATTGGATAAACTTTAGAAATCAGAGCGACTTCTAAGTCTGGGTTTGCTTCAGCCGCTGCAATAGCAGTACGAAGACCAGCGCCGCCTGCGCCGATGACTGCGATATCTGTGGTGATAATTTGCACAGTTATCCTCCAGTGTGTGATTGCGGAAATCCGCTTGTTATTGTCATTACGAGGCACTCTTTAAAAAGAACTCCCCAAAAGTAGTAGGGTTAGTGTAGATGAGCCACATGGCAGAAAAATTGATGTAATTGGGTTTTTGCTTCGGTAATGCACTTAAGGGCATAGAATTTATAGGTTATGTGACTGCTATCACGGCATCGAGGTTTTGGCCCTCAAGCATTAACATTAGGGATGTTAAACCTGTGTTGCGTGACATTAACCGCATGGATAATAGGATTTTAACTGAGTGTTTTTTGTGCTGCGGCACGAGTAATACTTGCCTCAAATAGGCGAGCACGTTAGTAAAAAGAAGAAGGGATATTCCTCTCTTCTTGAAGAGTAAAAAGCATGTAGAATGAGACTTTCCTCGCTGAATTAAAGTTTGAGAGACTTGTTATGCAAACCAACTGGCAACCTACTGCTTCCATTGACCAACTTCGTCAACGTGCGACGTTAATCGCGTCGATTCGCCAATTCTTCGCTGATCGACAGGTGATGGAAGTCGACACGCCAGCCATGAGTCACGCAACCGTGACCGACATTCATTTGCATACTTTCCAAACCGAGTTTGTTGGCCCGGGTTACGCCGATGGTAGCAAGCTGTTCTTTATGACCAGCCCTGAATTCCACATGAAGCGCCTGCTGGCGGCTGGCAGCGGTTGTATTTATCAAATCAACAAAGCATTTCGTAACGAAGAAAATGGTCGTTACCACAATCCAGAATTCACGATGTTGGAGTGGTATCGCGTTGGCTTTGACCATCACAAGCTGATGGATGAAATGGATGACCTATTGCAGTTGGTATTGAAGTGTGGCGCAGCGCAGCGCATGACGTATCAACAAGCCTTCATTGATGTGTTGGGTGTGTGTCCACTAGAAGGCTCGATGACGGAGCTGAAAACGGCGGCAAGCAAGCTGGGTTTGAGTGACATTGCAGAGCCTGAAGAAGATCGCGATACGTTACTGCAATTGCTATTTAGCGTGGGAGTCGAACACAAAATTGGTCAGGATGTGCCTGCTTTTGTGTACGACTTCCCGGCATCACAGGCGGCGCTTGCGAAAATCAATCCTCAAGACCATCGTGTTGCGGATCGCTTTGAGGTGTATTTTAAGGGAATTGAGCTGGCAAATGGGTTCCATGAGCTCGATAACCCGAAAGAGCAACTGGCGCGTTTTGAGCAAGATAACACGAAGCGTCTCGACATGGGTTTAAAACCGCAGCCAATCGACTATCATTTGATCTCCGCATTGGAGGCAGGGTTGCCAGATTGTGCGGGTGTTGCGTTAGGCATCGATCGTTTGATCATGCTAGCGCTCGGCTGTGACCACATTGATCAAGTGACGGCTTTTCCATTCCCAATCGCATAAGGATATTCAATGAACTTGGCTGCTGCACGTTTGGTCATTCTCAGCTACGCAATACTGATCGCTTACTTATCGTTGAGCTCGGGAGAGTTGCAAGATTGGGGCAACATTGCGTATCTTGATAAAATGCAGCACGCCATGGCGTACAGCGGATTTGCGTTTTTAGGTTGCTTTTGCGTGTGGCGTTGGCGTCAACGTTGGGCGGTGGCGATTGGTATCTTATTATTTAGTGCTGCCATCGAATGGCTACAAGGGTATGTCGGAAGACAAACCTCTTGGTTAGACCTTGTCGCCAACTCAACGGGTATTCTAACTGGTCTGTTATGTTACCGTATTTGGAGCCTCTATCGACCTAGGTTGGTGAAGTCGCTATACTCGATTCGTTAATGAAGAGGGAACACGATAACAATGAAAACGCGCGACAAAATCGTCTACGCGGCACTGGAGTTGTTCAACCAACATGGTGAACGCAACATCACCACCAATCACATTGCCGATCACATCGAAATTAGCCCAGGTAATCTGTATTACCACTTCCGTAATAAGCAAGAAATCGTTCGTGAGATCTTTGCGCTTTATTCAGCAGAACTTTTAGAAAGATTTACCCCTATTCAAGGCTCACAGGAAAGCCTGACTATGCTGAAGAGCTACCTAGACTCCATCTTTACGCTAATGTGGAAATACCGCTTTTTCTACGCGAATCTACCTGAGATCTTGTCACGAGATGAGCAGTTACATGAGCAGTACATCGATGTGCAAGAAAAGCTGCAAGCGAACCTCATTGCGATCATGCAAGAGTTTGTATCGCTGAAGCTGCTTAATGTTGATCAACAGCAGTTGAAGTCACTGGTGTGTACGTTGCATTTGATTGCGTGTAGCTGGTTGGCGTATCAATCTGCAATGGCTTCGAAAACCAGCATCACTGAGCAAATGGTGAAGCAAGGGATGTTGCAGATGCTTAATGTCGTTAAGCCATTAGCAACTGAGCAGGGGTTAGAGCAGCTACTGTTATTGGAAGATGCGGTCAGCAATCTACACAGTTAAACGCCAAACTGCTTAATATTTCGAGAGTCACTCTCATTTTCGAGTCGTGGCTCGAGTTGACTTGTCAAATATGCCACGCACAATAGTCCTCATACCGTTCAGCCCTCTCTGGGATATGACTCTCGATAAAGGAACTATCGCTCCATGAATTACGACATTTTTAATGGCGATGCTGATGGCATCATTGCGCTTCTACAATTACGCTTGGCTGATCCTATCGAGGCTCAGTTAATTACTGGTGTAAAGCGCGACATCAAGCTGGTGGAAAAAGTAGACGTGCAAGCGGGTGATGAGCTAACGGTGTTAGACATTTCGATGGAAAAGAACATGGTAGGCCTAGAGCAAGCATTGGCTCAAGGCGCGCACGTATTTTACGCCGATCACCATAAGGCGGGTGATATTCCTCAGCATGGCAACTTGGATGCGCACATCGATCTCGATGCCAATATGTGTACGGCGTTGATTGTCGATCAATTGCTAAATGGACGTTTTCACACATGGGCGATTACGGCGGCTTATGGCGATAACATGATCGCGAAAGCAGATGAATTGGCTGACAAGGTCGGCTTGTCACACGATCAGAAAGCGCAGCTTAAAGAGCTTGGCACTTTGATTAATTACAACGGTTACGGTTCGAAAGTGGATGACTTACATTTCCATCCTGCGGATTTGTACCAAGCCTTGCTGAAGTACACGTCGCCATTTGATGTAATTGAAGATAAAACTTCGCCTTACTACCAACTGCAGTCTGCTTACCAACAAGATATGGATGCCGCTCTGGCAGTGCCTGCCACGCATGAGAGCGGTAAGCTGAAGCTGTTCGAACTACCAAACACGGCCGCATCACGTCGAATCAGCGGTGTGTATGGTAATTGGCTGGCTAATCAAACCCCAGATTCTGCTCATGCAGTACTCACCGAAAATGCAGATGGCACTTACACGGTCTCTCTACGTGCCCCGTTGAACAACAAACAAGGCGCCGTTGCCGTGTGTGGGCAGTTTCCAACTGGTGGCGGCCGAGAAGCGGCGGCAGGCATCAACACATTAAGCAAAGATGATGTAAGTGCTTTTATTGATGCGGTAGAAACGTACTACGCATAGCATTTGCCAAAATATGAATACAAAAAAGGAGCCGAGTGGCTCCTTTTTTATTATAAGTCGATGAGTCAGATAATCAGCGCTTCAACCAAGATTTCGGGTTTTGCGCTTCACTGTTGCGGCGAATTTCGAAGTAGAGTGATGCGCGATCTTGCCCGCCAGTATCACCCGCAAGAGCGATCACTTCGCCAGCGGTCACGCGATCGCCTTCTTTTTTCGTCAACGCTTGGTTGTAGCCGTAGAGCGTCATGTCACCTTTGCCGTGGTCAAGCAATACCACTAAGCCATAACCGCGTAAATACTCCGCAAATACGACAGTGCCCGGGTAAACGGCTTTCACTTGTTGACCATAATTGGCCGCAAGCACCATGCCCTTCCAGTTTACTTGCCCGGTTTGGCGAGTACCGAAGTTGTGTAATACACGACCTTTGAGTGGCCATGGCAGTTTACCGCGCTGTTTGCCCAGTCCGTCCATTGGCACGGCATTACGCTTAGCCGCTTTGGCGATCTCGGCTTTTAGGCGTGTTTCGTTGCGCTGCAGTTCAGCAAGGTAGCGTTTATCGTTCTTGATACTGCTCTGAATTTTAGTCAGGGTTTGCTTACGTTTGGATTGTGTACTTGCCAGCGCCGTACGTTTCTCAGATTGTTGTTTGAGTAACGTCTCGATTTGCTCTTTTTCTAGCTCAAGCTGGTTTTTGTTGTGTGCCAATTCTTGAGTGGTTTTGGTGATTGCATCAATCACTTCCGCACGCGCTTTGGCTAAGTGCTGGAAGTATTGACTCATGCGGTCTTCTTCCACACCTTGGTTCAACAAGTGCCCATTGGCTTTCGCTCGTTCGGTCACGTAATACGTTTGCAGCAACTGTTTGAGCTCTTCCTCTTGCTCTTGGCGCTGTGCTTCTTGCAAGGCAATTTTCTCTTCTAGCTTGTCTATGTTTTTGTCTGCTTGTGCCAGCTCAGATTTGGTTTGTCTTATTTCGCGCTCAAGTTTAGAAATGCCAAGTTCTTGCTCTTTGAGCGATTTTTGTAGCTCATTGAGTTGCTTTTCTTGGGAAGAGAGAGATTTGCGTTGACGGCTTATCTCACTTGATACGCCTTTGAGCTCTTGTTGACTAGCGGCAGAAGATGCAAGGGGATATGTGGCAGATAAAGCACAAGTTAATAAAATAGCCGAGCGTAGAACAGGGTGATTTTGTTTTCGCACTTGAGATTTACCTACCACGTTGTTGTCAAAAGGTTTGTTGACGATTAAATACCATCTCCATGGATAAAGCTTTGTGATTTACCATTAAAGCCTTGATCCATATCGAGAGAAGGTTTGTCCGTTTTTGGACGACCGACGATTTTCGCAGGAACCCCCGCCACAGTTGTGTGTGGTGGCACTGCTTGCAATACCACAGAGCAAGAGCCGATTTTCGCGCCTTCGCCCACTTCGATATTGCCAAGAATTTTTGCACCTGCACCAATCATCACACCTTCACGGATTTTCGGGTGACGATCGCCGCACTCTTTACCCGTACCGCCTAAGGTAACGTCTTGTAGAATTGAGACGTCATTATCGATAACTGCAGTTTCACCGATGACGATTCCCGTTGCGTGGTCGAGCATGATGCCGCTACCAATGCGTGCTGCCGGGTGAATGTCTACCTGACACGCAACCGAAATTTGGTTTTGCAGGTAGGTGGCCAGTGCATGGCGCCCTTGTTTCCATAGCCAGTTTGCCACGCGGTAGCCTTGCAGAGCGTGGTAGCCCTTTAAGTACAGCAGCGGCATAGAGTACATCGAAACTGCAGGGTCGCGATTAACCGTGGCACAAATGTCACAAGCGGCACAATCGGTAATGGTTGGGTCGGCAGAGAACGCTTCTTCTACCACTTCACGTACTGCCATTGCTGGCATCGATGCTGTGTTTAACTTGTTTGCCAAAATGTAGCTGAGCGCGGCACAGAAACTTTCATGCTTGATGATGGTGGCATGGTAAAAGCTGGCCAGCATTGGCTCTTGCTCTGACATTTCGCGGGCTTCTGAGACAATTCTGTTCCAGACTTTTTGTTTTTCGCAGTGTTTCATTCTCAATATCCTGAGTGGTTCTTCCGTGACCCGACAACTTCTATTCTTCTCAGATGAGGTGCGAAGGGGCGTAGAGTGCTACTTTCCTTCGGCTTTTTTGTCACGAGCAAGTAAATCTTGCGCTGCCAGGCGTGCATCCTTCCCTTGATACAATACTTGATAAATTTGATCAACAATTGGCATCTCAACACCCATGCGTTGAGAGAGCATCCATACTTCTTTCGTGTTGCGGTAGCCTTCTACGACTTGGCCAATTTCTTCTTGTGCCGTGTCGACGTCTTTACCTTGACCTAGCGCTAAACCAAAGCGGCGGTTACGTGATTGGTTGTCGGTACACGTTAGGACAAGGTCGCCTAAACCAGCCATACCCATGAAGGTTTCTGGTTTTGCACCCAGCGCGGCACCAAGACGGCTCATTTCGGCCAAGCCACGAGTAATCAATGCAGTACGCGCGTTGGCTCCAAAACCGATACCGTCAGACATACCCGCACCAATTGCGATAACGTTTTTCACCGCACCGCCCAATTGCATGCCGATAAAGTCACTATTGGCGTACACGCGGAAGGTTTTGCTGCAGTGGATTTTTTCTTGTAGGTCAGCGACAAATTCAGCATCTGGAGACGCAACTGAAATTGCAGTAGGCATGCCCATCGCGAGCTCTTTGGCGAATGTTGGGCCAGACAATACAGCCAGTGAGTAGTTTTCACCGATAATGTCATAAGCGACGTCTTTCAGCAGACGCCCCGTTTCTGGCTCAAGACCTTTGGTTGCCCAGCAGATACGAGAGTCTTCACGTAAGAAAGGCTTACAGCTGTTCAGCACGATGCCAAAAACATGGCTTGGAACCACAACCAATAAATCTCGGCTTGCTTGTACGGCTTTTTCTAAATCCGATTCAACGATCAAGCTTTCAGGGAAATCAACACCAGGTAAGAAAGCGTGGTTCGCGCGATCCGCTTCTAAACGTGCCATGTGCTCAGGCTCGTGTCCCCAAAGGACTACGTTCGCGCCGTTACGAGCGAGTGAGATCGCCAGAGAGGTACCGTATGAACCTGCGCCAATCACCGTCATTGCGATGTCTTTACCGTAAGCATTGTTTGTATTTGCTTGTGTCATGCTACCGCCTAATTGTCTTTCTACTAGTAGAATCTAGTTCCTAATCGTCAAATTTTACGCCTTCTGGCGATTAGGAACTAGGAACTTTTGTCAGAAATAAAAAATGCACATTGCATCGGATGGTAGACGCTCTGTGCATTTTATTAGAGTCGGTGACGTCAGCACTCAGGCTATTCGTCACTTACAAAACGTGAATTACGCTTCAGCTTCGCCTTGTTGAGCTTGCTGTTGTAGGTAGTTCATGAATAGCGCGTCGAAGTTAACTGGCGCTAGGTTCAGTTGAGGGAACGTACCTTTAACCACTAGGCTTGAGATAGTTTCACGAGCGTATGGGAATAGGATGTTCGGGCAGAATGCGCCTAGGCAATGTGCAAGTTGGCCTGCTTCCATTTGCTCAGCAGTGAAGATACCACCTTGTTGAACTTCACATAGGAACGCTGTTTCTTCTTCGTTCTTCACAGTTACAGTTAGACGTAGAACCACTTCGTAAACGCCTTCACCAAGCTCACGGCTTTGAGTGTCTAGGTCTAGTTTAACGTCTGGGTTCCATTCTTTTTGGAAGATTACTGGAGAGTTTGGCGCTTCGAAAGAAACGTCTTTTAGGAAGATGCGTTGAATTGCGAAGTTTTGTTGTGCTTCTTGAGGTGCTGCTTCAGCCATTTTTTAATCCTTAAATAAATATTTGTAGAGCCTAGAAACGTCTAAACTCAGAAAACTGGTATGTCCCGAGACTAACTGAGCCAATCTACCTTGACTAGATGAAGCGTGTATTACGTGCAAAGCGTCACAACTTAATGCTTCAACTGCTTTCAATTTGCTCAGTTTATTATCCACGAAGCTTGGCAAAAACACGCTGGAATGCGTACCTTATCTTTTGCCTCTGCCCCGTTATCGAAGCTGCCGGGTATTACTTTTTACCACGAACTAAAGGCAGGTTCGCTTCGTTCCATGCAATCAAGCCGTTCTTCAGTAGGCTTACTTTTTCAAAGCCTGCTTTTACTAATAGGTTCGCGCTTTCTTGAGCGTTTTGCCCTGTCTTGCATACCACAATGATTGGGTCTGATTTGTGGTTTTCAAGGCTACCAAAGTTACCCGCTTTGATATCTGACGGTAAAATGTGAAGTGAGTCGGTGATATGACCTTTTTTGAACTCGTCCTTTGTGCGGATATCCACTACAACGCCGTTTTCACGGTTCATAAGATGAGTCAGTTGGTTTACGTTGATTTCTTTGTATGCGGCCGTCGCTGACTTCACGATGTTCATGATAAAGGCGACAAGAAGACCTACCCAAACCAAAGATAGAATCATGTTCTGTTGGAAAAATTCAATGTACTCTTGCATGTCTTGAGCTCTTACGCTGTTGGCGGAAAAATAAAGCAGGAGTATAGCGGGGTTAAGCCTCTTAGGCGAGAGGGTTAAAATTTTCTAACGAATAATTGAGATCTCTATAAACCCTTTATGTTATTGCCATCCGTGCATTGGACTATGGTAGCTTGATTGTTTTTGCCTATTGGATTTATCGACTTAAGTGACTTTTGTTTTACCGAAAAAAGCGAACAATAGGTACTAACCAATCTTGTTCGATAATGCTTTAAATAAGCGCTGTTTCGGGTGCAAAAACAAGAATCAGAAGCGTAAGAAAACCGAACCTAGACTGGGGTGTACAAAGCGTATTAGGAATGACTATGCTTGTGGAACACGTTTGTCGGCACTGACTCGTTGTTCGCTTAACTTGTAAGATAGCAACAATAAATCGCAAACATTATTTGATCTTAACCTACAGTTTTGGTTAAAAAGTGTAGTAAAATTACGCTAGTTTTGTTTCAAGGTTAGATAGGGCAGCGAGGCCCTACGCCAAAAGTTACTTAAATTTGATGAGGTCATCACTATGTCAGCTAAGAAGCCACTGGCTCTAGTTATCCTTGACGGTTACGGTTACCGTGAAGACACAGCAAGTAACGCAATTGCGAATGCGAAAACACCAGTAATGGATGCTCTGATTGCGAATAACCCACACACTCTAATCTCTGCTTCAGGCATGGATGTTGGCCTTCCTGATGGTCAAATGGGTAACTCAGAAGTTGGTCACACTAACATTGGCGCAGGTCGCGTTGTATACCAAGATCTAACTCGTATCACTAAATCGATCGCTGACGGTGAGTTCGCTGAAACACCAGCGCTTGTTGAAGCAGTTGATGCTGCTGTTAAAGCAGAGAAAGCGGTACACATCATGGGTCTGATGTCTCCAGGTGGCGTACACTCTCATGAAGACCATATCTACGCAGCGGTTGAAATGGCAGCGGCTCGTGGCGCTGAGAAAATCTACCTACACTGTTTCCTAGACGGTCGTGACACGCCACCACGTAGTGCAGAAAACTCGCTACAACGTTTCCAAGATCTATTCGCGAAACTAGGTAAAGGTCGTGTTGCTTCTCTAGTAGGTCGCTACTACGCTATGGACCGTGACAACAACTGGGATCGCGTTCAAGTGGCTTACGATCTTCTGACTCAAGCGAAAGCTGAGTTCACAGCAGAAACCGCCGTTGCTGGTCTAGAAGCCGCTTACGCTCGTGAAGAGAACGATGAGTTTGTGAAAGCGACAGCCATCAAAGCGGCAGGCGAAGAAGACGCAATCATGCAAGACGGTGATGCGGTTATCTTCATGAACTACCGTGCTGACCGAGCTCGTCAAATCACTCGCGCATTCGTGCCTGACTTTGATGGTTTTGAGCGTGCGGTATTCCCGGCAGTTAACTTCGTTATGTTGACTCAATACGCGGCAGATATCCCTCTAGCAATCGCATTCCCACCAGCGTCTCTAGAAAACACGTACGGTGAGTGGCTGTCTAAGCAAGGTCAAACTCAGCTACGTATCTCTGAAACAGAGAAATACGCGCACGTAACGTTTTTCTTCAACGGCGGTGTTGAAAACGAATTTGAAGGCGAAGAGCGCCAGCTTGTTGCTTCTCCAAAAGTAGCCACTTACGACCTTCAGCCAGAAATGAGCTCCCCTGAGCTTACAGAGAAACTGGTTGCGGCGATCAAGTCTGGTAAGTTCGACACTATCATCTGTAACTACCCGAACGCAGATATGGTTGGTCACACTGGCGTTTACGAAGCAGCTGAGAAAGCAATCGAAGCGCTAGATGAAAGTGTTGGCAAAGTAGTTGAAGCAATCAAAGAAGTTGGCGGTCAGCTACTGATCACTGCGGACCACGGTAACGCAGAAATGATGGTTGACCCAGAAACGGGTGGTACTCACACAGCGCACACTAACCTACCGGTTCCTCTTATTTACGTAGGTGATAAAGCGGTTGAGTTCAAAGAAGGCGGCAAACTGTCTGACCTTGCACCAACCATGCTTTCTCTAGCAGGTCTAGAAATCCCAGCAGAAATGACGGGTGAAGTGCTAGTTAAATAATTAACTAACTGCTCAGAATGACAAAAGCCCGAGTTTAAACTCGGGCTTTTTTGTATCTGGCAACAAGGGCTGGTCTGTAAGGTTATTGAACCAAAATGCCAGCACCAATCACAGCTAGGGCTGCGCCCAACCATGCAAATCGGTTTGGTCGGCGTTTAGTGTAAATCCAGAGTAGCGGTAGCAACATAATTGGCGTGGTTGAAGATAGCAGTGCAACCATACCTACATTTCCTTCTTGCAGTGCGTATAAGATCAGCGTCATGCCGACGGCCATCGCCAAGAAACCGTTAAGCGCAGTAATACCAAATATTCGCCAAGTAATGTGTTGTGTCGAGCGAGCGATTTTGACCCCCAGAACTAACAACATGCTGTGGGCGAAAAATGCACTGATCATTCGAATAGCAGAAGCCGCAACGGGGTCAATGCTGGTTTGCATTACTGGCTTGGCGATGATGCCGCCCAATGCTTGGCACATTGCTGCGGTTAAGCCAAGTCCAATGCCCACCCAGATGTTACCTTTAATGTCTTCCAAGACGTTATTCACTTGGCCTCTTCGACCAAAGAATATCGCCATCACCACGCCGCTAAATACCAATGATGCGCCCAGTAGTTCTATTGTGGTCATGACTTCACTAAATAAGAAGTAGCCCAAAATGGCCGAGAATACCGCATGGCAGGAAAACAGTAGTCCGGCTTGTCTTGGTCCCATACGATTCAAGCACGCAAACAGAGCGGTATCACCGATGAAAATTCCAATCAGACCCGACGCCATCATGGGCGTTACATGTTCCCAAGAAACCGTTAACCAGCCGCCAGTTATCCAGGCCATTGTTGATAAGATCACGGCCGTACAGCCCATGCGCCAGCGGCTGTAAGAAAAAGCGCCTAGGTGTTGTGCAGGAATGACAGAAATAAGGCTAGAAACTGCCCACAGAAAAGCGGCACATAAAGCAAGCCATTCGTAACCCATGATGTGTCGACGTCCTTGTAGAGTAGAGGAGTCTTAATATGCACGAAATTTAATGGATGTAAAAGCTGCTCTGCGAGGGCAATAGTTGGCGAACAGCTCCATGACAACAAGCTCTGTCACGGAGCTTTTCGATTAAAACAGCACCAGAACTGCGCCATACACGATAAATAGACCAATCAAACCAAGAATCAGCCCCACTTTCGCCATGTCTTTGCTCTCGATTAGGCCTGTTGAATAAGCCAAAGAGTTTGGTGGCGTGGAAACCGGTAAGATCATGCCAAGTGATGCGGAGAATGCGACGACAACCAGTAAACCTTGTAGGCCACCAACCGCAATAAGGCTTGGCATGGATGTACCAATAGCGGCAGCAATAGGCATTAATAAGTTTGCCGTTGCGGTATTAGACATAAAGTTCGCCATTAACCAACATACGACCGATAGGGCAAAGACAACGGCAAATGGTGATAGTAAGCTGTAATCAATGGCGTGTGCCAATGCTTCGGCTAAACCCGTTTTGTCTAAGGCAATACCAATTGCGATACCACCGGCAACCAGCCATAGCACGTCCCAGTTAATCAGCTTGAGTTCTTCTTTTCCCATAATGCCCGTTAAGGTGAACACCGCAAGCGGGATAATCGCAACAACATACGTGTTCATGCCGTGCACTTTTGTCGTCATCCAAAGCACAATGGTTAGTGCAAAAGTGATGTAGACGACGATCGCGCGCCAGCTCTTTTTGAACGTACCATCCAGCTTTAGTTTCATTTCTGGTTCGCTGGACGGAAACAGCTTCTGCAACAAAAACCAAGCAACAGTGAGTTGTATCAGCACAAATGGTAGGCCCATTGTCATCCAGGATAAGAAGTCTATGGCGTTTTCTCCGGTGAGGTATTGGAGCGCTATTGCGTTAGGTGGCGTACCTATCGGAGTTGCAATGCCGCCAGTATTCGCGGCAATTGGAATGCACAGCACCAGCGCTTTAATCCCTAGATCCCCTTTAGGTGCAGAAGCGACGATTGGACCGAGCAGCGCCAACATCATGACCGTCGTGGCAGTGTTGGACATGAACATTGAAAAAACGGCGGTAATGAGCATCAAACCCAGCATGATGAACTTAGGTTGTGTGCCGAATGGTTTTAGTAGCACTCGGGCGAGATTGTTGTCGAGTTCGTATTTGGAAGCCGCGATGGCGAGGGCAAACCCACCCATAAAAAGAATAATGATCGGTGAAGAGAAGGCAGAGAAAATATCGGTGTAAGCAATTAACTCTCCCAAATCATGCCCCGCTGGTGGATTGCGAAATAGATGCAAACCTTTATCCGATATCATGATCAGTTCAAGAGCGATAATAAGAATGGACGTAGCAAAAACGGGTACCGGCTCAAGAACCCAAAGTAGGGCAGCAAGAAGAAAAATAGCCAACAGACGATGCTGAATTAAAGTAAGATCATCAATAGGAATAGCATCAATCGGCATCATCAAAACACCGAGCGGAATTAAAAAGCATACCAGCAATTTCGCCAGCGTGTTTACACTCATCTTTGGCATTGGCTGCCCCTCTAAATATTCATCCTAAGCGCAGGATAATTGATTGTGGAATGAAGGTCTTAGAGGCAGGTATGAGTTTGAGAAAATAGAGGCTAAATTTTGAACGGAATTTTGCTTTTTATCAATAAAAAGAGCCCTTGAGAAAGGGCTCTTTTAACGGGGTTTTGTTTATTTTTTCAAGGCGTAAGGTGTGCCCATTACGGTTGGCTTACCGTTTTCCATGCTTGCGTCAAACTCAATCGCGTCTTTGGCAAACAGGTTAATAACAGTAGAGCCCAGTTTGAAGCGGCCCATCTCTTCGCCTTTTTTCAAGATCACGGCCTTGTCACCCTCAGCTGGGTAATCCCATTTGTAGACAGTATTGCCACGAGGCGGAGTGATCGTGCCAGCCCATACTTGCTCAATGCTACCTACGATGGTTGCGCCAACAAGCACTTGTGCCATAGGACCAAACTCAGTGTCAAAGATACACACCACACGCTCGTTACGTGCGAATAGATTTGGAACGTTTTCTGCCGTAAGTGGGTTTACCGAGAACAGGTCACCAGGCACGTAAATCATTTGGCGCAGTGTGCCGTCACACGGCATGTGTACACGATGGTAATCGCGCGGAGACAGGTACAGCGTGGCAAAAGATCCATCTTTAAATTCGTTTGCTAAATTCGCGTCACCGCCCAGCAGTTCTTGCGCTGAGAAGTGATGACCTTTTGCTTGGATAAGTTGACCATCTTCAATAGGGCCAAATTGGCTAACACAAGCGTCGGCTGGGTGAGTGATGACGTTTTCGCCTTCAGAAATTGGGCGTGCGCCCTCTTTTAGCTCACGAACGAAAAACTCGTTGAACGTTTTAAAATGCTTAGGATCTGAGTGCTTCGCCTCATCCATGTTCACATTGTATTGTTTGATAAACCAACGAATAACTGCTGTTGTTAGACCGCCAGCTTTTGCTGAAGCCAGTTTACCCATTAGGCGAGTGAGGCCGTGTTGTGGGATCCAGTACTGCAGTCCAACTTTAAACTTGTCCATCTTTAATTCCGATACTTCTGTTAGATTCGCGCTTTAGGGCGCGTGATGTTACTGAAATTTAATTTGCTTGTCAGTATTAGGTGAAGACTTTTTACACAGTTACAGTCTTAACTTAATTACAGATCGGCTTTCTTATTGCGTGAATACTGACGGTTTGCTTTGTTTTCAACCATGCTTTCCAAAATGCGATGGTAGTTTTCAAAGCGAGTTTCGTTGATTTCCCCTTTCTCAACAGCTTCACGTAGAAGGCAGCCAGGGTCGTCATTGTGCTTACAATCTCGGAACTTACAACCGCCTAAGTATGGTCGGAATTCAACGAATGCTTTCGTTACTTCTTCTGCTTCCAAATGCCAAAGCCCAAATTCACGCACTCCAGGCGAGTCGATCAAGTCGCCACCCGTCGGAATATGATACAAGCGCGCTGCTGTCGTGGTGTGTTGGCCTAAGCCAGAGTTCTCGGAAACTTCGCCTTCTTCCACTTCGCTCTCTAGTTCCGGCATTAACGCGTTGACTAAGCTGGATTTCCCTACGCCTGATTGACCAACAAAGATATTAATTCGGTCACGCAGCAGAGTTTCTAGTTCAGCAATGCCTTCTCCAGACTTCTTGCTTACCAGAAGCACTTTATAGCCAATGCGTTCATATTCTTTGAGCCATTCTTCATACATTGCACGATCATCGGCTTCTAGAAGATCGACTTTGTTTAAGACCAGCAATGGTGCGATATTCAGTGTTTCTGATGCTACGAGGTAACGGTCAATAATATTCAGTGATAGCTCGGGCAGTACCGAGGAGACAATGACCATTTGATCAATATTGGCAGCTACGGGCTTTAGGCCATCGTAGTAATCTGGACGAGTGAGCACTGAAGAACGAGGTTCTACCGCTTCAACAACGCCAGAAATGCCAGCCATAGACTCCAAGCCTTCGCGCCATAAAACTCGATCGCCAGATACTAAAGATTCGATACCACGGCGAAGGTTACAGCGTTGAATCTCGCCTGTTTCAAGGTCTTCAATATCCGCGTGCTGGCCAAAACGAGTGATCACTAGACCTTGTTTGCTTGCGCCTAGCATGTTTTCATCCCACTGGATGGACTCTTCTTGCTTTTTTAAACGCTTTTGTTGGTTGCTGCGTACGCGTCGCACTTGACCTTTGGTTAACTTTTTCTTCTTTGCCACAATTCTGTACTTTATGTGAATTTACTCAAATGGTTGAGCCGTGATCTTGGCTCTGAGTGAGTATCGTGTTTCCCGTATTTTGAGGTATAGTACCTCTTTTATCGATAAACAAATAGGCGGCGTAACCATGTCCTTTAGCGATCAAAACCTAATTTGGGTTGATTTAGAGATGACAGGGCTTGATCCTGAAACGCACAAAATCATTGAAATTGCTTCTATTGTCACGGATAGCGAGCTAAATATTTTGGCTGAAGGTCCAGTATTAGCGATTCATCAACCGGAAGAAGAGCTAGCGAGAATGGACGATTGGTGCACCAATACGCATACGGCAAGCGGCTTGGTGGAACGCGTTCGCAACAGTAAAATCTCAGAACAAGATGCGGTCGCACAAACCATTGAATTCTTAGAAAAATGGGTGCCGAAAGGGGCGTCGCCAATATGTGGTAACAGCATTGGGCAGGATCGTCGCTTCTTGTACAAACACATGCCGGAATTAGAAGAGTTCTTTCATTACCGATATGTTGACGTCAGCACTCTTAAAGAATTGGCGCGTCGTTGGCAACCTGAAGTATTAAATGGGTTCACAAAACAGGGAACACATTTGGCCTTGGACGACATTCGCGAGTCGATTGCAGAACTTAAGTACTATCGTGGTACTATTTTCAAGATTTAACTGTTAAGGTTGCGATCCAAATTGTTGTAATTTATATCGCTTTTGATTGCTTTTTCATCGTTCAGTAAAAAAATAAAGTTTTTTTGAAGGAAGGACTTGCATCACAAAAAAATGCTCTTATAATTCGCAGCCCTAAACAGCGGAAACGTTGTTGATGCGACACTAGCTCAGTTGGTAGAGCGCAACCTTGCCAAGGTTGAGGTCACGAGTTCGAACCTCGTGTGTCGCTCCAGTTTTATAGTTCTCACGGTACTTAACGGTGACACAATACGGACGCGGGGTGGAGCAGCTTGGTAGCTCGTCGGGCTCATAACCCGAAGGTCGTCGGTTCAAATCCGGCCCCCGCAACCAAATTCTATCAATAGCGATTGCTGTTGATATGCGACACTAGCTCAGTTGGTAGAGCGCAACCTTGCCAAGGTTGAGGTCACGAGTTCGAACCTCGTGTGTCGCTCCAGTTTTATAGTTCTCA
>NZ_NCTH01000026.1:0-68957 GCF_002105475.1 Vibrio sp. ArtGut-C1 | reverse complement strand
CTAATTTGAAACCGCTCTTTATTAAGAGAAATTTCTAATTGGATTATCATCAACGAGTGCCCACACAGATTGATAGGTCTATATTGTTAAAGAGCAATTCTTCTTTGTGATTGACATCACTTCGGAAGAGGCGGCCATTCTAGCGAGATAATTTATTGTGTCAAACACTTTCTTCAAATTATTTCGTTTTTCTTTTCAGCCTTATCAACTTCGCTTAAACCCTTGTGAGGCCTTGCCCTGTCGACGAGGAGGCATTATAGAGATCGCGCTCACATTGGCAAGTGTTATTTTTCAAAAATTGCAAAAATAATGGTTAAACGATGAGTTTTCGATCAAACCTTTATTTATTCAACTTTACCCCAAACCCTCACACAACTTATCCACAGAGTTGTTCTTTGAGACGTGTTTTTCAAGTACCATAAATAAAGAAAGCTGCTTTATTGCAGCTATCTTTATTAAACTTAACCTAAACTCTATTTAAAGAGCATTATGGCTATATGCCAGACCCATCTTGTTCAGAGCCATCATCTTCGTGTAGGCCACATTCTCGCTTTAAGCCAAAGAATCGAGTTTCTTCCTCTGACATTCCCGGCTCCCATTTACGAGTGGTATGTGTATCACCAACTGAAAGGTAACCTTCATCCCACAATGGATGGTATTTAAGGCCGTGTTGTTCTAAGTAGTAATGGACGTCTTTATTAGTCCAGTCAATTACTGGCAAAAACTTAAACACACCGTTCTGAATTGATAGTATCGGTAAACCTGCTCGTGATTTACTTTGCTCTCGACGCAGTCCAGAAAACCACGTACCAACATTAAGCTCTTTTAACGCTCGACGCATCGGCTCAACTTTATTGAGCTTGTTGTATTTTTCAATTCCCTCTACGCCCTGCTCCCATAATTTTCCATATCGAGCTTCTTGCCAATTCGCACTTTCTTTGGCTCGATAAACTTTTAAATTTAGGTTGAGAGCATCTGTCAGCTCATCGATAAATCGGTACGTCTCAGCAAATAGGTAACCGGTATCGGTTAGAATGATGGGGATGTCCGCTTTGGCACGAGTAACTAAATGAAGCATAACCGCGGCTTGAATACCAAAACTAGAAGAAACCGCGAACTCGCCTTCTAGATTATCTAAAGCCCACGCTACTCTCTCTTGTGCTGAAAGCTTTTCGAGCTCGACATTAATTTGAGCAAGACGGAGGATTTGCTCCGTCTTTGTTAATGTCAATAACTCTGTGAGCTCCAGCTTGGATGCTACAGAATCAAGCATGAAAGTCCCTCTTTGATACGAGCACTTCTTGGATAATGCCAGCACGAATAGTGAAATCGCCGAAGGCTTCGCCTTCTTCACGCTCTTTCGACCATCGAGCCACCAGCAGATCAATCTCTTCTAATATTTGCTTATCCGTGATGTTCTCTTTGTACATTTTTGGTACTCGAGTACCAGCACGGTTACCACCTAAATGTAGGTTGTAACGACCTGGCGCTTTACCAACTAAACCAATTTCAGCCAACATGGCACGACCACAACCGTTTGGACACCCAGTTACACGCAAAATGATGTTGTCATTTTCTGGTAGGTTGTGCTTTTCCAAAATCCCCTCCACATCAGTAACAAACTGAGGAAGGAAACGCTCTGCCTCTGCCATCGCTAGCGGACACGTTGGAAAGGCAACACACGCCATTGAGTTTTTGCGCTGCTCACTGATATTGTCATCCATCAAGCCATGTTCACGAGCGATCTTTTCGATCTTCGCTTTTTCGCTTTTAGGTACCCCCGCAACAATTAAGTTCTGGTTGGCAGTCATACGGAAATCGCCTTTATGGATTTTGGCAATTTCAGCAACACCCGTTTTAAGTGGTTTACCTGGGAAGTCCAGCAGACGACCATTTTCGATGAAAAGTGCTAAGTGATGTTTACCATCAATTCCTTCTACCCAACCAATACGGTCACCACGTTCCGTGAACTCATATGGACGACTTTGCTCAAACTTAACACCAGCACGTTTCTCGACTTCCGCTTTAAAGACATCGCTACCTACACGATCCAATGTGTATTTGGTTTTTGCGTTCTTACGGTTTGAACGGTTACCCCAGTCGCGCTGAGTTGTGACAACCGCAGCCGCCACATCAAGTGTTTTTTCTAGTGGGATGAAACCGAAATCGTCCGCACGGCGTGGGTAGGTTGACGTATCGCCATGCGTCATCGCTAAGCCTCCGCCGACCAGGACGTTAAAACCAACCAGCTTGCCGTTATCTGCAATCGCTACGAAGTTGAGATCGTTAGCGTGTACATCTACGTCATTTTGCGGTGGGATAACCACTGTGGTTTTAAACTTACGCGGTAAATAGTTTTTACCCAGAATAGGTTCATCTTCTTCAGTGCTTTCTACTTTCTCACCGTCCAGCCAAATCTCAGCGTAAGCACGTGTTTTTGGAAGCAGGTGTTCACTGATCTTCTTCGCCCATTCATAAGCTTCTTGATGAAGTTCTGATTCGACCGGGTTAGTGGTACACAACACGTTTCGGTTTACATCACCCGCGGTTGCAATCGAATCAATGCCAATACTGTTGAGCGTTTGATGCATCAACTTAATATTCGGTTTCAATACTCCATGAAACTGGAACGTTTGGCGCGTCGTTAGACGAATACTTCCATATAAAGAGTGCTCCGTTGCGAACTTGTCGATCGCTAACCATTGCGTTGGCGTGATGATGCCTCCAGGCATGCGAGCACGAAGCATCACGTTATGCAATGGCTCTAGCTTTTGCTTTGTGCGTTCATTACGGATATCACGATCGTCTTGCTGATACATACCGTGGAAACGAATTAACTGGAAGTTGTCGGCAGTAAAGCCACCAGTAATACGGTCCTGTAAATCTTGCTCAATGGTGCCACGTAATAAGTTACTTTCTCGCTTCAGGCGCTCGTTATCAGATAGCGGCCCTAGCTCTTCGCCTAATACAATCTGCTTGTTATTTTCAGTAGAAAAAGTCATTAGTACACATCCCTCTGATAACGTTTCGCTTTACGTAGGTCATTAATAAATTGTTCTGCATCGTCACGCGGCATCTTGCCTTCTTGTTCAGCAACGATAACCAGTGCGTCGTGCACATCTTTTGCCATACGCGTTGCATCACCGCAGACATAGATATAAGCGCCTTCTTGGATCCACTGCCACACTTGAGCTGCGTTTTCTAAGATGCGATGTTGTACGTAAACTTTTTCTACTTGGTCACGACTAAAGGCAACATCCAATCGGCTTAGTACTCCTGACTTGAGGTACTTTTGCCATTCCACTTGGTACAAGAAGTCTTGAGTGAACGTGCGATCACCAAAGAACAACCAGTTTTTGCCTTCAGCATCGCGGTTTTCACGCTCCTGAATAAAGCTACGGAATGGTGCGATCCCTGTGCCCGGACCCACCATGATAATTGGGGTACTATCATCTTCCGGCAGTTTGAAGTTGTTGTTATGCTCAACAAATACTTTAACTTCATCTCCCTCTTCGAGACGCTGTGCTAAGAAACTAGACGCACCACCATATCGTTTTTCGTCGTTTTGTTCGTACTCAACCAAAGCAACCGTTAGGTGTACTTCTTCATCGACCTCTTCTTGGCTTGATGCAATAGAGTAAAGGCGTGGAGTAAGACGACGGAGCAAACCAATCAATTCATCTGCGGTTAACTTGGTTTTCTTCTCTGCCAATACATCAACAATTTGAGTATTTGCAGAGTACTCGCGAAGTTTATCTTTATCGTCAACCAGCTTTTGTAGCTTCTTGCTACCGGATAACTCGGCAAACTTTGTAATGAGCTGTGGGTTAGATGTTGTGATTTCATATTTACTCACGAGAGCACTATGAATTGACAAGCTTTCGCCATCAACATCAACGGTTTCAACCCCAGACAAACCGACCTTACCAAGAATGGCATTAGCAAGTTCTGAACTATTTTCAAACCACACACCTAGCGCATCACCAGGCTGATACGTTAACCCCGAACCTTCCAAGTCGATTTCTATATGACGAACGTCTTTTCCAGAGTCACGGCCCGTAATTTTTTGACTGGTCAGTAACGTCGCTGTGTATGGGTTTTGTTTATTGTAAGGAGAGTGCGCAGTCGCCGCCTGACCCACTGGAAGTTGAACCACATCCGCTTCAGTGCCAGAAGAAAGCGTATCTTTTACCTTACCTAACGCATTCTTACGCCATTCAGCTGCTGGTGCTTCATAATCCACATCGCAATCAAGACGATCGATAAATGGGGTCGCGCCTAACTTTGATAGGTAAGCGTCGAAGTCTTTACCGGTTTGGCAGAAGAATTCGTAGCTCGAGTCACCCAGAGCAATAACGCCATATTGAAGGTTTGACAGCTTAGGAGCTTTCTTAGATTGCAAAAACTCGTGTAGCTCTATAGCGTTATCTGGTGCTTCGCCTTCGCCGTTCGTCGATGCCACAATAATGACATGCGTTTCTTTGGCTAAGTTTTTACCTTTGTAATCACTTGCATCAAAAAGTTCGACAGCAATTCCTTCTGCTTTTGCTTCCTGTTCTAGAGCTTCAGCAACGCCTTTAGCGTTGCCAGTTTGGGAAGCAAAAATAATACTCAACTTACCTGCAGGCTTCGCTGATACGGCTGCCGTCGCTTGTGCAATTGGCGTTACCGCTGTATTTGGTTGATTTTGAGCTAATCCCCAAAAATACCCACTGACCCAAGCAAGTTGCTGTGAAGACAACTCAGAGACAGTTTGTTGGAGTGAGCTAATTTGTTGGTCATTCAGAGGGCTTGCGATTGGAGGATTTCCTCCTTGCCCATTATTATCTTCAGACACATTCTTGTGAGAATACTCATTCTTTTGAAAAGACATTATCACGACATCCCTATTCATTGCGTGATGATAGAGTACCCACTCTCCTTAATAACAAGAAAGAATAGAAGTGAATGTTTTATAACTTTTTGGAAGTAAGAACGGCTTACTTTTTGCTCATCGATCTTCAATGCGGACTTGTTGAAAGCCTACTGCCATTGCCGATTTTGACGCTGCATCCAAATCTTCATAAAGACATTCTTCACCATGACTGTCCGTCAGAAAAACAAAACCACCGCGCGCATGTCTGAACTCCACAACCCAGCCACCCTCTTGGATTGCAGGTTCAATAATCGCTTCGACAAGCTGGTTTTCACGGAATAGATGTCTTAGTTCGTTTATTGTCATCGCTATCCCTGCTTTAACTTTCACATTGCTCCTAGGTAAGCATGGTCTAAGTCAGCAAAATAGGCAGAAAATTCGATTGAATATAATGAAGTGATATAAAAAAACGCCGCTTATAAAGCGACGTTTTAAAAAATCGAGTATCTAATCTGGCTGCATTTAGAATGCGTATTCTGCACTCACAAAAAAGCCGTTAGCAAAAATAAACTCTTTCCCTAGATCCGACATGAATTTCTCGGACTCCAAATCAATCACGCGGTAACCACCACGAAAAGCCAGTTGAGCTTTTTCGAGCGGTACATGGTATTGAACACCTGCCATGAAATCAGTACTTTTGATACCTTTGTTGTCACCAAAGTTTATCTCACCAATCACATCAAAATTTGTGTCCGGAACTTGAATCTCTGCGTAACCGTACCAAGCCCAAATCAGCTCATCAAACTCTTCTATACGCTTGTTTGAGCCAGCATCAATGTATTTAGTGTCACTTAAATTACTGAATGTAACACCCGCATCAAAATGCAATAAATCATGCTCCAGAATTTGGTAGTACATGGTGAAATCAAGCTTATTGAACCCCATATAATCAGCATCAATGCTCGAGTAACGAAGACGCGCATTAGGAACGTATTTCACATCATGCTCAATCGCCGCGTAAAATGCGCCTGTTGTGCTGCTATCTCGTCTTACTTCATTTACTTTAGTGTCAGCAGCCCAGATCTCTGCGCCGACTTTCGTCGATACAGAATATTCTGCAAAAACAGGAAAAGATACTGCCAACGATAATGCTGTTAAAGCGATGGTCGCTTTATTTGTCATGTAGTGTGTACTCCGAGATAGCTGATGTTCACGTTGAAGACGTGAGAGGAAATATACCATACTCTCACGTCTCTCTATCAACTAAATCATGTCACTCGTTATTTATAGCGGGGCTGGGCAACGTAATTCTTGAAGAACCAAACACCCAATGCAATCACGATTAACCATGGCAATAGTTTGAGTACCGCTCCGACCATTCCCAGTAAAAACATCACAACTAACGCGATACCGGTTGCTGCGAATACGGTCATCATTGTGATACCGGTAACCAATAGGGTCGCCGCAAAGACTAAAATAAAGATTAGCTCCAACATAATCACTTCTCCATTTGTTTTTAATAAACAGAGCAGTTTCCATACCAACTTACCAAGATGACGATAACACAATGATTTTTATTCAAAAATAAAGCCAGAGGCATTTCTGCACTCTGGCTTACTTGTTCTTTAGTTGGTAATTTTAGCCAACCACTGGTTAATTTTACACATTCAATTCTTTTGGAATCTTCGCTAACGCGTCTTGCAGCACTTCTAAACCAGAACCCGGCTTGTGCGCATTTTCACTGATATGACGACGCCATTGACGAGCACCTGGCATGCTTTGGAATAAACCTAACATATGACGGGTAATATGACCAAGGTACGCACCTTTCGCTAATTGCGCTTCAATGTATGGGTACATTTCTTCAACAATTTCGCTGCGTTTCTTCACTGGAGCATTAGAGCCAAATAACTCTTGATCTACCGATGCCAGTAGATATGGGCTTTGGTAAGCCTCACGACCAATCATCACACCGTCAAGATGCTGAAGATGTACTTTTGCTTCTTCTAATGATTTCACGCCACCGTTAATCGCAATGGTTAAGTGAGAAAAATCTTGCTTCAATTGGTAAGCTCGTGGGTAATCCAATGGTGGGATCTCACGGTTTTCTTTCGGACTAAGACCACTTAACCAAGCTTTACGCGCGTGGATAGTGAACTGCTCACAGCCCCCCTTTTCTGAGACAATAGAAACAAAATCCGTTAGGAACTCGTAAGAATCATGATCATCAATACCAATACGAGTCTTGACTGTCACAGGAATATCAACCACGTCCTTCATTGCAGCGACACAATCCGAAACCAACTGTGGTTCCGCCATTAGGCAAGCACCAAAGCGACCGTTTTGTACACGGTCAGACGGGCAACCCACATTGAGGTTAACCTCATCGTAGCCACGCTCTTGAGCCAGTTTGGCACACTTTGCCAAGTCTTCTGGGTTTGAACCACCCAACTGAAGGGCCAACGGATGCTCTTCTTCGTTGTAAGCCAGGAAATCTCCTTTTCCATGAATGATCGCACCTGTCGTCACCATTTCAGTGTACAGCAGGGTTTCTTTGGTCATTAAGCGATGGAAGTAGCGACAATGACGATCGGTCCAGTCGAGCATAGGAGCAACGCTGAGACGAGAAGATGGAAAGTTCATAATTAAAACCTTAAAAATCAACAATATAGAAATATGTCATATGTATTTTGCAATGACCTATTTCTGCATATTTTGTCCGGTTTTAACTTAAAAAGTCCCTAAAGGGATCAATTTGGGGACTTTTAGGGACACGAAAAGCAGAAATCTTCATGCGAATTTGGGTCGGGGATTATACAGCCAAGGTCACATTTCGCAAAATCTGTACCGCCACCATTGCAAGAGTCTTTGCCACAACCTGACCAAAGGAAATTAATGTGGCAACGATTAGTATTGAAAAAGTAGCAAGTAAACAGGGGACTCGATACAAAGCACGGGTGAGAGAAGCAAGAAACGGAAAACGTCTGTTCGAAAAATCTAAGACATTCGGCAAAAAGACAGACGCGAATAAGTGGGCAAAGCAGTTAGCTAAAGAGCTACGAGAAGATGGCATCCCCTCACTTGAATCTAGTTCAAAAGAAATTTTGATTGGCGATTTAATCACGCTCTACCTTGAAGATCCCATTACCTCACGAGATCTGGGACGCTCTAAATCCGCGGTGCTGAGAAGATTGCGCTCTTACGACATTGCGCTTGTTCCTGCACATCTGTTGACCGCAACACATTTGGTACAGCATTGCCGAGTAAGGTTAGCCGAACCAACCGCTCCAACACCACAGACGGTTTATCAGGACATCACTTACTTGCGCAGCGTAATCAACGTGGCTGGGCCAATGTTTGGCTACAACGCTAACGTACACGCACACAACGAAGCAATACCTACCTTAATTAAATATCGCCTCATTGGTCGCAGTGAGAAACGAGATCGACGCCCAACGTCAGTTGAATTGAACTTAGCAGAACAAGGGCTTAGAAAACGAGAAAGTCACCGCGCCTCATCCATACCACTGGTCGATATTTTCCACATGTCACTTTCTACTTGTATGCGCCTTGGAGAAATTACACGGATCAGATGGGAAGACTTTGATGAGAACGCAGGTACGGTAATAATTCGAGATCGTAAAGACCCTCGTAAAAAAAAGGGCAATCACTGCACTATCCCTCTATTCAGTGATGCCATTGAAATTATAAAACGTCAGCCAAAAATTGATTCGTGCATTTTTCCCTACAAATCAACTTCGATTGGTGCTGCTTGGCAGAGAATGTGTCATGAACAAGGTATTGATGACCTCCATTACCATGACTTACGAGCTGAAGGAGCGTGCAGGCTGTTTGAACGAGGACTCAACATTGTTGAAATATCACGTATTACAGGGCATCGCGACATCAACGTTTTGAATAATATTTACCTGCGCTTGAGTGTTGAGGATATTCACCAACGCATCAACTAACAAACGAGTGGCTCTGTCATGATTGAAGAGCCACACCCATTGTTACATATCGTTACATTTTCAAAGGCATGATTTGTTTTTTGACGAAAAGGAGCGGAATCATGGACTCAAAATTTCTAACTAATTGATAAATAGATCCCATCTAGAAAAACCAATAACCCCATGCACTAATATAAATAAAAGTATTTTACAATCAACAAGTTAAAACAAACCACCGTCGTATTTACAATCAAATCCAAACCATTACTATCGACTCAAACCAGTTAAAAAAGAGTCCAAAAATGGCAACAATTAGTATCGAGCCACAACATCTCAAATCCGGCATGTCTTACAAGGTCAGAGCAAGATCAGGCAAAAAAGACCCTATTAAATTTTCCATGTCTCGCACATTTAAAAAACAGTCACAAGCTGCGCGATTTGCCAAAAACATCTCAGCGCAATTTAAGGAGAAGGATTTTAGTTTTCTTCATTCAAGGCCTACTGTGCTTGCTGTTAGCGATGCCCTAACCCAATTTCAATCTTATGTATCAGCGGATGAAGAGATGGCCCCCAAATACAACAAAAATATCTCAACCGTCATTAAGCGTTTTATTAACTCTTCATTAGCAGATCTGCCAATCGATTTGATTACACCTAGGGATATCATTCACTCAATGAGAGAGATTCAGGAAACTTATCAACTTTCACCCTCAACCCTAGGCTTCTATCTAAGCGCACTATCCACGGCGTTTTATGATGCGAACACACTATTAGGATTCAACTTCAATACAGATGCACTGCGAGATGCGAGACCGACGTTAAAAAGGCATGGATTGATAAGCCGGAGTCGTCCTCGCAATCGTGTGTTATCACTAGAGGAATTGACTAAAATTACTGAATACTATGACAAAATGGAATTAAGGGGGCGTTCATCAATCCCGATGATAGACATCATGTGGTTTGCATTATATGTCTGCTTACGACAAGGTGAGATTTGTCAGAAGTTAAAATGGCAGGACTACAATGAAACGACACATATCCTGACTGTCGATAAGCGAAAAGATCCAACAGATAATAAAAACAAAATAACTAAAATCACGCTCAATGCTGCCACCATTGCCATCATCAAAAAGATGCCAAAAGGGAGGCCAACTGATCCGATTTTTCCATTCAATCCAAAATCAGTGAGCACGTCATGGACGAAAGCAATGAAAGCGCTCGGTATTGATGGCCTAAATTTTCGCGACCTACGAGCAACTGGCTCGTCTGAACTATACAAGCACGGCATGGATCTTTATGGCGTGTCCAAACTCGCAGGGCATAGCTCGGCTGAGATGCAACTCACACATTACCTGCGTAGTATCCCTGTTGTTTTGCCAGAAGATCACATCAAGCTCAATTAGAGATTAATGTTCGCTGTGTCATTGAATGTCAGGAAGTAAAGGTTAGCGATGAAACATATTGAAGATTTAATTTTTGAGGCGAGCCTCTGGACACTGAACTTCCATAATCAATATAAGATTGTTGGTAAGCCGCACCCTGATGCATTGATTTATCGTGGCTTTATTGATTATCACTTGGAGGGTAAACGTGTAAAACTGGTAGTTAATAAAGAGAGCTACGACTCTTTCTTGTGTAAAATGAAACACCATGAAAAAGCGGTTGATTTTGCTAAAAATTGTCTAACGATTATGACAAGGATGCATAAAAATAGCTCTAGCAGCCACCTTTGATCCACTTCAAGACAGTCTCCATACCAATAAAGCCATACAAAACAATATATTGCTGTTTATAATCTTGCATTAAAATACATTTAATTGCATAATCGCTCCATATAAACTTATGATTTTTTTATAAAAAATGAATGACAACACTAACAAAAAAATGCACCCAATCCCGAAACTTATTAATCTAATCTTGACGCTGATTGCTTTAGTTGGCTTTACATATGCTACCGCTGAATTCTTAGCCAGCAGTTGGTGCCAAAAAGCTTACGGTATTGGCGTTAGCGAACAATCTGACTGGAAAGTAAAAGCTTGCGCTAAGTACTATTGGGATATCGACTTAGAAAATCGAGACGGTTGGTAAATCAACTCTAAAAACCCGATTTCAAGCAACGTTCAAACTGCTTAAAAGAAAAATAAACGGAGATAGCCATGTCAGATGATTACATTTCAATAAAAGACCGAATGAAAAGCTTTGCGGTTGGTTTAGGCGTCATGATGGTCATTGCCTTCTTACTTCTGAAGGGCGGTGATTTGATCGGATACCTAGCAGAGTACTACGACTTGTAAGAAAAAGAAGAACAACGAGCCTCCATTAATATGGGGCTTTTTTATAGAGACGATTTCAACGGGCATGGTCATTAAATGATTGAATTTTCTTTCTTTACTATTTATAGTCCTGTACAGCTCTCTCAGGCTAATGGTGCGTTTGCTGTAAACTGAGATCATTTTTAAGTGCTCATTTAATATTGCTACGACTAGATGCTGGTCATTGGCAAACCAACAAAATCAAACGCGGTGTGTCAAAAATCCAGCATGATATCGAGGCAGTATGAACATTAATGCTTATTCTCAATTTTCAGAACTCACTCCAGTACAGTTACTTTCAGTCTTTAAAGATGAGTATAGAACCATCGATAAAGACAATCGCACGTTGTCTCTTAATCAAGGCTACCAAACCTTAGCAAAGCACGCACAGTGCAATAGCCTTGAATCGATGAAGAGTCAGTCGATTATTCTTATTAAAGTCAGCGAATTTATTAACGCATTGATCGCTTGTGGCTTACCTGTGTCAAAAACCACTAATACAGCAAGGTTTGAAAGGCTACTAAAATGCGATGTGCTTTGCCCGCCTTTGAGCGGAGGCCTTTGTGTCGCAATCACTAATGATGGTTTAGTCCTTGAAACACCTTATCTAAGTAATCCTACTCCGTACATTGCTGGCTCTGAGATTTGTCATTTGCAAATCGATATGGTTAATGGGGCTTGGCTTAGCAATGAGGAGTGGGTCAGTTTTGTGAGCAACTTAGAAGATAATTTGGATTTAGATGATGATATTCAGCAACAAGCTAGTGAATACTGGAGCGAAGTACATGCTGAAGAAAATGAACTAATCCTAGACCCCACTCCCGACTATGAAGAGATGGCGACTTGGTCTGAAGGTCGGTTTAGGCAGTTTGTTCTAAAACACTCTCTATATACACATGTAGATACTGTATACAACTTCTTCGACGAAGAACGCAAAAGGCAATTAGCTTAACCCTAGAAAAAGGCTTCGTCCCTTAAATAAACGAAGCCTTTCCTGCTATCCTAGATAAATACCCTAAGAAACATCTTGATAACGGGTACCTCGTTTACGATTACTTCACCCCACTCAACATATAGAAGATAACCCGCGCAAATTGTTTTGTTCTGGTCAGGCAATAACGTTTTAGATAAGGTAATTATTGCCTGTCCCCTCAACAATCCTTGTCATCTTTTCTGGTAGTTTTATTTTTGATTTAAAGCTGAAAATAAGAAAGCACTGCGACGATGGTTAGTGGAACCCTTCAACAAAAGTTTCTGCGAAGCGTTTTAACCGCTCGGCAATACGAGGAATAATAGTCCGGCGGGATCGGAACGTCATTTTCTCTGTGGTCAGCTTGGCAATATCATCCGATTTGAGGTCGTCGACTTTCAAGCCCTGCTCTATATCAAGAATAATTTCTTTAAACTTATTGCCATCAAGCTTTTCTTCCTCTGCGAGTTGACGCATTTCTTTTTGCTTCTGCTCTTCGATGTACTCATCAAATTCAGCACCTTGCACTAAGCCTTGCATGCTCTTCTCGATAAAACCTTCGATGAGAGAACGCTTACTGTACAGAGTTGGCTCAGTAGCTAGCAAGTTAGCGATGACTTGACGCTTTTTGTCTTTTGCTTCTTCACAAGACTCTTCAAGCATCGTCATCAGCAAATGACGAATGTAACCAACGTTGACTTCATCTCGTTGGAGCAGTTCAAGCTCAAAGTCGATGTCCGCTAGGATAGATTCTTTATCCGCAGGGCCTTTCTTTAGATCTCGGGCTAAATCGCTGTACTTAGAGGCGTAGTCGACGAACTCTTGCTCAGAAATGCCAAGCGTTTCAATGTCGAAGTCGCTGAATGTCTCTAGTTGGTTCTTTAAGCGCATCAAGATGCGGAACTGCTTGATAAAACCTGCTTGCATGTCTTCGTCAGGCAGGTCATCGACACTTTGCACATCAGGAGTAATTGCTTTCAACGCTTCAAGTGCTTTCGTGAAGTCCTCAGTCAAACCGTTAAGGTCTGGAACTTCTATATGCTCTGTAGGCTTCTTATTCGAAAATAGCGTAAACGCCTCGTCTGCTTGCGGTTTGAGGTTGCGGTAACACATAACGTTGCCATGCGACTTCACCGTGCCATTTAAGCGGTTAGTACGGGAAAACGCTTGTACTAAGCCGTGGTACTTAAGGTTTTTGTCGACATAGATGGTATTCAATCCGGGAGCATCAAAACCCGTAAGGAACATATTCACTACTAGAAGGATATCTACTTCGCCGTTCTTAGTGCGGTTAGAGAGATCTTTGTAGTAGTTGTAGAAGCTGTCGGTATCTTTGGTTGAATAGCTCGTGCCAAACTGCTGGTTATAGTCTTCGATGTAAGCATCGAGCTTATCACGGCTATGCACTTTGGCGTTTGCTTCAGCCAAGCCTTTGACATTAACCTCGCCTTCAAATTCTTCTTCCTCATTGACACCGTAGCTGAAGATGGTACCGATATTGAGCTTATGTTTGCCCTCTTCTTTGAGGGCTTTGAAAGTATCGTAGTAAGTGATGAGATCAGGCACGCTTGCCACACACAGCATAGCGTTAAACTTGCGTTTAGTCTTATGAGCGTGAATGCCAATGATGTGCTCACACACTTGTTTAATACGTTTAGGAGAGCTAAAGAACTCCGCGACATCGATACTGCTCACATCGACATCCATACCGTCATTTTTATGCTTCAGCTTGCCATAATACTCAATGGCAAATGGCAGCACGTTGTCATCTTTGATGGCATCAACAATCACATAGCTATGGAGACGTTCCCCAAACAAATCCTTTGTGGTTCGCTTCTGTGTTCCCTTTCCTTCCACTTTTTTAGCGGTCGCATTGTCGGCAAAGATAGGTGTGCCCGTAAAACCAAACAACTGCGCTTTCTCGAAGAAGTCGACTATGTTTTGGTGTGTTTCACCAAACTGGCTGCGGTGGCATTCATCAAAAATAAAGACCACACGTTCTTGGCGAAGGTGTTCAACCTGCCGTTTGAAGCGAGGCTTAGTGATCAGGTTATTAAGCTTTTGAATCGTAGTGATGGTGAGCTTGTTGATCCGATTGACTTTAGTACTGTAGATAGGCGCATACTCTGCGACTTGTGGCAGCTCTTCACTATCGTTGGCACTACTATCTTGGGAATTTAGGGCTTTTTTAGGTACAGGTCGTGAGCCGAGGAACTGATTCAGAAGACTTTTGGTGTCGCCTGTACTGTCGACACTGCCTCTTAAAAACGCATCAAATTCTTTGGCGGTTTGATAATCGAGGTCTTTACGGTCAACCACAAATACCACTCTGTCGACCTCTTCCAACGTAGAGAGGATCTGAGCCGTTTTGAAGCTAGTCAGCGTCTTGCCACTGCCTGTGGTGTGCCAAATGTAACCGTGATTATTGTTTGTTTTAACCTGATTAACGATCGCTTCTACCGCATAGAACTGGTACGGACGAAGCACCATCAAAAACTTTCCTGATTCGTTCTGTACGATGTAGCGGCTGAGCATCTTAGTCAGGTGTGGTTGATTTAGGAAAGCATCGGCAAACTGGGGCAGCGAGTTAATCTTGTTATTATCAACGTCCGTCCAGTGGAAGGTCTGCTTAAACGAAAGCTCACGGTTGTTAGAGAAGTATTTGGTGTTGACGCCATTAGAGATAACAAACAATTGTACGTAGTTGAATAGCCCGCCTTGAGCACTATAGGTGTGCTTGTCGTAACGTTTGATCTGGTTAAAGGCTTCCGCCAGCTCAATGCCTCGGCGTTTGAGTTCAATTTGAATCAGCGGTAAACCATTCACCAAGATAGTCACGTCATAACGGTTCTCGTACGTGCCTTGAATGGTGATCTGGTTGGTCACTTGGAAGCGGTTCTTACTGGCATCATCAAATAGCAGCGTCAGATAATCGGTCGTACCATCTTCACGAGTAACATCCACCTTGCCTTTCAAACGCTTGGATTTATCGAAGATGTTGCCCTTTTCAAGCTTGATGAGCACACTTTCAAACTCACGCTCGGTGAGCGTTATGCCATTGGCTTTCTCAAGTTGAGTCTTGAGGTTTGCTTTTAGCACATCAGCATTGCCAATATCGACAGGTTTGAAATCGGCAGCAACAAGCTGATCGATTAGCTCTTTTTCAAGTTGTGCTTCTGATTGTGTACTCATAATTCTTCTATTTATAAATCCAACTAACGGTTTTAACTACACGAACATCTGCTGTAATAAACCTTTCTTCCACTCTTTGGCTTTTTCAAGCTCTGAGTTGGCTAGATCGAGTTTTTGTTGTAGCAGAGTTAAACCTTCAGAAATTTTCTTCTGTTCATTAATCGAAGGAACAGAGACCGTTAATTTAAGGAACTCCTTTTTGCTCAACACTCGGTTACGTCCTGCTCCTCCGGGAGATATTAAGTCAAGGTCAAATCGAAAACGCTTTTGCTTAAACAGAGATTCAAAGAAACTACCAAGCAACCTATCTTCATTGAAAAGATAGGTTGGAAAGCGGTGAGACACATAACCACCATCATCTTCGTCTTTAACAATGGCAATTGCACCTTCCCATGCAAATGTGATATTTACTATTAAATCACCAGCTTTAACTACATATAGCTTATCCATAGCAACTTTATCTGGTTCACTGTCAGGCTTCTGAAATGTCCCTTTGCAATGACTTCTGACACCAATTGCCAAGTAGTTCTCTGAAGGTTTATCTACCTCTCGAAAAGTAGGTATTAATACGTCACCTAAAGATACCTCTTTCCAATCAGGAAACTCATTACCATCATCCGCTTTAAAGCGCAGTGTCGGCGGGATAAAAATTTTCTGCCCGTTTTTACTCTCCCACTTACCATTAAACAACTGCTGCATCACACCTTTTTTGTACTCGGTGAGCTTGTCCTTTTTCTCGGTGAGTAGTGCGACCTTTTCATCGACCTTTGATAAGAACGAGGCGATTTTTTGTTGCTCTGGAAAGGGCGGTAGATAAGCTTTAAGAGTCTTTAAGTCTGAGTTGTAAACATTGCTGATACTTGCGCCTCTTGCTAGCTGAGAGATTCTTTTCCTCAACTTTTCATTTATGTAATACGACACATAAATATGAGAGTAATCAATAGTTCCTTTAGGTCTGAGAACATTGATAGTTCGACCGATTGCAACCCCTTCTAGTGTTAATGCTGACGCAGAACCTATATCGAGAGGATCTTCTCCTGCTGAAGGGAGTAGTATTTCATTACCAACACTAAACGTTAACTCAGAGTGCTCTAAATTAGTTTTGTTAATTGTTTTAGTTATCACTTCACCATACATGTGATACAGCTCCCCGTAGCGGACGCAGGGAGTTGAGAACTCAGGTGATGATTCATTTTGTTTGATGTTCTTCCCAGAAGAAAACGAGAACATATCATCAAATTTATGCAGGCAATATGTATTACTATCGCTAAATTCAGAAAGGCGAAGTTTAGGTAATGAACTCATAATATCTCCTCTCAGAACGGCGCTTTAATATTTAGCTGCGAGCAAAAGTCAGCAAGATCAGCGTCCACTGAAAGCATTTTCGTTTCTAGATTCGCAAGGTCAGAAGCCACTGCATCCAAATCGACAGGCTCTTCTTCTTCAAATGTGTCCACGTAACGCGGAATATTGAGGTTGTAATCGTTATCTTCAATCTCGGTAAGCTTGGCAACGTGGGCAAATTTATCCACCGACTCTCGCTTACTGTAGGCTTTAATAATACGCTCAACGTCTTCATCACGAAGGTAGTTTTGCGCTTTGCCTTTTTCGAAGTGGTTAGAAGCATCGATAAACAACACATTGTCAGCGTGTTTTCTAGTCTTCTTGAACACTAAAATACAAGTCGGGATACCTGTACCGAAGAAAATACCCGCAGGTAAACCAATCACTGCATCTAGGTAGTTCTTTTTCTCGATAAGGTGCTTACGGATGTGACCTTCTGCCGCACCACGGAAAAGGATGCCGTGAGGAACAACCACCGCTAACGTGCCCGTTTCATTCAGTTGATGGATCATGTGCAGTACAAAAGCAAAGTCTGCTTTCGATTTAGGGGCAAGCTTGCCGTAATCCGCAAAGCGTTCACTATTTAGGTGAAGTTCGTTAGCACTCCAGTTCGCTGAAAACGGAGGGTTTGCTACTACCGCATCAAAACGTAGATCTAGGTGCATTGGGTGCTCTAGAGTGTCATCGTTTTTGATGTCGAACTTATCGTAACGCACACCGTGCATCAACATGTTCATACGCGCGAGGTTGTAAGTGCTTGGGTTTTGCTCCTGACCACAAAATTCTAAGTTATGGCTGCCAACTTCACGCGCAACACGCAGTAGCAATGAGCCAGAACCACAGGTCGGGTCGTATACCGATTTCACATTGCCATCAATGCTCACAAGCTTGGCTAGAATCTTACTGACCTGTTGTGGCGTATAGAACTCACCCGCCTTTTTGCCCGCACCAGAGGCAAATTGACCGATAAGGTATTCGTAGGCATCACCCAGCAAGTCAATCTCGGTGTTTTCTAGGTGGAAGTCGATGTTATCTAGGTGAACCAAAACCTGACTGATTAGCTTGTTGCGTGCGTCAGGGTTTTTACCTAACTTACTTGAGTTAAGGTCTAACTCTTCAAACAAACCGTTAAAGTCATCGGCACTATCCGCTGCTGTGGTGGATTGCTCAATATCCGCAAGAGTGCGATCAAGCTCATCGATAATAAACTCTTGTTTCTTACCACGCCCTGCTAGGCTAGAGAAAAGCTGCTTAGGCGCAATAAAGTAACCAAGGTTCTCGACACACTCTTCACGTAGATCATTGAGCAGCTCTTTATCATCAGCAGCACCAACAAAGGTAATGCCATCTTCAGCAAGAAGCTCATCACAGTAGCGGTTTAACTTGTCAGATAGGTACTTGTAAAAGATAAGCCCAAGAATGTAGTCACGAAAATCGTCCGCAGACATGTTGCCACGGAGTGTATTGGCAATGTTCCAAAGCTGGGTTTTTAATGCGCGTTGGTGTTGTTCAACCATGGTTTTGATAAGTCTCTAAAAATAGTGCGGCTATTCTAACAAAAAACACCGTGAAGTAAGCGTTATACCCCACGTATTGCGTATAATTTCTTGCTCAGAGAGTTACCAACACTCAACTCGCCTCAGTGAATGCAGCCAATAATCACCATACAACGCATTTTTAGCCCCATTTTCGCTATCAATCTACCGTTTTGCATGTTTACCGCCTAGGTTACTCATTGAGTGGGTGAAAATGAGGGCTTTCTGATGTTTGTGCTTTTTGCCATTTCAAAACCCAAGTTGCTACCTACATCGGTTGATGTTCCATTTTCGATTTTAAGTTCAAAACAAGCATTCACTCTCGCATGCACTAACATGAAAGAAAGTATTTTATAATCAACAAGTTACAGCAAATTAACTTTGACGTTTAAATTAAAATGAGTAATATAAAATTTAAGAACAGGCACACATCGGCAATAGCCGATAACCAATCTCAAAAACAATTAAATGAACCGTTAATAGAACGTAAGTTCAACATTAAAGCTTCGGTGGGAACACCTCCTGAAACCGAAAGTTTCAGTATGTACACTGGATCCTAATTGATCGTAAGAAATAAAAGATCCTATAGAGGGTATCTGAAGCCTTGTCTGTAAAGGCTTTCAAGCATGTACATTGACAGTGTATGGGAACTTATCCTGATGCCATTGACAGAAAATGGGCTTTTTACGACACAGTTTGGGGAATTTAATGACATCTTTTGGGATTTTTTAAAAAGGACATATTGGCAGTAATGGCAATCAAAAAAAACAATAATCAAACAGTGGCAACGAAAGTGGAATTGCAAGAAGTAGACTCATTTGAATTGAGAGCGACTCAGAAGTATGAATCTAACAAGGTCATCTCACCAACAAATTTCAAACTCAAAAATGAGTGGGTTTTTGCTGATTATGACTTATCTGCCTCAGCACTGAGGTTGCTCTACTTTTCAGCAGCGCACTTTGATGATGAATTGTTTTATGCTGACGAAAACGTGTTCGGAGTCAAACCAAAAAGCAAAATTAGCAAAGAAGTCCATTGGGAGATTTATGAAGAACGTGATTCGCGAACCATTTTAATTCCAGCGACCGTTCTGATGAAAGTGATCCGAGGTAGTAAGCGTGATGGTAAATCGAATAATTACAAACCATTGAATGATGCCATCCTCGAACTGAACTCAGCCGAATTAACACTGAACTCGAAAAAACACGGTAGGCCGACACCAAAAACGATTCCAATTTTTGACAAAGTTGAGATGTTTAGATTACACGAAGTTGGAATCAGTAAGAAAATTTTTGTCAAGCTGACTTTTAGTATCAAGTTCATGCCTTTAGTGATTGCTTGCTCTGCTTTTACGACTGTTTCATTCGATACCATAACAAACTTAAGTAACTCTTATGCGATGCGTTACTACCACTGGTGCCTTTATGAACTCAAAAAAGGAGCATCTGGAAGGTTCTCTGTTTCTGTTAGTGAAATCCGAAAGCGTTTCAAGATTGCTGATGACGAGTTTCGACATCACTTTGACTCCCGATTGATTCAAAAGCCCATTGATGACGTGATGGCGAATACAGATCTTGAGATATACATAGAAGAATTGCAGCGAGCAAGCAAAACAAAACGTCGAGCAAGGATTGAGGTTGCCACCTTTAACGTAACTCGACTACCTGAGGGTATTTAATCGAATTAGTCACTTTTAGTTCAAACCAACTAAAGTTGCCGATGATGAAGCGGCGGCAACGATGAAACAGATAAAGAAAACGGCTTGCTGCCATTCAGTTTAAATTCCCATCAAAGTTGTTATCCTTATAAAAAACACTTATGGAAAAAATTCCTTTCTCTAGAAAAAATAATCCTTTCTCATATGAAGCTCTTGATAATGAAGCTAAAGAAAAATACCACAATCTGAGAGTTGAGGATTTGGTGATTGAACACTGCATCGAAACAGGCTTCATTACATCAACTGACGTCACTACCAAGACAAGGAAGTTCTTAGTTCTCAAAGAGGCTATAGAAACGACTCTTAATGCATTCAAATTGGTTGATGACTTCGATGACACGAATATCACTATAGACAACCTTGACGCTTGTATCGAGTACAAAAAGAAGCTAAAACGGCGTGTCATAAAGGTAATATCGGATAAGTTACTGGCTGGTTTACCTAACTTCCGGCGCTAGAAATTAGTTAACTTATTACAACCCTATGCGTTGCATGACGTTTTATTTTGACTCTAACGTTCGTGCAACGTACACAATGATGAGAAGATGCAATGGGCGATGTTGCCTCTAAAGAGCTACTTACGATATTAATAAAGGCAGAGCGAGTTAAAGGACAGGGGTACATGATCATGTTTATCAGTGCGTTTTCCGCAACGTTGTCGTATTCGATATTTCCTTTTTTGAATGAATTTTGGTGGTCAAGAGTGATCACAGGCTTGCTTTCAGGTGTGGCTGCGTTCTGTATTTCTGCCCTGTTTTTCACTGTTTGGCTGGTTGAGTGGCGCACCGATAAAGCTTTGGCTAGCTTGCAGCCATCAACCAAAGACATTGAAAAGCTATTAAGCACGGGGGTGATTTTCTCATCAGAGCAACGCCGTTCATTTGAACGCTACTTAAAGACGCTAAATTGCTAGTGAGTTAGTGCCTTCCCTATCTTTAACAGTTGAGGGAATGTGCTTAGATAAGCGTAATGGATGCTCTTTTAATTTATCCCCTCTTCCGTTGTCTTTAAGCAATCTATTAAGCTGATCACAGTGCCGTTGAGTTGCTCGATAGACATCTCCAAGCTCTCGCGCCTCTGCTTCTCGTCGGTTAATGCATCCTGCAAGAGATTTAATTGCATCTCTAAGCTTTGTGAGGACTTCAGATACCCATGTTGAAGGGCTTTTAGATTGGTCAGTATGGTCGTTAGCATATTGGTTTATTGATTTTTTATTATTTTCTTCAATGGCTTTGTTATCTGGCAGTACAACTGAGTCGGGTTGTCTTGCGACCTGACTACTTGTTGGCAAGGCTGAAATGGATTGATTTCGTATTCTAGTGTCAGATATCGTCCCAATATCACTCCTGATAGTAATACCATCAGACTCAATAGCATGGGGAACAGCCAATGCTGGCGGCGCTGCCTTGCTAGGTGCAAGTTGATAGATTTTTCGACGTTGGCGAGCGAGGTGCCGATTTCGCTGTTGAAGTCGTTGTTTGTTTTCTTTAATTCGTTCATGACGCTGGCGTGCAAAGCTTGCAGTTCTTTCTGCCTGCTGTGCCGCGCTGTTTCCAATGCCTGAGTAAGATTTGCCATAGAGTTCGCCTTTGAGGCGTATCGGTTTTTGGTATCCGTCTGCTGTAAAAGAGACGGATGATTTAGTAGTACGTGTTACGGTGACACCCTCGATGTCATTCAGTGCACCAATGACATCTTGTTGGTTGTTTAAGGTTCCACCTACTGCAAGATCAAATAGATAATTATCTATTTGTGCCATCAGCTCACGCCTTGGCCTCGAATTATCCCCCCATGTAAAGGTTCGAGCCTTAGCTGGGTCATTGGGATCGGTAAAGCCAAAGGTGTCGTTAGCGATGCTTTTCCACGTATCAATACGCGCCATATCTCGCCTATGTACATAAGGCGTTAATGCCTTTCCTGTAGTCAGCTCCATATTCACGATATGGAAGTTCAGTTCCAATCGCCCTTTATCACGATGCTCAATCCAAACAATATCGTATTGCTCTGGCTTGAGTCCGGTCATCAAGGTTTGTTCAAATGACGCCATCAATTGCTGCTTTTGGTGAGCAGGGATATCGGCTTCTTCAAAGCTCAAACAGCCATACGTGAAGGCTTTTGAGAATCGGCTAGCCTGTTTAAGCCATTCTCTTGTGATATCGGGATTTCCTGACAGCAATACAGGTTTTACTTTGCGGCGCTTGGTGCCACCTTCTAAATACTTTAAGCCGTTCGTCACTGCTGAGTGATCGCCTTTAAAAAATTTTACTATCATGCTACTGATTTGGTTAAGGCGCTTAACAGGGCATTCATCTGCACAAGCTGTGCCTGCACTGCCACCAAATCAACCAACGAGCCAGATTTTTTTGCGCTGTTCATATAACGTGCGATTTGATTGAGGTTGTTGCCAATTCGCGCCACCTGTCGCACTAGTGCCGGATCTTGTTTCAATTCTTTATAGACGGTTCGGTGAGGATTGGTGTCGGGTTCAAGAGCGATGGTGCGCAGCCAATCCGAAACATTACCATTGGCATGAGCAAAAATTTGAAATTTTTCTTCTTTGGAAACTCGTAACTGAATGCACTCAGTTCGTCTTATTTTTCCGCTGTGGTTCATCACGTTGGGTTTTGTTTTTGATGCTGCGAGGCAGCTTTAGGGAGGGGATTAAAGGGGTAGGAACGCACCTCTTTGCCAGCGATTTGAGAGTGTAAGGAACGTCATGACAAATCTATGCTGGCTAGAGAATCACCTCTTTAAAAACATAATACTTCAATCTAGTAAGTGCAAATTGAAAGGCAAAGGGAGGAAAACCATAAGACTTTGAAGGGTCTTACTAATGCTCATACTAACAGCTTCATAAACGAGCTATGGGCGGTAAATTCATTGTTGTTGCTTTCTTCTAATACATCTTTAGTGACAGCATAAATAGCTTCAAGCGTCTCAAAGCTTCTAACTAAAGTATCCTCATCAACATTCAGATTTGTGTCGACTAAGGCGACCAGATACTCGCCCGAATCCTGATTTTCAAAAATTGACAGAAAAAAACCGTTAATGCTTATGCTGAAAACATCCTCTACATACAAGTAATCTTCACCGTTGATAACAATTGTTTTTTCATCACGCTTGATTGCTAAAATCCCTTTCATTGCATACTTAACCCTGCTTGGATACTTGCCTGTTCGCTTCCACTTGATCGCCTCTTGTTGGGTGATACCCATACGCTCACAAAATTCATCTTGACTAATATCTAGCGCTTTTAGGCTGTCATCAAATTCTGTGGCTTTAATAAAGTACACAATGCGTTTTTGAATATCATAAAGAACATCATTTGCAACGTCACCAGCGTCTAACTCGCCACCGCCTCTTTTTGACGCATACACGTCAATTGCATCACGTAGATCGGAGCCGTAATCATCATCGCTATCAATCTCACATTGACTTTCATCATTCATAGTCACGTAGATTGTGTGATCTTTCCCAAGGATAGAGATTTGAGTCTCAAGCTGACCATGCTCCTCTGAATCTGCACCATGGACAACAAGCGTTTCGATGATCTCTTGCGTTACTTCCTCTGCGCTGATGCCGCCTATTTCGATTACTATGTCTTGATTAGTAATTTGTTCTTTCATGATCGGTTCCGTTTAAGTTCATATATTTTATCGGCTCTCGCACTTCACGAGTACAGCACGGTTAAACCCTATTTAATACCCGAGCATTTAATGTCTCCTCGAGCCATTGGTTCTTTTCCATATTTTCTCGCTCTCTAGACGTTGGCGTTCGATAAATTTAACCAAGTCGTCAAAGCTAACAAACCAAGGCGACTTCTGTGAGCTGCCTAAACGAACTACTGGAAACGGTAGGTCTTGCTGCGCAGCTCTGCGCTTGATAGTTGTTGGTGCAATGCCAAATAATGGCTCGGCGACGTCTACTACAGGGATAAAGGGTTGATGATTGAACTGTTGAGCTAAAAGCGATCTTGTGGTCGGTTCAGAACGTGATGTCATTGCTCTCTGCTATTAACGGCTAACGAATACTTAAGCCATAATGTTACAAGGATTAGAAAGGAATAGAAGTATGGCAAAACACTAACACACATCAGTTAAGCAACTGTTAAATAAGAATAATGTTAATTTTCGAGGATAATTTTTTTTTCAAAACACTCAATAAATGTGACTAAAATCACCATTATTCTTGTTATGGCTAATAATTAGAAAGCAATGCTTTCCAGAACGAAGATGATGTTACGATTTAAGACGTTGAGGCTAAAAACAGAGTGCTGATAATTGCAAATTTATTGATGGGGAATACAATGGAGATCTGAAGGCAAAGACGAATGCAAGGCGATAACTTTCTACCCCTATTTTCCCCTTCTTTTTCACACGCAGACTCAACTTGCTGATTTTAAAAGATTAAAGACTATTGTCAGTCCAATCGAGCATTGGTGCTACGGAGAGCCTGCAAGAATGAGTCATGATATAAACACCCGTTTTTATGTTGCCAAGGTCGAGCGCAGCAGTACGCTCAAAAAATAAGTCGGGTATTGTATACCCAAGCACCTCTAGGTGCTAGTTTCAGCGAGAATGATTTGGTTGGCTGGCTAGCCAAATGCTTAGGAGTATGCAGCAGTAATACGAATTCGTCACTCGTTGATTCATTCTGTGATGACTATTCCGACTTCACACCACCACCGACTTGCTTTAATTCATGATTTTCGTTCTGATAGTGGGTAAAATGAAGCATTTCTAAACGAACTTCGTATAGAAATGATTTATCATAGAGCACGTCCGATAGTTATGGTGAAAGGTTTGAACCCAACAATCATTGAACAAATTGAAAGTATCTGCGCAGAGCGTGGAGTACGATTGACTCCGCAACGCCGACGCGTATTTGAACTCATTTGTTCTAATCGCCGCGCCTCAAGTGCGTATGAGCTATTGGAGCAACTAAAAGAGAGTGAGCCTCAGGCTAAGCCTCCCACTGTTTATCGAGCATTAGATTTTCTCCTAGAGCAAGGCTTCATCCACCGAGTGGAATCGACAAATAGCTTTATTACTTGTTGTTCTTTCAATACTCAGCAGCACTTTTTCCAATTACTAATTTGCGATAAATGTGGTGATGTCGTTGAACTCGAAGATGAGACGCTGATATCCTTGTTAGCCGAAAACGCCGAGAAGCATGGATTCAAACTGACCAACCAAGTTATTGAAACTCATGGTGAATGCCAGGCCTGTTCCTCCGAGACGAAAGAAAAAGTATAGAAGAACGTTATGCGCGCTGAATTTGTAAACCCGTTTTTAGCTTCTTTAATGAACGTGCTAAAAACCATGGCTTCTCTTGAGCTGAAGCCACAAAAACCGCGAATCAAAAAAGATGAGATCGCACGAGGTGACGTTTCTGGTCTGATTGGCATGGTAGGTCCACAAACTCGTGGTTCAATGTCGATTACCTTTGATGAAGCGCTAGCTCTAGAAATCATGCAGAACATGCTTGGTGAGCGTCCAAATGGACTCAATGAAGAGGTCACCGATATGGTGGGTGAGATCACCAACATGGTTACTGGTGGTGCGAAACGCATTCTGGCGGAAAGTGGTTTTGATTTTGATATGGCAACACCGGTAGTGGTTTCTGGCCGAGGCCATACGATTCGCCACAAGTGTGAGGGCTCAATCATCATCATGCCTTTCTCTTCCCAATGGGGAAATGCCTTTATCGAAATTTGCTTCGAATAAAAGAGAAAAAATAGGTTGGCACTGGCCAACCTATTTTGTTTTTGCCTCAGGCAATAAAAAAGGTCAGCATTTGCTGACCTTTTCTTTATCTATTCAAACCAAACATTAAGCTTTGAACGCTTTAAATGCGTTGATTAGGCCGTTTGTTGAGCTGTCATGCGAGCTGATTTGAGACTCGTCTGCAAGCTCAGGTAGGATTTGGTTAGCCAGTTGTTTACCTAGCTCCACGCCCCATTGGTCAAAGCTGAAGATATTCCAGATAACACCTTGTACGAAAATTTTGTGTTCGTACATTGCGATCAAGTTACCTAGCGTACGAGGTGTGATTTGCTTCACTAGGATAGAGTTTGTTGGACGGTTACCTTCAAACACTTTGAATGGCGCAATCGCGGCCACTTCTTCAGCGTTCTTACCTGCTTTCACCAACTCTTCTTTCACGGTTTCTTCACTCTTACCAAACGCTAGTGCTTCAGTTTGCGCAAAGAAGTTGGACATCAGTTTTTGGTGATGATCGCTAGCTGGGTTGTGGCTGATTGCAGGTGCAATGAAGTCACATGGGATCAGCTTAGTGCCTTGGTGAATCAGTTGGTAGAACGCGTGCTGACCGTTGGTACCTGGTTCACCCCAAATAATAGGGCCCGTTTGGTAAGTCACAGCATTGCCTTCACGGTCAACGTATTTACCGTTTGATTCCATGTTACCTTGCTGGAAGTATGCCGCGAAACGGTGCATGTACTGATCGTAAGGTAAGATAGCTTCTGATTCCGCACCGTGGAAGTTGTTGTACCAAATACCGATAAGCGCAAGGATCACAGGGATGTTGCTTTCTAGGTCTGTTGATACGAAGTGCTTGTCCATCTCGTGAGCACCTTCAAGCAGCTCAACGAAGTTGTCGTAACCTACCGCTAATGCGATTGATAAACCGATTGCAGACCATAGTGAGTAACGGCCACCAACCCAGTCCCAGAATTCGAACATGTTCGCGGTATCGATACCGAATTCAGACACGGCTGTCGCGTTCGTTGAAAGCGCAGCAAAGTGCTTAGCCACGTGAGCTTGATCACCCGCAGACTCTAGGAACCAATCACGAGCAGTGTGCGCGTTAGTCATGGTTTCTTGCGTTGTGAACGTCTTAGACGCGATCAAGAATAGCGTCGTTTCTGGGTTAACTTTCTTCAACGTTTCAACGATGTGAGTACCATCAACGTTAGATACGAAGTGAAGGTTTAGATGATTTTTGTATGGTGCTAGAGCTTCCGTCACCATGTAAGGACCAAGGTCAGAACCACCGATACCGATGTTCACGATATCTGTAATTGCTTTACCTGTGTAACCTTTCCACTCACCGCCGATAACGCGTTCAGTGAATGATTTCATTTTTTCTAGAACCGCGTTCACTGCTGGCATTACGTCTTCGCCGTCTACCATTACTGGTGTATTCGCGCGGTTACGTAGTGCAGTGTGAAGAACAGCGCGACCTTCTGTTTGGTTGATCGCTTCGCCACTGAACATCGCTTCAATTGCAGATTTCAGCTCAGTCTCGTTCGCAAGAGCGAACAGGTGCTTCAGAGTTTCCTCATTGATGAGGTTCTTTGAGTAATCGACTAGGATGTCTGAGCCGAAACGTGCAGAGTATTTGTCGAAACGCGCTGCGTCTTGAGCAAATAACTCTTTAAGATCCATATCTTGTGCAGATTCGAAATGCGCAGTTAGCGCTTTCCAAGCTTGTGTTTGCGTTGGATTGATATTTTTCAACATGGTCTTTATCCCGATGTTACAGTAGGTTCCATTCCTTACAGTCTAGCGAAAACTGTGGAATCCCCGATTTAGCAAATAGAATATTAATTAGATGTTTGGGCGAATTGCCACAAAACAAGTCTTTGTAATTTTTTTTCAGGTGCCAATTATGACTGAGAGTATTTACACTCACATTGAGTTAGGTCACGTTCCCTGCCCTGAAAATGAACAATTCATTTACGATGACAAGAATCATATCACTTACTAATGACAGGCTCTAATTGGAATAGGATAGACGCCAATTTATAAATTTCCAAAGGAACACGTATGTGGGCACAAAAAACACTGCAATTAAAAGCGAGAAGCCGCGGTTTTCACCTAATAACTGATGAAATTGAACAACAATTACCACAAATAAACGAGCTTTCGGTAGGTTTATTACACCTATTTATTCAACATACCTCCGCCAGTTTGACCTTAAATGAGAATGCTGATCCAACCGTGCGTATGGATATGGAAGCGCACTTCAATAAGTTTGTGCCAGAGCGTGCTCCTTATTATCAGCACACCTATGAGGGGGATGACGACATGCCAGCACACATTAAAGCATCCCTACTTGGCAGTAGTGTGACGATACCAATCCAAAATGGTCGATTAGCTTTAGGAACATGGCAGGGCATTTACTTAGGTGAGCACCGAGACTATGGCGGCGGCCGCCGCGTTATTGCTACGATTAACGGTGAGTAGATAAAACAAAGGCTAACCTTAGGTTAGCCTTTCGCTGTTTATTTTGAGTACTCCATCTCGACGCGAGGCGTTAGCTTAGTCACGAGTTCATACGCAATGGTACCAATGTGACCCGCCACTTCTTCTACTGGGAGCTCTTTCCCCCAAAGAATCGCTTCGTCGCTGACTTTATCCGTTGCATCTGGTCCCAAATCGACCGTCAGCATATCCATGGAAACTCGACCTGCGATAGGTACTTTACGACCATTTACCCAAACCGGAGTGCCATTCGGGGCACTTCTTGGGTAACCGTCGCCATACCCTACTGCGATGACACCGACTTTTGTATCTCGCTGACTGGTCCACATACCGCCGTAGCCAACACTTTCGCCCTTCTTAACTTCACGTACCGCAATAAGATGGGATTTAAGTGTCATCACGGGTTGATACCCCAGATCTTGTGCGGTCTTGTCATCAAATGGCGATACACCATACATGATGATGCCCGGACGAACCCAATCCAAATGGCTTTGAGGCCATGCCAACAACCCCGCAGAGGCCGCAAGTGAACACTCCCCCTGACAACCAGAGGTCAACGACTTAAACAGCTCAATCTGTTGGGGAGTGATATGGCTATCCAGCTCATCTGCACAGCCAAAGTGACTCATGTAACGTAACGGCTTGGCTACGTTTGGACACTCTTTCAACCGCGTGACAAACTCATCATATTGCTCAGGGCGAACGCCAAGACGGTGCATCCCACTGTCAATCTTAAGCCACACGACAACCGGAGTTTCAAGGTCGGCTTGCTCCAAGGCGATAAGCTGCTCTTCACAATGAACCACCGTTTGGATGTTGTTCGTCACAAGAACAGGTAAGTCACCTGGAGAGTAAAAACCTTCTAGCAATAGAATCGGCTTTACCACGCCACAAGCGCGCAGTTGCAACGCTTCTTCAATGCGCGCAACACCAAAGGCATCCGCATGGTTGGCATGTTTTGCAACGTGACGTAATCCGTGACCATAGCCATTGGCCTTCACTACAGCCATCACTTTACTTTGGGGCGCTTGCGCTTTCACGCGCTGTAAGTTGTGCTGCAACGCAGACAAATCAATGCACGCCTTGGCCGCTTTCATATAGCTCATGGGGTTACTCATCATCAATATCGAATGCAGGACCCGCGTAGTTGTCAAAGCGCGAGTGTTGACCTTGGAAGGTGAGACGTACAGAGCCGATAGGGCCGTTACGTTGCTTACCAATGATGATTTCTGCCGTACCTTTGTATGGGCTATCTGGGTGATATACCTCGTCACGGTAGATGAACATGATCAAGTCGGCATCCTGCTCGATAGAGCCCGACTCACGCAAGTCCGAGTTTACTGGGCGTTTATCTGAACGTTGCTCTAGGGAACGGTTAAGCTGAGACAGCGCCACGACGGGCACATTCAGCTCTTTTGCCAGCGCTTTCAGAGAGCGCGAAATCTCCGCGATTTCCAGCGTACGGTTATCAGAGAGTGCAGGCACGCGCATAAGCTGAAGGTAGTCGACCATGATCATCGACAGACCGCCATGTTCACGTGCGATACGGCGAGCGCGTGAACGCACTTCGGTCGGAGTTAGACCGGAGCTGTCATCAATGTACATGTTTTTCTTCTGCATCAAGATACCCATAGTAGAAGAAATACGCGCCCAGTCTTCGTCATCCAGCTGACCCGTACGGATCTTGGTTTGGTCAACGCGAGACAAAGAGGCCAACATACGCATCATCAACTGCTCGGCTGGCATCTCTAGCGAGAAAATAAGCACAGGCTTCTCTTGTTGCATGGCCGCATTTTCACACAAGTTCATCGCAAAGGTCGTTTTACCCATCGATGGACGCGCCGCGACAATCACCAAATCAGAACCTTGCAAACCTGCGGTTTTCTTATTGAGGTCAGTGAAACCTGTGTCGACACCCGTTACACCATCTTGCGGCGTTTTATATAACAATTCGATACGTTCTAACGTCTTTTCGAGGATGTTATCAACATTTTGTGGCCCTTCGTTTTCACTGGTTCGTGACTCAGCGATGGCGAAAACTTTACTCTCCGCCATATCAATCAGATCTTCCGAACTTCGACCTTGAGGATCGTAACCCGCATCCGCAATCTCATTCGCGACACCGATCAAACCACGGACGATCGCTCGTTCGGCAACAATATCAGCGTACGCATTAATGTTAGCGGCGCTTGGCGTGTTTTTCGCCAAATCTGCAAGGTAAGCAAAACCGCCCACATCTTCTAATTGCTCGTGACGCTCCAGGTATTCCGATAAAGTAATAAGATCGAGAGGCTTGCCCGCTTCAAGAATGGTTTTTACACCTTCAAAAATTAGGCGATGCGGACGACTATAGAAATCACTGCTTACAACACGTTCGGCAACGGTGTCCCAACGTTCATTGTCCAGTAAGAGACCACCAATTACTGATTGCTCGGCTTCTAGTGAGTGAGGTGGCACTTTGATTGCGTCGACCTGACTGTCTGAAGGTTTGCGATTTCTGTTTTCCGCCATGACTTTGCTCGATAACTACTATTGACCCACGATTATAACCTTAACCTAACTGAGATGCTTCCCCGAAGCGACAATTACTTGTTAAGAAATCCACATGTGAACCGCACAAGTAATAGCCTGGTTCTTCCGCCCAGCTCTAATAAAAATTAACCTACCATTGACCCAACAAAATATCTGTATCAGTATCATGCCCCTCCTTTTTAATTACGTTCGAGGTTGATGTGTCCCGATACTGGTTACTTAGCTTTAGCTTACTATGCGCTAGTGCATCGTATGCTGACGAATCAGTACAGCCAGAGCAAAATATTGATGTGCCCGACCCATTAAAAACCGAGGTGGAGTTCGGCTATCAAGCTCACACAGGTAACACGGACTCTCGTTCCCTGAATGCTCGTTTGAGTGCTGAATATACGTCAGGTCGACACCGTTCTAATGGTGAATGGAAGTACTACAACTTGTACAAAGACGGTGAAGAAGACAAACGCTCATCCACCTACGCCCTACAGAGTGACTACAAGTTAGGTCCTAAAACGTATTTGTATGGCAGCTTTAAAGGGGTGGATTCTCGTTACAGTGCCTATTTTAAAGACTACACCTTATCAGGTGGTTTGGGTTACCAGTTTTCCTACACTGAAAACTTCATTTTAGAGGTAGAAGTCGGTCCTGGTTTTCGTTATCAAGAACCAAATTTAGATGAGATAGATGATGACGACATTGTCTTTCCCGATATCGTTCGAGAAGGCATTTTTCGAGGGAATATCAATACGACTTGGCACGCACTAGATAATCTGAGTTTCGCGGCTGATATTACGTTGGTAACAGGTAAAAGTAATACACGGGCCGATAGTGAGCTCAGCGTGACCAATGATATTACTGAAGATATTGCACTGAAACTGGCACACTCTCGTCAGTATCACGATAAAGTGCCTGAAGGCTTAAGCAAAGCGGATAGCGTATTTTCCGTTAATTTACTCTTCGCTTTTTAACCTGTTTTTTCTCCCAGTTTTAGAAATAAAAAAAGCACCTCCGAAGAGGTGCTTTTTAGTATTTCGTCTTGATACTGAATTACTCAGCAGCAACAACTTGTAGGTTCACAGTTGCGAAAACTTCAGAGTGAAGTTGAACGCTGATCTCGAACTCACCAGTTGTACGTAGAGCACCTTCAGGAAGGCGAACTTCGCTCTTAGCAACTTCAACGCCTGCAGCTGTGATAGCGTCAGCGATGTCACGAGTACCGATAGAACCGAATAGTTTGCCTTCGTCACCAGCTTTAGAAGCGATAACTACAGCTTCTAGAGCGTTAACTTTCTCTGCGCGAGCTTCTGCAGCAGCTAGTTGCTCAGCAACTTTAGCTTCTAGTTCAGCACGACGAGCTTCAAACATTTCAACGTTAGCTTTAGTTGCCATAACTGCTTTACCTTGTGGGATAAGGAAGTTACGAGCGTAGCCAGATTTAACGTTTGCAGTATCGCCAAGACCACCTAGGTTACCAATTTTATCAAGTAGAATAACTTGCATTGCTTAATCCTCTTTCTTAATAAAATGAACCGATTACTGATGCTTGTCAGTGTACGGTAGTAGAGCTAGGTAGCGTGAACGCTTGATAGCACGTGCTAGTTGACGCTGGTACTTAGCGCTTGTACCAGTGATACGGCTAGGTACGATTTTACCAGCTTCAGTGATGTAGTTTTTAAGAGTTGCTACGTCTTTGTAATCAATCTCTTGTACGCCTTCTGCAGTGAAACGGCAGAATTTACGACGACGGAAGAAACGAGCCATGGGCTATCTCCTGATCTTAAATTTGAGTAATGTTGTCGGCGTGTAACACTAATTTTCCCACGCCATTTCGGCCGGTTTGATAAGTGACAAAACCACTTACCTTAATGTTACTGCCTTGAACTAAATTCTGAGTTAGTGCTTGTGACTCAAGCCCGCTGACGACTACCGGCATACGACAATAAACTTGTCGAGGTAAGTCAGCTTCGATAATAGTAGAGCGATGCTCCAGCCAAAACCGACAGTGTTCAATGCCACCAGGGCTTTTACTACGAATGGGCGGTTTGGCAATGGTGCCGCTCAGCTCCATTCGATTGGCCATAAGAAAACTTACTCAGCAGCTTCTGACTTAGCTTCAGGCTTAGCTTCAGAACGCTCTTCACGACGTGGAGCACGCTCTTCTTTTTGCTTAAGCATGATAGATTGCTCAGTGATCGCTGCTTTAGTACGCATGATCATGTTACGTAGAACTGCATCGTTGAAACGGAAAGCAGTTTCTAGCTCATCAATTACAGCTTGGTCAGCTTCAACGTTCATTAGAACGTAGTGAGCTTTGTGAAGCTTGTTGATTGGGTAAGCCAGTTGACGACGGCCCCAGTCTTCTAGACGGTGGATTTTACCGCCAGCTTCAGTGATTGAACCAGTGTAACGCTCGATCATGCCAGCAACTTGCTCGCTTTGATCTGGGTGCACCATGAATACGATTTCGTAATGACGCATTGGTTGCTCCTTACGGATTATTCAGCTTCCACAAATGGCTCAGTCGTCCAGAGGAAGCAAGGAACTAAAGATAATTGACTGAGTTTAAGGAGCACGAATAGTACAGAAAGGGCGCAAAATAGGCAAGTGATTATTTGCTCAACGCAGGGGATATTTTATTTCATCCAACGTTAGAAATAACAAAGGCTACCAATAAAGTGACAGCCTTTAAAATCAGGGTATTATCGCGCGTATATCGGGGCTTATTTTACTTCAGCCAGCTCCGTGCGCATTTGGTCGATCACTTGTTTGTAATCTGGCTGACCGAAAATTGCCGAGCCTGCAACGAACATGTCTGCGCCCGCTTCTGCGATTTCACGAATGTTGTCAACCTTCACACCGCCATCAATTTCTAAACGGATATCTCGACCAGACTCATCGATCATCTTACGAACTGCACGCAGTTTATCTAGCGTGTGAGGAATGAATGATTGACCACCAAAGCCAGGGTTAACCGACATCAGTAGAATCATGTCGACTTTGTCCATGATGAACTCAAGGCTCGCAAGTGGCGTTGCTGGGTTTAGTACCACACCAGCCTGACAGCCGTGCTCTTTAATTAACTGCAGTGTACGGTCTACATGATCAGAAGCTTCCACATGGAATGTAATCATCGACGCACCCGCTTTTGCGAAATCAGGAATAATGCGGTCAACCGGTTTCACCATTAGGTGAACATCGATTGGTGCGGTGATGCCGTAATCGCGTAGTGCTTTACACACAGGTGCACCAAAAGTCAGGTTTGGTACATAGTGGTTATCCATAACGTCGAAATGCACCACATCCGCACCCGCTGCGAGTACTTTCTCGACATCTTCACCGAGACGAGCAAAATCTGCCGATAAAATGGATGGAGCAATAAGAAAATCTTTCATACCTGACCTCAGTAGTAATGAGCAAACAATCTGCGCGCAATTCTACCGAAGCCAGTGGGGAGATCCACTATTTAGATTTAATAGTGTGAGAACTAAGAGCTTGGTTTATCCATCTCAGGGGCATGAAAAAGCGCAAGCAGCTCATCGACTTTATTACGACCACTGCCATTGCGGCTAATGGTGCGCTTTACTTTTACTACATTGAGATCTGCACCGTGATACAACCGACGCGTCAACGTAGTGTCGTGGTTAGAAATCAGAACCGGAATACCACGCTCAGTCGCCGTTCTTTCAGCAATGTCGGCTAATGCAGCCTGGTCATCCAACGTGAAACCATTACCTGCGTATGAGGTGAAATTTGCCGTGTTTGAAAGCGGTGCATAAGGAGGATCGCAATACACCACACTCCCCTTACGTGCTCGGCGAAAAGTTTCTGGATAACCTTCACAAACGAACGTGGCTTTCTTGGCTTTTTCGGCAAAAAACTCCAATTCCGCCTCTGGGAAGTAAGGCTTTTTATATGAACCGAACGGAACGTTAAAACCGCCTTTTTTGTTGTAACGGCATAGACCATTAAAACCAAAGCGGTTCATGTACAAAAACGCTAAAGAGCGGTACATCACGTCATCGGTTTTATTAAACTCAGCGCGAATGTGTAAGTAAGCTTCTTTACGGTTATTCTCGGCGACAAACCAACGCTTCGCTTCAGAGATATACTCTTCAGGGCGCTCTTTTAGTAGGTTGTACAGATTGATCAGATCTGGATTGATATCTGCCAGTAGGTAATGGTCATAGTCGGTATTCAGAAACACTGAGCCCGCGCCAACAAAAGGTTCAACTAGCTTTCGAGCCGGCGGTAAATGACGTTGGATGTCTTCAACCAGTCCGTATTTTCCTCCTGCCCATTTAAGAAAGGCTCGTTGCTTTTTCATCTACTGCTCTATCTATCGACCAAAAATTAAGGCTGCGGAATGTAACATATTTTTCAGCGAAGCTCAGGTTTATTTCACTCGATCAATTTCGCGATGAACCTGACGGAGTGATTTTGCCCAAGGACTCACCGACTTAACCGAATCAGGCAAGCTTGCAACGGCATCGCGAGCCATTTGAATTGTCGGATAATCTTGGTATGTGATGATATACCACTCGGTGTCATTGCGAACGGTAGGATAAATTCGTACTTGATTTTTCAGCTGATGCTCATCGAGGAAGGCTTGTACATCGTCCATTGACGTCATAGCAGCAAGCTGCAGTGTATAGGCTCTTGGTGATAGTGCTTTTAATTCTTCGCGAGCAAATGAAAACTTAACCACAGACTGCTTCGCACCGTCTTCTTCTGGCTGAGCAGAAGTTTGCGTCATACCTTGATTTGGTTTTACGACTTTTATTAAGGGTGAGCTGGTTTCATCAGTGGCGTCTTGCTTCTCAACGCCCACGACATCATCAATCGCTTTTGTGTCTGCTGAATCAGCTTTACCTTCAAGCAATGCATCGACCACATTAGACTCAATCACCACTCTCTGTTGATTGTCATCACTGCCAACGCTCGCCACTTCTTCCGTTACTGCTGGCGGTAATGAATCAGAATCATCAATCGCGCCAGAGCCATCAAGGCCACTGCTAGTGTCATCAGTCACAGATTGTAGTGAAGACTGCGCAGCACTGATTCCTGACTCTTCAAAAGTTGGAATAGCCGTTTGCTCTAAACTACCAGCAATTTGCTGCGCTTTATCATCAGGGCTTGGTTGATTATACATCCACCAATAGCCACCAGCAGCAAGCAACAGTAATGCTAATACCACTAACGCAATATTCAGCGGTGAACCGACAATCGAGCGGATAATGATCCTTTTTTCCACTTTCATCTCTCCTAACGCCATGATGTCACCCGGTACTGGGTCAACTTTTTTAAATGCATCTCGAACCCGCTTCTCCGCCTCATCATCAACATAGCGCGCAACAAGTGATTCAAAGAAACGACGGGCTTCCACTTCGGACAACATATCAATATCAAGCTCAACAGGCTTTATCTCTTGTCCGTAACTGAGACGTGACAGCAATCCTTCTAAGCGCCCAGACTGCGTAAATAATAAGACATTGATGGTCCAATTCGGCTTATGATGCGCCTCTAAAACCAGCATCCAAAGCTCAGAAACGAGCGTCTCACTTAATAAATGCGCATCATCAACCACAATCGCGATATCACAAGGCTCATCACCCAATAGTCTTTCGAGACTATCAAGTAAAGGCTCTTGCTGATTAAACAATGCGTCCGAAACCAGTTGACTCAAAATAAGGATGCGGCGCTGCACATCATCTTGATTAGAATGACAAAGTAACAAACATTGATTCTTGTTACTGGCACCCACTTCAAGGTATCGCTGCGCTAACCAAGATTTTCCATAACCATCATGACCATTAATCGCAATGAAATTGGAACCAAAATTAGTCAGCAATCCTAACCTATCAAGCAACTCGATTTGAGAATCTAATTCCAGAACGTGAGCAACACTCATCTAATAACCTTAATACACTACAAGAATGACGCCCAAAGGCGCCATTACAAGGTTAAATATCGCGACCGAAGTCTATCGCCTGTTTGAGTACGTCTTGTGTCGTATCAGCAATGACCTCGGCACTACCAATGCCTGTAGGTAGAACTAATCTTAATTGACCAGAGAGGACTTTTTTATCTCGCATCATATGTTTGAGGAAGTCATCGAAGCTCATACTTTCTGGAGTATGAACAGGCAGTTTGGCACGACGCAAAATCGCAACAATACGCTCAAATTGCTCTGCTGAGATAAGACCGCGCAGATGCGAAGTTTTGGCCGCCATAACCGTGCCAGCAGAAACCGCTTCACCATGCAGCCAATTGCCGTAGCCAAGCTCAGCTTCAATCGCATGACCAAAGGTGTGACCTAAGTTGAGCAGAGCGCGGATGCCCGATTCTTTCTCATCCTGAGCCACCACTTCCGCTTTTATTTCACAGCAACGTGCAATGGCATAAGTTAGCGCTTCTTCATCCAACGCGTACAAGCGTTCAAGGTTTTCTTCCAACCATACAAAAAAGTCTGCATCGTAAATGATGCCGTACTTAATGACTTCTGCGATACCTGCTGCGAATTCACGCTCAGGCAACGTCGATAAACAGTTGGTATCGATGATCACGGCTTTAGGTTGGTAAAACGCACCTATCATGTTCTTACCCAACGGATGGTTAACCGCGGTTTTTCCCCCCACCGAAGAGTCCACTTGAGATAGTAATGTCGTTGGTATTTGAATAAAGTCGACCCCACGCTGGTAACAGGCAGAAGCAAAACCCACAAGGTCACCAATAACGCCACCACCTAACGCGATGATCACAACATCACGAGCGTAATTCCCCTCGAGGAGGAAGTTCATCACTTGGTTAAACACATCCAAGTTTTTGTACTGTTCGCCGTCAGGCAATTCTAACAAGGATGCACTACAACCGAGCTGCTCGAGTTGCTTTAAAATTTTGTCAGCATACAAAGGCGCCACTGTGACATTACTGATCACAACAACTTTTTGTTTTGCATTTTTGTTTGAGAGAACTTGAGAGAGGTACGCCGGGTCCTCAAATAACCCGGCGCCAATAGAGATTGGGTAGCTACGCTCAGCTAGGTTGACCGTAATCCGTTCCATCGGTTTGCTCCAATTAAAAAAAAGATAAAAACTTATCTCTCTTCTAGCATTTTTACGATCTGGTTGGCTACCACTTTTGCACTCTGATCGTCAGTGCGAACAGTGTAATCCGCTACTTCTTCATACAGAGGATTACGTTCTTCAGCTAATTGCTCCAATACTTCGCGAGGGTTGTCCGTTTGAAGTAGAGGACGCTTCTTGTCACGGTTTGTGCGCGCAAGTTGCTTTTCAATCGTCGTTTCTAAGTAAACAACAACACCACGTGCCGAAAGACGATTACGGTTTTCTTTGCTCTTAACAGAGCCACCGCCAGTCGCAAGCACGATGCCTTGCTCTTGTGTTAGGTCTTCAAGTACCGCTTCTTCACGCTTGCGGAAGCCTTCTTCACCTTCTACATCAAAAACCCAAGAGATGTCTGCACCAGTGCGTTCTTCGATCACTGTATCGGAGTCAACAAACTCCATATGCAGTTGCTGTGCTAGATGTCTACCAATTGTACTTTTGCCGGCGCCCATTGGGCCAACAAGGAAAATATTACGTTTCTCAGCCATGTTTAGCAGTAATTTACAACATTGATTCAATAAGATCGCCACAAGAAAACACAGCTAAATCGCTGTTCTACAAGGCTTGTGGCACCAGTTCCTCACAGATAATTCGTGATAAGACCCGAAATTATCCAAGCATGGTGCCACTATTGCAACTTTATTTTTGATTTAATCAGTTTTTCACGAGGTAGAACTACTGAATCACCACCTTAGGGGTGACGAAAATTAACAGCTCACTTTTGCCAACATTTTCATAACTTCGACGGAAAAGCGCACCTAATAGCGGCAGATCGCCTAACAAAGGCACTTTGTCCACCGAGTTAGTAATGCTGTGCTGGAAAATACCACCAAGAACGACGGTTTCACCGTTATTTACTAACACTTGCGTCCCGATACGTTGAGTATCAATCGCAACGGCTTCACCAGTACCTGTTTTCACGACTTGTCCAGGTCTATCTTGCGTAACGCTTAAGTCCAACACAAGGCGGTTATCCGGTGTAATTTGTGGCGTCACCTTCAAACTCAATACTGCTTTTTTGAACGTTACCGTCGTGGCACCACTCGATGAGGACTCTAGATAAGGAATCTCGGTACCTTGTTCGATATAGGCAGGCTTCTTATTGGTAGTGATCAAACGTGGACTTGAGATAATCTCAGCTTTAGACTCTTGTTGCAGCGCAGAAAGCTCGAGGTCTAACAAGGTGTCTGAGCCTAATTTTGCAACCTGAAAAGCAATGCTGGTCGCGTTTGGACTGGTTGCAGCTAAGTTTACGTTTAGGAAGTCATCGATACCTACTCCATCACCGTCACCACCGTCTTCTCCTTCACCACCACCGTTATATAAACCGATCGTGGCAAGGTTGTTTTCGATAGAGCCACCAACCGTGTTATTGCCATTAATAGAGGTAAAGCCCCAGCGAATTCCCAACTCGTCCATGTTGCCTTCATTGATGGTCACAATACGCGCTTCAATTTGAACCTGCTTCACCGGGATATCCAAAGATTCAATAATTTCTCGAATCACTTCAATGTTTTCAGGTAGCTCACGAATCAATAACGAGTTAGTCCGCTCATCAATGGTCATACTGCCTCGCTCAGACAACATACTGATGTTCCCTTCTCCGTTGATCATCTCTGCAATATCTGATGCTTTAGCGAAGTTTACCTTGATGATTTCAGACGAAAGCTCTCCCATCGTTTGTTCTAGCTGCTGCTTTTCGAGTTGCTGTTTTTCGCGCAGATCAAGCTCATCTGTTGGAGCAACCAGAATCACGTTGCCATCAACACGCTTATCTAACCCCTTAACTTGCAAAATAATATCCAACACTTGCTGCCACGGAACACCATCAAGACGAAGTGTAAGGTTACCTTCTACGGAGTCTGAAACAACCAAGTTGAACTGGTTGTAGTCAGCAATCAGCTGTAACACATTACGTACAGGAATATCTTGGAAGTTAATCGAAATGAGCTTGCCTTCTTTTTCTAGAATGCTTTTATCCGGGGCTTTCTCATTGGGTTTGATCTTAGCCACTTTGATTTCCAAGAATCGTCCCGTTAAACGGTAATCATGCGTATATTCTTCATTAATGTGCGCAACCAAGCGCGTAGTTGAGGTATCGCGAAATACCTCTACGCTTTCAACCACAGTCGAGAAATCTTTTACGTCTAGGAGATACAGTTGCTCGTCTTTTACCGAAGTATTAAGCAAATCGATACTTAACCCTTCCTGTACGCGTTTGACATCGACAATCGCGGCAGGTGACGCCAGTTCAACGACTATAACGGCGTCTTTATCTTTATTAGTGCGAAAGTCGATACTCTTTAAGGCATTAGACGATACTTCTTCTGCTGCCACTAAAGGGGCTAAAAATACAAACAACCATAAGGAGAAGAGCCCAGTTAGTATCCTTGTTGTACGTGTTAATCCTTGTCTCATTTTCATTACTCAATATCAAAAATAAATGGGGCTATCTCAAAGCCAACTTAACTTTACGCTTCTGCCAACACCCTAAGCCGTCGGGCAATGTTTCATTAATTAACAAATAGGAATGGCTGACGTGGGTCACTTTGCCATTGTTGCGTCCGAGGTATTGCCCCGGCTTCACTTTATAAACGGTTCCATTGGGTGCCTGAACGAGACCAGAAACCGTATTACCCATGCCCATAACTCCTTTCAAACGTAATTGGCTTAATGGGAATTTTTCTAATTTGCCAGTGCGCCTTCTTGAAGGCGGTTGCCAGCAATCTTTTCTTGCAACGGGCTGAGTGGCGATCGTGGCTTCTTTTGGTAACTCAAAGGGCGCACGCTGTACTTCAGGTGCGTACGTGACGGCAACATACTTATCTGCAGGCTTAAGTTTCTCGACATCTCGACGCGCCTGACTCTCAACCCCTCGAATAAAATCCGTTAATGACTCATCATTCGCCTGACATCCAAGTAGCAGAGACCCCATCAGTACCAGTAACAAATGCTTACTTGTCATTGTTCGTCTCCTCTGGCTTAAACTGATAGGTATTGGCTCGTACCCTAAAGTGCAGAGTTTCACTTTCTTGGCTGACACGCTGCCAAGTCACATCTTTAAACGTGATGATTCGAGGTAGCGTTGCTATCGCCTGAGAAAAATGTCCGATGTCATGAAAATCACCCGTTAACTCAATGTTTAAAGGAAGACGATAGAGGAAATGCTCTGATTGCTTTTCACCCCAGTCGATACGGGTAAAGGTCAACTTATTGTCGATACCGAGTTCATTCACCGAAGCGAGCATCGTAGCCAACTCTTTTTGCGCGGGCAGTTGTTGTAGCAATAATTCGTAACGCGTGGTGAGTTCATCCAATTGAGATTGAAGCTGAGGCAATGCAGCTACTTTGTTCGCTTTGATCTTCAGTGCTACCTTGAGCGTCTGCTCCTGCTGGACCAAGTTATTCAATTGCTCTTCTTTTGGCTTAAGGTAAAACCAATAGCCAAAACCTTGAATGAGGAAAATCAGCAGCGCGATAACCACAAGCTGAGGCAACAATGGCCACTCTGCCATTTCATCTATTTCGAGATCCTGCCAATCAACCATGCTGGGCCTCCGCTTTCTTCTCCGGCACTTTGAACATGAAAGACACTTTGAACGTTTGGAACTCTTTTCCAAAACGCGCTTTTCCGTGAACGATGGAGTGCATTTCTACATCATTCAACTTGGCCGAACGCTCCATGTTGTCCAGCATCGTGGCAAGTTTTGGAGTGCTATCAGAGATCCCTGAGATCTCAATTTCCAGATCATTCATTTTGATCTTGTCGACATATACACCTTCAGGAATGACGGCTGGCATCAAGTTCATAAACTCGGTCGTTTTGTTTCTACCGTTTTGTAACCCTTCAACCACTTTTAAACGTTCGAGGATTTTGCTGTGCTCTTGCTCGGCGATTTTCATTGCTTCAATACGCTGGTCGAGCTCAGCAATGTAGTGAGTAAGGTAATCAAGCCGCTCCTGCTGCTGATCTTGTTGGTACTCAAAAAACTTTCCAATACCCCATTGAATACCAATGGCGACCAACATGCCTAACGCGACCAAGCTAATGAAACGACGTCGGTGCTCTTCTCTTTGGTTCTCTCGCCAAGGAAGTAAATTAATGCGATAAAGCACGCGCACCTCCTAGCCAATGAATGCCACGAATCGCGAGTCCTGCGGCTGTAGAGAAATGCTGCCAATCTGCGGCACGACGTTTACGTTTGGACACCTTCATCTCAAATAGCCCTAGCGGGTTTAGCAATTCACACTCTAGTGACAGTTGCTGAGATAACTCTTCCGCGAGCATTGGTGTCGAAGCTCCTTCCCCTGATAACCAGATACCTTTGATATTTTGCGAGCCATTAATTGAAGTGTAGAGCTGCATCTGACGTTTCACCCGTTCCACGATTTGGCGATTAAACAGCTCTGTTTTCTCCTGAGCATCATCGGACATCAAATCATCTTGAACAGGGCTGTTTGCTCCGCGTGTGCCGCAAGCAAACTCTTTGTGAAACAGCTCACCTTGTTCGGTAAACATGGTAAAGGAGCTCGATGAGGTGCCAATATCGAGTAAGCAGTACTTATTTTTGTCAGGAAAGCGATCGGCGGTGAGCTTCCAGATATGACCAAGACTTTGTGAATGCACGTCCACTAAAACGGGTTTTAGTCCGGATTTTTGTAATGCATCCACGCGACTATCGACCACATCTTTTCTTGTCGCAAACACTTGATAGTTATCAGTCCCACGCAACCCATCTTCTGCACGAAGACGGACGAAGTCTAAACTCAGCTCTTCGACAGGGAATGGCGATTGATGAGAAAATGCCTGAATCACAGCAAACTCAACTTCGCTATCTTCAAGGTTTTGTTCTATTTGCAGTTTTTTACTGATCACCGAATTATCAGGCACTGAAATTGCGACCTTTTTAGCCCCAAAAGGCAGTTCTTTTTTAATCAGCTTTAGGGTCTTTACAATTTCTTGATGATTTATAGTGTTATTTTCAGCGACAATACCTTCCTTTAGTAATATTTCTTTGTAACCCAACAGAGCGTAATTGTTGCCTGTGGGTTTAAGTACTACGGCTTTGAGGCTGTTATGGCCTATATCGATGCCGGTAACGATTAGCTTATCCATCTCTTACTCTCGCTCCGAAATTTCTTCGTGCAAAGGTTGTTATTAGCACCCAAATAAGAGTTAATATCTCTATGTGCTAAATTTTTGACCTAAGAGTACAAGGGTTTGCCGTTACACAGCCTCAACCAATCAGGGATTCTCCGGTGAAGTTCATAAAGCGTTTATTATTTTTAACATTGATTTGCATAATTCTTGGAGTCACCACAATATTTGGCTTCTATCAGTACGTGAAGCCTGAATTGCCAGATGTTGCAACTCTAAAAGACGTTGAATTACAAACACCTATGCAGGTGTTTAGTCAAGACGGGAAGCTGATCGCACAGTTCGGTGAAAAGCGTCGTATTCCTGTTACTTATGATGAAATTCCTCAAGACTTAATTCATGCGCTAATCGCAACCGAAGATAGCCGTTTTTACGAACACCCAGGTATCGATCCTATCGGCATCACTCGTGCAGCCGTTGTAGTTGCGATCTCAGGTTCAGCCAAGCAGGGCGCAAGTACCATTACGCAACAGTTAGCTCGTAACTTCTTCTTATCTAATGAGAAGAAGATCATGCGTAAGATTAAAGAGATTTTCATTGCTATCCACATTGAGCAGCTTCTGAGTAAGCAAGAAATCATGGAACTTTATGTCAATAAAATCTTCCTTGGTTACCGCTCATATGGTTTTGGTGCGGCCGCTCAAGTTTACTTTGGTAAGAGCCTTGATGAATTGACGTTAAGCGAACTTGCGACACTCGCAGGGATGCCAAAAGCGCCATCAACGATGAACCCAATTTACTCTCTTGAGCGTGCGACAAAACGCCGTAACGTCGTGTTAATGCGAATGCTTGATGAAAAATACATCACGCAAGAACAGTATGACGAAGCACGCAACGAACCTATCGTGGCACGTTACCACAGTGCTGAAATTGAACTTTCCGCTCCTTATGTGGCGGAACTAGCTCGTGCATGGGCCGTGAAAGAGTACGGTGAAGAAGAAGCCTATACCTCTGGCTTGAATATCTACATGACGGTGGACTCTAAACTGCAAGATGCCGCGAATACATCCGTGGTAAATAATCTGCTGTCATACGATGAACGTCACGGCTACCGCGGTGCGGAGAAAGTGCTTTGGAAAGAAGGTGAAACCGCTTGGAACAGCGAGCAAATAGAAAAGCACCTTAAGAAGCAACCAACTTATGGTGACCTTTACCCTGCCGTCGTGACAAAAGTCGATGATAAAACTGCGCAAGTTTGGGTTAAAAACCATGAAGAGCAGACCATTCCTTGGACTGGAATGCATTGGGCACGTAAATACATCACCGAAAACCGCCAAGGTTCAACACCAAAATCAGCGCATGATGTGCTAGCGACGGGTCAACAAGTTTGGGTTCGCGAAGTGAGCGAAACCAATGAAGATGACAACACGACACAAAGCTGGAAACTGAGCCAAGTGCCAACAGCGAACACCGCGTTTGTCGCGATGAACCCGGAAAATGGTGCGATATTATCGTTAGTGGGTGGTTTTAACTTTGTTCATAGTAAGTTTAACCGTGCCACTATGTCAGTGCGTCAGGTTGGCTCAAGTATCAAACCATTTATCTACTCAGCTGCAATTGACAAGGGACTTACCTTAGCCACTCTGATCAACGATGCGCCGATTAACAAATGGGACGCAGGTTCTGGTTCGGCTTGGCGACCTAAAAACTCACCACCAACCTATGGCGGTCCAACTCGCCTTCGCCTCGGCTTAGCTCAGTCAAAGAACGTGATGGCAGTGCGTACGCTGCGTGAAGTAGGCCTTGATGAGACTCGTCAGTACCTTACTCGTTTTGGTTTTGATATTAACCAAGTACCACGTTCAGAGACCATCGCGCTCGGTGCTGGTAGCTTAACACCAATGAAAGTGGCACAAGGCTACTCTGTATTTGCAAACGGAGGTTATTACGTCGAACCGTTCTACGTAGAACGCGTGGAAGATGCATTCGGTGAAGTGCTGTTTAAAGCGAATCCAAAGAGCGTTTGTCATAAGGATTGCCCACAAATGAGCGATGAGCCAGACAATCGCTATGCCGATGAGTTTGGCGAACAAGACGTCGCGATTGATGGTTTGGCAACAGACAACGCACTGGAAAATGATGAACCTCAATATGCTCCACAAGTTATCTCTGAGCAAAACGCATTCTTGATGCGTGAGATGATGTACAGCAACATTTGGGGTGGTGGTAACTGGCGTGAAGGTACGGGGTGGAACGGTACTGGCTGGCGTGCACAAAAACTGGGGCGTCGTGATATCGGTGGTAAAACGGGTACAACGAATGACTCCAAAGATGCTTGGTACAACGGCTATGGTCCTGGTGTTGTTGCCATTGCTTGGGTTGGTTTTGATGATCACTCACGCGCCCTTGGTCGCACAACGGTTAATAGCAACCTAGGCAAAGGCCAAATTTCTGGTGCTGAATCGGGTGCGAAAACCGCAGAACCCGCTTGGATTGACTTTATGCGCGTTGCACTAGAAGAAACACCTGAGCAAGGTAAAAATATTCCAGATAACATCATTCGTGTTCGTATTGATCGCAACACTGGCATGCTAACGCACAAAGTAGACAGCACATCGATGTTCGAATACTTTGAAAAAGGCACTGAGCCTACCGAATACGCTGGAGACCGTTTGGAAGACAGTATTTATTCTTCCGGCTCTGGCGCAGAAGAGCTGTTCTAAATCACTAAAGCAAAAGGGAGAGCATTCGCTCTCCCTTTTTTATGTCGGCTTTTACGCCGCGGCGTTCAATGAAGGATAAGAAGCCAATACTTCTTTAATCTTCGCCGCCAAAGCTTCAAACCTTGCACGCAGTGGTGAGCCCGGGCGATATACAAGGACTATATTGCGCGAAGGCGTAGGGTTAACGGCTGGTACATAGCACACGCCATCTTTTTGCTTCTCATTGGGGATAGAAAGCTGAGGCAATAACGTAATCCCAGCACCAGCAGCGACCATATTCCGCAGTGTCTCCAAACTGGTTGCCTTAAAGCGTTCATCGTCTTTCGCTCCGGCAGCAAAACAGAAACCTAACGCTTGATCACGCAGACAGTGACCGTCTCCTAGCGCTAAAACGGTTTTACCATTCAACTCCAACATATCAACATGGTCGAGAGAAGCCCACTCATGATCACATGGCACCGCTACGCTTAACGGCTCGTTATACACTTCGATTTCTTTAAAAGGTGCCGTTTCATCAACCGAAGCCAAGACCAAGCAGTCCAATTTACCTTCTTCTAATTGACGCACCAACTGATGTGTTTGAGCTTCGTGCAGGAACAGCTCCAGTTCAGGAAATGCTTCTTTTATCTGCGGCAGAATTTTGGGTAGTAGATACGGACCTACCGTCGGGATGAAACCGATATGCATCGGCCCAGTCATTGCTCCGCTCTGACCACTCGCCATATCTTTAAAAGTTTTCACTTCACTTAAGATACGCTTAGCTTGCTCCACCAACTGCAACCCTGAATCGGTAAACAAAACGCGACGGCTGCTTCGCTCTAAAAGCGTGGTACCGAGTTCATCCTCTAGCTTACGAATTTGTCCACTCAATGTTGGTTGGCTAACAAAACATGCTTCTGCCGCTTTGCGAAAGTGCTTATGTTCCGCAAGTGCAACTAAGTACTCAAAATCTCGAATATTCATAACTCACAATTCGCTTCTTTTAACAATAGCTAATACCTATCAAAACCATAACACCAAACGATTAGAGCTATCAAAGGATTTTTACAATAATGGGCTCAACAGAACGAAACAGAGCAAAGAAAAACGCTAAGCTCTATACGCATAATTTAAAATAGTTAAAGGAAATCATTATGTTTGTATCTAAAGAAGGTCAACAAGTCCCTCAAGTTACTTTTCCAGTTCGTCAAGGTGACTCTTGGATGAATGTAACGACTGATGAGCTATTTAAAGGTAAGACCGTTATCGTATTTAGCTTACCGGGTGCATTTACTCCAACCTGTTCATCAAGCCATCTACCTCGTTACAACGAATTGTTCCCTGTATTTAAAGAGCACGGAGTGGATGAGATTATTTGTGTCTCAGTCAATGATACGTTCGTGATGAATGCATGGAAACAAGACCAAGAAGCAGAAAACATCACCTTCATTCCTGACGGTAATGGTGAGTTCACCGATGGCATGGGCATGTTAGTGGATAAAAACGACATCGGCTTTGGTAAACGCTCATGGCGTTACAGCATGCTAGTAAAAGATGGCGTAGTAGAAAAAATGTTCATTGAGCCAAACGAACCTGGCGACCCATTCAAGGTGTCAGACGCAGATACGATGCTGAATTACATAGCGCCTGACTACAAAACGCAAGAATCCATCACGGTGTTCACTAAACCAGGCTGCCCTTTCTGTATGAAAGCGAAACAAAACCTGATTGACCACGGTCTTCAATATGAAGAAGTGATTCTGGGTAAAGACGCAACGACAGTTAGTCTACGAGCTATATCTGGTCGCACGACTGTTCCACAAGTCTTTATCGGTGGCAAGCACATCGGCGGTAGCGAAGAGCTAGAAGCGTATCTAGGCTAAGCTGTCCATAGCCTACACCCTCGGTCTCCGGTGCCTTTGGCTCGGAGGCCAACCCTAACTCACTTCTTCTACTAGTCTAGATAAGTAGTCGTCTACCGATAAGGTGACTCCTTATACAGATTCAACGACCCAATTCACTCTCCAAGCTCAATGTAGCTAGCTTGGCTTAAAAACAAAAAGCGAGAGTTCACGATGAAACAAGTTAATGTCGACGTAGCGATTATTGGTGGTGGTACTGCTGGTCTTGGCGCTTATCGAGCAGCAAAAGCTCATACTAATAGCGTAGTAATGATTGAAGGCGGCCCTTACGGAACAACCTGTGCTCGCGTCGGTTGCATGCCCTCTAAGCTGTTGATTGCGGCCGCAGAAAGTGTCCACCAAATCGAAAAAGCGCCTGGATTTGGGATCCATCCGCAAGGTGAAATACGCATTAACGGACAAGAAGTCATGGATCGTGTAAAACGCGAACGTGATCGTTTTGTTGGCTTTGTGCTTGAAAGCGTCGAGGATATTCCCGCAGAAGACAAGTTGTCAGGTTACGCGAAGTTTGCCGATGATCATACACTTATCATAGATGACCATACTCAGGTCGCCGCAAAACGGATTGTGATCGCGACGGGCTCTCGTCCTGCCTATCCAACAGCTTGGAATGAGTTGGGTGACCGTCTCGTAATTAATGATGATGTCTTTGATTGGGATGATTTGCCTGAGTCCGTTGCGGTATTTGGCCCCGGAGTGATCGGACTTGAACTCGGTCAAGCATTGCACCGCCTAGGGGTGAAAGTGAAGCTCTTTGGTCTTGGTGGTCAAGTTGGTCCACTGACAGATCCAGAGGTGATGGCTTACGCAGATAAAACTTTTAAAGAAGAGTTCTATCTTGATGCCGATGTAAAAGTAGAAAGCATGAAGCGCATACCATCATCGAATGCAGCAGGCGCAGACAAAGTTGAGATCCAATTCATTAACCACGACGATGAATTAGAAACCTTTATTGTTGATTACGTTTTAGCAGCCACTGGACGACGTCCAAACGTAGATAAGCTAGCGATCGAGAACACCAATGTGGCATTAAATGAACGCGGTGTACCAACCGCAGATCACTACACATTGCAAACCTCCGTAGAGAGTATTTTTATTGCGGGTGATGCAAGTAACCAAGTTCCATTGCTACACGAGGCCGCTGACCAAGGTCGCATTGCTGGTGATAATGCTGGTCGCTTCCCGGATATTCGTGCAGGTCTGCGTCGTTCGCCAATTTCAGCTGTATTCTCCGATCCGCAAATAGCTATGGTCGGTGAAACTTTCAAACAACTGGAAACTCGCTTAGGAAGCTGTGGTTGTTTTGTTACTGGCGAAGTCTCGTTTGAGAATCAAGGACGTTCACGTGTCATGCTACGAAACAAAGGGATGTTACATGTCTATGGCGAGCAAGGTACTGGACGATTTTTAGGTGCAGAGATGATGGGGCCGAACGCAGAACACCTCGCGCATCTTTTGGCTTGGGCACACCAAAATAGAATGACGGTTTCTGAGATGCTAGATATGCCCTTCTATCATCCAGTGATCGAAGAGGGTGTCCGCACCGCTCTACGTGATTTGAATGCAAAACTACACTTAGGGCCAGAAATGGTGAAACATTGCCTTGACTGTGGGCCTGGTTGCTAACGATTTCATGCTCAATCGAGCCAGTCTTTACATACCAAGCAAAACAGAAAGCCTCGTGATAAACGGGGCTTTCTGTTGACTACTTTGAGGCGATTACATAAGTACTACACTGCCATCATTGCGTAACGACTTACCATGATGATCGCGACTACACCGATCGTAAAAAAACCACCAGCGATACTCAGTGCAAATTTCAATTCTGTCGACATGATTATTTTTCCTATTAAAGACTGACAGCGAACCATACATCAATCACGTGCCACATAAGCTCTACAAAGCTAACTTTCCATTTTTGGTTGTGTTCCTGCGCTCTAAGCTGCGACAAAAAACGCTTTCTCTCTTTGTGTTGGGTATATAATCTGAAGCAACACTGATGCCTTGGAAAACACTATGACTTGTCGCCGCTGCGAGGAACATTGGTTTTGGAAAAAGCTTGGGCGTTGCCAACGATGCTTGGATCAGTTAACGGTGCTTTCGGTACTGTGCTGGATTGTGTGGTGGTTTGCGTTCAAAGATGATCCACAAAGCATCGAGTCGATCGCTTTGATCTTTGCTGGTTTCGCTTTCAATATTTTATTGTTTTTGCACTTATGGATGCGTTTTGTCATCTTGCCGTGGCAACGTCGGCGAGGACCAAAAGAGACGGATAAAAAAGAGTAAAGTGGCAGATAGAAAAAAGCCCCAAAACCAATATCAGTTCTGGGGCTCTCTTAGATTCTTCTAAGAAAAAGCAGTGGTACTTTAATAGACCGAGCTTCCTCTCAAAGGTTCCAAATTTTTTCGATTTTTTTAGCAAATACTGATGTAAGTGAATCAGAAAATAACTATGTCATTGAATGCTAATAAAATCACTCCGAAATTTCAGCTCATGCCACATGCGATTTTTGGAGCACTTGCTCCATTAAATTGATCTCTAGCGCCACTTCATCACACGCGTGCTGACGTGGACACTGATCGCAATCTTTCAAGACTTTTTCTGGCAACAGCGACTTCGATGTTGGTAAGAAGCTCTGCTTCATAAAGAACTCTGGCGTTCGAGTGAGGACAAAGACCTTCTTTATCGCCATTTGACGTGCTTTCTCAACCAAGTGATTTACGATTGCACTGCCCTGTCCTTGACCTTGCCAGCCCGCTTCGATACCAAGAGAGCGTATTTCAGCCAACCCAGAGTCATACACATATAGAGAAGCGCAACCTGTCACTTCACCATGATGCTCAGCCACCGCGAAGGAGCCAATATCTCTCACGAGCTCATTACGAGAGCGGGGTAGATTCTCACCGAGGTTCGCCCAATAAGCCACCATGCCCTCTAGTGTTTCAATGTCCGTCAAACGTGCAGGACGCACTTTCACTGCCGAGCTGTCACGCTGGCTCAGACGTTTATCCGCTTGCTCTACCGCATAAGCGACTTGGTGAGGCGAAACGCCACCCAGCGCACAACGTTTTTCCAAACAAGACTCTATTGTCAGAATGTCATACACATCATCTTCAATCACCTCAGAGAAGGCTTTTAGCTCTTGCAGAGACAATTCTTCCAGCGCACAACCTTTGTCAATTGCCCCTACCACCGCTACGCCCACAATATGGTGCGCCTCACGGAATGGGATGCCTTTCGCCACTAAGTAATCAGCTAACTCAGTCGCGTTCGCATACCCTTGCTTCGCAGCTTCAAGCGTACGCTCACCATTTACTTTAATGCCATCAAAACACAGCGCTGCCATTTCCATGCAATCATTCCATGTATCTAACGCATCAAACAACCCTTCTTTATCTTCTTGCATGTCTTTGTTGTACGCCAATGGTAGGGCTTTCACTGTCATCATCATGCTCGATAATGCGCCATAGACACGCCCTGTCTTACCACGGATCAACTCAAGTGCATCCGGATTTTTCTTCTGTGGCATCAATGACGAACCAGACGTCACCGTATCCGCTAACTCAATAAAGTTAGACTCCCCTGAGTTGTAGAAGATCATATCTTCTGCAAGACGAGAAAGGTGCAACATAGAAATCGAGGCCACCGACATCAGTTCCATCACATGATCACGATCCGAAACCGAATCGAGTGAATTACGCGTAGCGCGGTGGAAACCAAGGTTATGAGCTAATTGTTCACGATCAATCGGATAAGCCGTGCCAGCTAAAGCACCCGAGCCAAGTGGACAAGTGTCGAGGCGCTGTAAGGCATCATTCAGACGAGAGTAGTCACGCTCGAACATTTCAACATAAGCCAAACACCAGTGAGCAAAGGTGACAGGTTGAGCGCGCTGAAGATGAGTATAGCCAGGCAATACAGTGCCTTGGTGCTGCTTAGCAACATGAACCATTTGTGCTTGCAGACGATCTAAAGCAATCAACAGTTGCTGGCCTTGCTGACGACACCAAAGTTTTAGGTCTGTCGCTACTTGGTCATTACGAGAACGCCCAGTGTGGAGTTTTTTACCTAAATCTCCCACTTTACTAATCAGCTGCTGTTCAACCCACGAGTGGATATCTTCTGCATCTGAGCGAAGAATTTGATGAGGATCTTCCATCACTTCTAACTTCAGCTCGTTTAAAGCAAGTTCCAGCTTTTGCTGTTCTTCTGCCGATAGAACATCTACAGAAAGCAGAGCTTTAGACCATGCGATTGAACCTACGATGTCTTGCTCTGCCAATCGGTAGTCAAAACGCAACGAATCGTTAAACTCTTTAAATCTAGTGTCTGCCGCTTGGGTAAATCTTCCGCCCCATAATGCCATTGCGTTTCTCCTGATGACTATTGCTTACTCTAACGTTCTCGAATGAGTAGTAACCAATTTGATGGTCATTTGCTCACTTTTTCTTATGGGTCAACGTTACGGCAATTTCGACAAAAAATAAAGTATAAATTCAATATTTTTACATATATATTCAAATGAAGTGCATTTGCATCTTTGTGCTCATAGACATAAGCCAACAAAAAAGACCTGCTATCCAATAGCAGGTCTTTACTCAATCCGAGATGTGGAGAGATTATTTCTTCTGGCTGTTCAACGCACGGATACGGCTTGATAGCGAGTAAAGACGGATGAAACCACCCGCATGGCTTTGGTCGTAAACCTCATCTTCACCAAAAGTCGCGAACTCTTCTGAGTACAAGCTGTTGTCAGAACGTTTTTGCGTTACCGTGGCTTGGCCTTTGTAGAGCTTAACAACCACTTCGCCATTCACGTCTTGCGCTAGCTCTTCTGAAGCGGCAAGGATCGACTTACATAGTGGCGTAAACCAACGGCCATCGTACACAAGGTGAGACGCTTTTAGACCCAGCTCTTCACGGAATTCGAATGATGATTTGTCTAACACTAGCTGTTCAACGGCACGCAGCGCTTCCATCATGATGGTACCTCCCGGTGTTTCGTAGCAGCCACGAGATTTCATTCCTACTAGACGGTTTTCCACGATATCGATACGACCAACACCGTGCTTCGCACCTTTTTCGTTTAGATAAACCAACGCGTTGTATGGTGTCATCGCTTCGCCATCAACTTCGACCACCTCACCTTTTTCTACTTTCAGCGTGACGTATTCCGCTTCGTTTGGTGCTTGCTCTGGGTCTACAGTCCATACCCAGCAATCTTCGTTTGGTGCGTTCCACGTATCTTCTAGGACGCCACCTTCAGTAGAAATGTGCCATGCGTTTGCATCACGTGAGTAGATCTTAGTAAGAGACGCTGAACAAGGAATGTTACGCTCAGCTAGGTAATCCAAACATTCTTCACGGCTCACTAGGTCCCATTCACGCCAAGGGGCAATCACTTGTAGATCTGGTGCTAGTGCTGCGAATGCGCCTTCGAAACGAACTTGGTCATTACCTTTACCTGTACAGCCGTGACACAATGCGTCCGCGCCCACTTTACGTGCGACTTCAACCTGTGCTTTAGCAATAATTGGACGCGCCATTGATGTACCCAGCAGGTACTTACCTTCATAGTACGCGCCGGTTTTTAGCGTTGGGTAAATGTAGTCTGCGACCATTTCTTCTTTCAAGTCAGCGATGTAACACTCAGAAGCACCTGAAGCTTTTGCTTTCGCTTCAATACCTTCTAGCTCTTCTGCGCCTTGACCAACATCGGCAACGAAAGCAACGACTTCACAATCGTAGTTCTCTTTTAGCCACGGGATAATTACTGAGGTATCTAGACCGCCTGAGTATGCGACTACCACTTTATTTACGTTCACTTTGCTCATCTTTCTTCTCCAAACTTAACTGGCGCTGCGCTCGGCGGTCAGTGCCAACTACTACTTCCTAATATTGAATTCTTTTGCTGATGCTTATTGAGGCAAAAATTGCGTTCCAATACTTTCACCAGCGAATAGCTGTACTAATTTTTCTGGGTAACGCCAGGTCGCGACTTCGATAGGGCGACCAAGATCATTGGCCGCCTCCAAAGCAGCTTTAACTTTGACGATCATGCCGTCTGTGATCACTTGCCCTTTGATCAATGCATCGGCTTCTTGCTCAGATAGCGTTTTGATCAAATGCCCTTTGCCATCGAGTACGCCACTCACATCTGACAACAGGACTAATTCAGCATCGAGAGCACCTGCCACCGCGACTGCGGCTTGGTCAGCATTCACATTCATCATCTGGCCATCTGTGGTTAAGCCAATTGAACTGATGATCGGCAGTGCGCCTGTGTTTAGTACCGCTTGTAATAGCGTTGAATCACCCGGTGATGCTTTACCTACCGCGCCGAGTTCTGGGTCAAGTTCTTCAACAAGACACAAACCACCATCCGCAAGGCTAAGACCCACAGCGTTAAGACCGTCCGCAATCGCTTGACCTTGAAGCAGCTTGTTTGCGGTACCTGCAAGCGCGCCTGCAATCACCGGAATTTGATCGTAAGGCGTTACGCGTAAACCGTTTTTCTTTACGGTTTCAAGCTGAAGCTTTGCCATCAACTCATCAACTAGGTAGCCACCGCCATGAACGATGGCGATTTGTCGCTGTGCCGATTTTTGGTAAGCCGCAATGGCACCAAAAAGTTGGCTTAAGGTTTGAGTGCAAGATAGAGCTGCACCGCCTAGCTTAATGACTAAAGGAGCTTGATTGGTTTGCGTCATCGCATTTCCCTCTTTCAACGACTACAGCAACGCTGTCAGTTCTGGGTAACCATAATGAATATTGAGACATTGCATCGCTTGACTTGATGCACCTTTGAGTAGATTGTCGATGGCTGAAATCACAATGATGTGTTCGCCTTGTACCTTCCAGCCGATATCGCAGAAAGGGGTATTTTCGACATCCTGAATACGTGGAATGCCATCGCCTTTTAAACGCACGGCTGGCTTTCCTAGATAAGCTTGTTCAAATGCTTGAGCGACTTGTTGCTCTGTAACGCCTGATGCTAGCTTCATGGTGATCGTGGCAAGAATGCCGCGTTTAAAGTTGCCTAGGTGCGGAGTAAAAATCACATCGCAACCTAAGTGCTGAGCAATTTCTGGTTGGTGACGATGAGTAAATACACCATAAGGTTGCAAGCTCACTTCACAGAAACTGTTCACCATAGAAGCTTTACGCCCAGCTCCGGACACACCGCTGGTCGCGTTAATGACAGGCCATTGATTGGTATCCACTAATGCATTTTCGAGTAGAGGTTTGATGGCTAACTGCGAAGCAGTCGGGTAGCAACCTGCTACAGCAACTAAGGGAGCAGTTTTAATTGATTCCTGGTTCCACTCTGCTAAGCCGTATGCAGCTTTATCTAGCCAGTTATTATGTTGATGCTCGAAGCCATAAAAAGTGTTGTAAAAACCTTCACTTTGGACGCGGAATGCCCCCGATAAATCGAATACCTGACAGCCTGCCTCCAAGAAAGTTGGGGCTAGATCGTGGCTCACCTCATGAGCCGTTGCTAAAAACACCACATCCGATTCTTGAGCGATTTGCAGTGGATCCGTTAGTGGCGAGACCGGCATATCAATGATGCCTGCTAACTTACCGTGCAGCTGCGCAATATTCTTTCCTGCATCAACACTGTTGGCGGAAACATATAAACCTGATAGCGTGAGTTGTGGGTGTTTATTAACCATTAACGCTAACTCTGCGCCGGTGTAACCGCTGGCTCCAATAATCGTGGTTTTTAGCATTGTGTGACATCCATATACTTAAAGGCTCAAATGACTATTCATATTTAATTTTTGCTTTATTTTGATTTTTTATTCATTAAATATGATTTAATATGTGTTTTACATTTTTGTGGTCTGTCTGTCAACAGGAGATTTGAAGAATCCATGCAATTACCAACTTTTCTAGAGGTCTATGAAGGACTCATCAGCACCTCTTCTATCAGCTCCACGGATCCGAGCTGGGATCAGGGCAATGCAAAAGTCATCGAAAAACTCGCATCTTGGTTTAAAGATCTGGGTTTTAGCGTTGAAGTGATCGAAGTCGAGCCAGGCAAGCACAATATGATCGCACGTATGGGAGAGGGTGAAGGCGGCCTTTTACTTGCGGGCCATAGTGATACCGTGCCATTCGATCAAGGACGATGGAATTTTGATCCACATAAACTGACTGAAAAAGACAACCGCTTTTACGGTTTAGGCACGGCAGACATGAAAGGCTTTTTTGCCTTTATTTACGAAGCCGTCAAAAAAGTCGACTGGAGCAAGCAGACCAAGCCGCTATACGTATTAGCCACTTGTGACGAAGAAACCACCATGTTGGGTGCACGACATTTCACCGTAAACGCCCCTTTTAAGCCGGATTACTGCATTATTGGTGAGCCTACCAGCCTCGTTCCTATTCGCGGCCACAAAGGTCATGTGGCGAATGCAATTCGGGTCACGGGTAAGTCAGGCCATTCATCCGATCCTGCCTTAGGCGTTAACGCGATTGAGATCATGCATGAAGTGATGTTTGCCATGATGCAACTGCGCGATAAATTGGTGAAAGAATACCACCATCCGGGGTTTGCCATTCCAAGCCCTACCCTAAACCTTGGACACATTCACGGCGGTGACAGCGCTAACCGTATTTGTGGTTGCTGTGAGCTGCACTATGATGTTCGCCCACTACCAGGGATCAGCCTGGATGGCCTAGAAAATATGCTGCGCGGAGCATTAAAAGAAGTCGAAGCAAAGTGGCCCGGACGCTTGGAGATAATTCCGTTACATGAACCAATTCCGGGTTACGAATGCCAACATGACCACCCATTTATCGGTGGTGTTGAAGAGATCTGCCAAACCAGTTCAGAAACCGTGAACTACTGTACTGAGGCGCCCTTCTTACAACAGCTCTGTCCAACCTTAGTTCTTGGCCCGGGTTCAATTGACCAAGCGCACCAACCGGATGAGTTTCTCTCATTTGATTTTATCGATCCCACAATTGATGTGCTTTCAAAGGCAATGGTCAAGTATTGCTGTTAATACGCGAATAAACTCAAAAGTCAGTGCAGCTCGATTGAGCTGCATCTTTTTATCTTCACAATTTAGCGCTAGCCTTAACACTTCTTTAACTTGTTATTTTGTAATTAATTTTCACTTCTTATTCTACAGCTGCCGTAAATTTGCTCTAAATCAGGAGACAGCGGAATAATTGCAAACTTAGTCTGCTTTATTTGACTATAACTGGTGCTTTTCGCTAGATTGGAGTCTTAACAAGGACAATGGATGTAGTTTTTTTACGAGGCAGGACGACAATGAACGAGAAATACGCCGCACTCAAAAGTAATGTGCGCATGTTAGGCCACTTATTGGGTAACACCATTCGCGATGCCCATGGCGAAGAAATCTTCGAGAAAGTGGAAACCATTCGTAAATTATCCAAATCGGCTCAAGCAGGTAATCAAGCAGACAGGGAAAGCTTGATAGAAGAAATCAAACACCTACCCGATGAGCAGCTAACGCCCGTTACCCGTGCGTTTAACCAATTTCTAAATCTCACCAATATTGCTGAGCAATACCACACGATTTCACGCCATTGTGAAGAGCACATTTGTGAACCAGACGCGATTAACTCGCTGTTTTCTAAACTGGTACAAAACGATGTGAGCAAACTGGACACTGCGCAAGCGGTTCGTGATCTGAATATTGAATTGGTATTGACGGCTCACCCAACGGAAATCACGCGTCGCACGATGATCAACAAATTGGTCAAGATCAACGAGTGCTTATCAAAGTTGGAACTGAGTGATCTTTCTTCTAAAGAGCGCAAGAAAACCGAGCGTCGCTTAGAGCAACTTATCGCACAAAGCTGGCATTCTGACGTAATTCGTCAACAACGCCCTACTCCATTGGATGAAGCGAAATGGGGTTTTGCCGTAGTAGAAAACTCACTGTGGGAAGCAGTGCCAGACTTCTTACGTGAAATGCACGATCGCTTGAAATCTTACTTGGGTGAAGGTTTACCAATTGATGCTCGCCCTGTGCACTTCTCTTCTTGGATGGGGGGTGACCGCGACGGTAACCCGTTTGTCACTCATAGCGTGACACGTGAAGTATTGCTTCTGTCTCGTTGGAAAGCCGCAGATCTTTATCTCAATGACATCAACGAGTTGATCAGTGAACTGTCTATGACGGTTTCAAACGATCAAGTTCGTGAACTTGCTGGCGAAGATCAGCACGAACCATATCGTGCGATCCTGAAACAACTTCGCTCACTATTGAACGAAACCAAAGATATTCTCGATGCTAAAATCCATGGTCAAAAACTGGCCGTTAAAGCTCCGTTGCAAAAAGTCGAGCAACTTTGGGAACCTCTGTATGCCTGTTACCAGTCGCTAAATGAATGTGGCATGGGTGTGATCGCAAATGGCTCTCTACTAGATACATTGCGCCGCGTAAAAGCATTTGGTATTCATCTTGTTCGCCTTGATATCCGCCAAGAGAGCACGCGTCATTCAGACGTATTGTCTGAATTAACCCGCTACTTAGGCATTGGTGATTACGAACAATGGAGCGAGCAAGATAAGATTGCTTTCCTAACCAACGAACTCGCATCTAAGCGTCCTCTTCTGCCTCGTGATTGGGAACCATCAGAACCTGTCAAAGAGGTTTTGGACACCTGTAAGATTATTGCAGCACAACCGCGTGAAGCATTCGGTGCCTACGTTATTTCTATGGCACGCACTGCATCGGATGTGTTAGCAGTCCACCTACTTCTGCAAGAAGCAGGCTGCCCATATCGTATGGATGTTTGCCCATTATTCGAGACGCTAGACGACTTGAACAATGCAGAATCGGTCATCAAACAGCTGATGGGTATCGACCTATACCGTGGCTTTATCCAAAACCACCAAATGGTCATGATTGGTTACTCTGACTCAGCGAAAGATGCGGGTGTCATGTCTGCAGGCTGGGCTCAGTACCATGCAATGGAGTCGTTAGTAAAAGTGGCGGAAGAAGAAGGTGTTGAACTGACTCTATTCCACGGTCGTGGCGGTACAGTAGGCCGCGGCGGCGCGCCAGCACACGCAGCACTTCTGTCTCAACCACCAAAAAGCTTGAAAGGTGGTTTGCGCGTAACAGAACAAGGCGAGATGATCCGCTTTAAACTGGGCCTTCCAGATGTCGCTGTAAACAGTTTTAACCTTTACGCGAGCGCGATTCTAGAAGCCAACCTATTGCCACCACCAGAGCCAAAACAAGAATGGCGCGACTTAATGGAAGTGCTATCAGAAGTTAGCTGCGAGTCTTATCGCAACGTAGTTCGCGGCGAGCCTGACTTTGTGCCTTACTTCCGTCAAGCGACACCAGAGCTCGAGCTCGGTAAGTTGCCACTTGGCTCTCGTCCTGCAAAACGTAATCCGAAGGGCGGAGTGGAAAGCTTACGTGCAATCCCGTGGATCTTCTCATGGAGCCAAAATCGTTTGGTACTTCCAGCATGGTTAGGTGCGGGTGAAGCAATTCAATACTCGATCGATAAAGGTCACCAAGCGCTGCTCGAAGAGATGTGTCGTGAATGGCCGTTCTTCTCGACTCGCCTTGGCATGTTAGAAATGGTGTACTCGAAGTGTAATATCGATATTTCTCGCTATTACGATGAGCGATTGGTGGATGAATCACTCCGTCCACTCGGTGAAAAGCTTCGCGCTCAGCTTCAAGAAGATATCAAAGCAGTACTGAATGTAGAGAACAACGAAAACTTGATGCAGCATGACCCTTGGGGACTCGAATCAATTCGCTTGCGCAACATCTACGTTGAGCCATTGAACATGCTACAAGCCGAGTTGCTATACCGTACACGCCAAACCGAAGAAGCATCTGCAAACCTAGAAGAAGCACTAATGGTGACAATTGCTGGTATTGCAGCTGGCATGCGCAACACAGGCTAATCGCTTCATTTGTAATAAAAAAGCTGAGCAAGTGCTCAGCTTTTTTTGGCGCTGGATAATTGCGCAACCAAAAGGCAGTTTAATAAACTATAAATAACCCAAAAACTACCACACAAAAAGAATAAAAAACCACAAGTTAACACTATTGATTATTATGTTAGTTTTTTAGGGTAATTTTGTCCTACTATTCCACTTCATGCTTATTATTTATATACTACTTGCCTGCTGAGAGCTCATAAATCCAATCATACCTGCTCCAGCCATGATGGGACTCCCCATCTCTCTAGGTGATAAACGGCTTTAAGGTGACAGGACCAACATTGTTGGTGCTACTTATACATTAAAAAACTCAAGTGCCAGAAAGAGCACAGCTGAAAGTATAAGTAGCTTGTTTACAAGTTTATTGACCATTTGGATTGAAGACATGTCATTACCACACGTAATCTTAACTGTTCTTAGCACTCGCGACGCAACCGGTTACGATATCACTAAAGAATTCTCTGCTAGCATCGGTTACTTCTGGAAAGCAAGCCACCAACAAGTGTACCGTGAACTCAATAAAATGGCCGAGAAAGAGCTGGTTACTTGCGTATTAGAACCCCAAGAAGGCAAACCAGACCGTAAGGTTTACTCCATCACAGATGCTGGTCGCAGCGCTTTAGGAGAATGGTTTGATCAACCAACTGCACACCCGACTGTTCGTGATGAATTTTCAGCGAAATTGATGGCATGTGCCGTTCAACCATCAACACCTTTCCGTGATCAACTCGCCGAACTGGTTGAAGAGTCTCGCAAACTGGTTTCTCACTACAAAGAAATTGAAGCGGCTTACTACGCAACGCCGTCAACTTTAGACAAACAAGCTCGCCTAGAGCGTTTAACGCTTCGTCGTAACCTACTGTTACGTGAAACGTGGATCACGTGGGCTGAAGAAGTCCTAACAGAACTTGAAGTGATTGGTTAATTTCCTTTTACTTTGATACAACGAAAAAGGCTTGCCACTCGGCAAGCCTTTTGTCTTTTTGAAACCCGATTTATGCACCTACTACAGCGCGAGGACGAACGCCTAGCGTATGACATAAAGCGTAAGTCATCTCTGCACGGTTTAGGGTGTAGAAGTGGAAATCCTTAACGCCTTCACGACTCAGTACGCGCACCATATCAATAGCTTGGCTTGCTCCCACAAGCTGACGAGTCACCGGATCATCATCCAAGCCTTCGAACTGTTTACTCATCCAGCCTGGTACTTTCACATTGTTCTGCGCAGCAAAGCGAGAGGCTTGCTTAAAGTTCGATACAGGCAAAATTCCTGGCACAATTTCCACGTCAATTCCTGCCGCTACACAACGGTCACGGAATCGAAGATAAGACTCAACATCAAAAAAGAACTGAGTAATTGCACGGTTTGCGCCAGCATCAACCTTACGTTTTAGGTTCAATAAGTCAGACTGCGCACTTTTAGCTTCAGGGTGAACCTCAGGAAACGCGGCTACTGAGATATCAAAATCGTGACGTGATTTCAGCAGCTCAACCAGATCCGAGGCATACATGTCAGGCGCACCGCCACCAGGAGGAATATCACCACGCAGAGCAACGATATTTTCAATGCCATTATTCCAATAATCATCGGCAATATTAATTAACTCTTCGCGAGTAGCATCAATACAAGTGAGGTGAGGAGCAGCAACCAATCCGGTTGTTGCTTTGATTTCTTTAATGATGGAGTGCGTTCTGTCACGCTCGCCAGAGTTAGCGCCGTAAGTCACAGAAACAAATTTAGGTTGGAGCGTTTTAAGACGGTGCACTGAATTCCAGAGTGTCTCTTCCATCTTCGCGCTGCTTGGTGGAAAAAACTCAAATGATACATTGATGTTGTCTGACAACTCAGCAATATTCTGGTTCAAGGCGTCAATATGGCCTGCGTGCGTGTATCCCATCTTACTCTCCCTGTGGCACTCCGCCACGAAAACAAATTCCTTAAATCGACGTTTAGACGTCTATATGTCTACAGAATGTATTGAATACGATTTAATGTCAACCTTGTAATTATGAATTTTTCTCAAGTTAATAATGAGGATAGTTCAAGTTATTACTTGAACGTTATTTCACCACTTATCACAAGCCGATACTTCAGTATGGCACTGAAGGCAAAATAAAAAACCCTGGTCGGGTTCCAGGGTTTTAGGTATCTCGCAACTTTAGAATAAACCGGCTAATCGGTTGAGGTCGGATTGAATCGCGCCGGCTGTCACTTCTCTTCCTGCGCCAGGCCCTCGAATAACGAGTGGGTTATCTTTGTACCACTTACTTTCAATGGCAAAAATGTTGTCGCACGGCAGTAGGTTGGCGAGTGCATGTTCACGAGATAACGCTTCTACTCCCACCGTCGCTTTACCATTTTTTTCTAAACGAGCAACGTAGCGAAGCACTTGGTCGTTTCTCTGTGCTTTTGTCAGGCGCTCTTGCAGTATTTCACTCAACAGCCCTCCGTTATCGAAGAAGTCATCGATGCTAAGTTCTCTTAATTCTTCTGGTACCAGAGATTCAACCTTAACGCTGCCCGGCTCAATATCGAGACCAGACTCTCGAGCCAAGATAACCAGCTTACGCATCACATCTGAACCATCTAAATCAGAACGAGGATCAGGCTCTGTTAAACCTTGCTGCCAAGCGAGGTCGACTAAATCATTAAATGGTACTGAGCCGTCAAATTGTTGGAATAACCATGATAACGTCCCTGAGAAAATACCCGATAGAGCAACGATCTCATCCCCACTTTCACGTAGATCTCGCACGGTATGGTTTATTGGTAACCCCGCACCAACCGTCGCGTTGTACAGCCAATAACGACCAATTTTAGCGAATGCATCTTGAACCTGATGGTAGTACTGGCTATCTGCCGAACCCGCCACTTTGTTAGCAGAAATCAAATGAATGCCCTGCTGCGCAATTTCTACATAGCGCTGAGCTAAGTCTTTACTCGCTGTCACATCAAGCACTACGGCTTCATCGTAATTTTTTAGCGCTCCTAATTGAGTCAACCAAGACCCATCGTTTGCTAGGCTTTCATCATCAAATCGTTCAGCAACACTTGCTGCATCAATACCTTGCTCATCGAACCAGTAGGTTTGACTATCCACGACCGCGACAAGGTCGAAGCTCATGCCATGACGTTTTTCGAGCTCACCTTTTTGAGTTGCAAATAAATTTAACCAACTAGAGCCAATGTTGCCCTTGCCACATAAAGCCACCGCCACGCGCTTTTGCGCTTGGAACAACTGGCTATGAATCGTTTGAACCAACACTTCGGTATCAGTACGACGCAAAACGGCGACTAAACTCAGCCCCGACTCAGTTTCAGAAATAAATTCAACCGGAGAGTGTTTTAACTTCTGATAAAAACCAAAACAATGGTTGGCGTTTTTCGTAACGCCAGCGCCTACCGCCGCTAAGAGAGAGTAGCCTTCTTTGAGCTTAATCTCCGCTTCAACCGCAAGATCTTGTAAGTGTTTCAGTGCGCCACCGGCAATTTCTGCGGTATACGCCAAGCGCAACGTGTGTTGATCGGGCTGTGCCTCAAATGCCAATGGCTCCAATTGCGCTCGCTGCAACGCTTGTAATACATCATTCTGTGTTTTTTCGAAGTCGTGCCCATGCATGAAAGACAGCTGCACCAATAAAACATCATCCAGCGAGGTAATAATTTTAGCGCCACGGCCAGACGCTAAGACACGCTCAATACGAGTAGAGCCCGATTCCGGCAGATAGCTACACTTGAGGTTGAGATCCATAGTACTTTGCGCCACAGGCTGAAGTGTACGACTGTGTAGGACTGGGGCGGCTAAACGGGCGAGTTCGCTGGCTTCATCCAATCGAAGTAACGGTAACAGACACGCGTCTGCCACCAAACGCGGATCGGCACTATAGACACCGGCAACGTCACTCCAAATGGTGACTGTGCTCACTTCAGCCAGAGCACCAATGACAGTTGCAGAATAGTCAGAGCCATTACGACCAAGTAAAATGGTTTCGCCCGCCTCGTTCTGAGCCATAAAGCCAGTAATTACCACACGTTTATGATTGTGTTGCGCGAGAACTTCTTTTATCAAAGGATATGAACGAGCGCGATCAACTTCAGGTTGAGTCCCAGCTTCCGCACGTAAAAACGCTCGTGCATCTTGTGCAACAGCGGGGATAGAACGTTGAGATAATAACGCGGCCAATAGGCGAGCAGACCAAACTTCTCCGTGTCCTAGTACCGCGGCTTTTTGCGCGCCAGTGAGTGGTGCTGTCAGCTCAGATAAGGTACTGAACTCATCATGCAGTAACGCTAATAGCTCTTCTTGTACTTCATTTTCCAACAAATTTTCTATTAGCTCCGTTTGGAACTGCCTTAGGCTTTGAAGTGCTTCATGCGCGATTCGGCCATCTTTGTCTAACCCTTCCAGGAACTCAATCAAGCGGTTAGTGGTTTTTCCTGCCGCCGAGACGACCACAAGATCATTTTCCGTCGAATACTCCTTAAGAATATCCACAACGCGTAAATAGCATTCTGGGTTTGCTAAGCTACTGCCACCAAACTTATGCAGCTGACGTTGTAAAGTCATTATTATCGTCTCCTATTGTTGGGCAGCTTTAGCGAATGCTTGCTCTAAATCTGTGATGAGATCTTGTGCATCTTCCAAGCCGACAGACAAACGCAATAGTTGATGCGACACCCCCGCATCTGCCAGTGCTTCCTCTCCCATAGCGCGATGCGTCATGGATGCCGGATGACAAATCAAGCTTTCTACTCCACCTAATGACTCAGCCAATGAAAACAGTTGGAGCTCTTTAACGAACACTTTTAACTGCTCAAACGAACCGGCAAACTCAAAGCTCAGCATAGAGCCAAAGCCCGTTTGCTGCTTTTTAGCAATGTCATGACCCGGGTGCTCCGGCAGGCTTGGATGATAAATGGTTTTAACTAACGCTTGCTTCTGGAGATAAGCCAGTACCTGCTGTGAACTCTCTTCATGCACTCGCATGCGAGCACCAAGTGTACGAATGCCTCGCAACGTCATATAACTATCGAAAGGTGTGCCAGTCGCACCAATGCAATTGCCCCACCATGCAAGCTCTTCTGCATGCGCTTCTGTTTTGGTGATGATCACGCCACCAATCACGTCTGAATGACCGTTGATGTACTTCGTTGTGGAGTGGATAACAAAATCCGCACCTAGCTCTAAAGGTTTTTGGTACACGGGTGTCAAAAAGGTATTGTCCACCGCAACTAACGCGCCGACTTGTTTCGCTTTTTCACAGGTAGCTGCAATATCCACTACGCGAACCAGAGGGTTTGACGGAGTTTCTAGCAAAATGAGTTTTGGTTTTTGTGCTAATGCTGCATCCAAAGCTTGCTCGTCTGATTGATCGACAAACTGAACCTTAAAATCGCCTTTGTTGGCTCGGGTATTAAAAAGACGATAGGTGCCGCCATAACAATCGTGAGGAGCAATAATGAGATCATCAGGGCCAAGAAAAGCGGACACCCATAAATTTAATGCCGACGTACCGCAGTTCGTGACAACCGCTCCTTTTCCAGACTCGAGTTCAGATAACGCACTTTCCAACAGTCCGCGGTTTGGATTTCCAGATCGCGTGTAATCATACTTAGGTACTTCACCAAAAGCAGGAAAACCATAGTTAGTGGAAAGATAAATAGGTGGAACGACAGCGTGATATTGGCTGTCTGATTCAATACCAGTGCGTACTGCAATGGTCGCAGGTTTGCGAGAGCTCATGGGTGTATCCTTTCACGGGTAATGACTTCTAAATAGGAATGCGCTATATCTAATGAGTAAAATAAAGTGATCAACACGCTTCCTTTGCTGTTCTGTTCACTTTACTCGTCAAAAAATAAGACGTCAACACTTCTAGACGTCTATATGTCTTTGCTTATGGCGGTAAATGCAGCTAAAATCAGCACCTAAATTATTTTTAACCGATTACATAAATGAAGGTGTGCAATGGCTGACTGGAATGGCGAATACATTAGCCCATATGCAGAGCACGGCAAAAAAAGCGAACAAGTAAAAAAAATTACCGTCTCTATCCCGCTAAAAGTTTTAAAAGTGCTAACTGATGAGCGTACTCGCCGTCAGATCAATAACTTACGCCATGCAACCAATAGTGAATTACTATGCGAAGCATTTTTGCACGCGTACACAGGTCAGCCACTTCCAACAGATGAAGACCTTCGTAAAGACCGTCCAGATGATATTCCAACAGAAGTAAAAGCACTGATGACGGAAATGGGCATCGAATTTGAGTCGTTTGACGAAGAGTAAAAAAGCGAGGCTTGAGGCTTCAGATAGCAATTCTTATCTCGAGCCAAAAGAATGACATAAAAAATGGGACGCGATTGCGTCCCATTTTTTGTACATCACATCTAATAGATATATTACTCTGCCATGTAGTTTTCAGGCATCTCGATACGAGCAACACCTGAATCAACTGCCGCCTGAGCCACAGCTTTTGCAACACGTGGTAGTAAACGTGAGTCCATTGGTTTTGGAATGATGTAGTCTGCACCAAACTCAAGCTTATCGACGCCTGCGGCCTTCAATACAGTTTCAGGTACAGGCTCTTTTGCTAGCTCACGAATCGCCTCAACGGCTGCAAGTTTCATTTCATCATTGATTTCACTTGCGCGCACATCAAGAGCACCACGGAAGATGAATGGGAAACACAATACGTTATTTACTTGGTTCGGGTAATCACTACGGCCAGTACCCATGATCAAATCATCACGAACAGCGTGGGCAAGTTCAGGCTTAATTTCAGGATCTGGATTCGAACATGCAAATACGATTGGCTTATCTGCCATCAGCTTCAACGCTTCCGCTGGCAATAGGTTTGGACCAGATACACCTAGGAACAGATCCGCGCCTTCAATCACGTCTTCTAATGTGCGTTTGTCCGTGTTGTTTGCGAATAGCTGCTTGTATTCATTAAGATCATCACGACGAGTGTGGATTACACCTTTACGATCCAGCATGTAAATTTTTTCGCGCATTGCACCACATTTAATCAGCAGCTCCATACACGCAACGGCTGCAGCGCCAGCGCCAAGACAAACGATCGTTGAGTCTTCAAGCTTCTTACCTTGAAGTTCGATCGCGTTCAGCATGCCTGCCGCTGTTACAATCGCAGTACCGTGCTGATCATCGTGGAATACTGGTACATCACAACGCTCAATTAAACGCTTTTCAATCTCAAAGCAATCTGGTGCTTTAATATCTTCAAGGTTGATACCACCAAAAGTGTCTGCAATGCTTGCAACAGTATCAACAAATTCATCGATCGTGCGGTGCTTAACTTCAATATCAATCGAGTCAAGGCCAGCAAAACGTTTAAACAGTAACGCTTTACCTTCCATCACTGGCTTAGATGCAAGTGGACCTAGGTTACCTAGACCCAGGATAGCGGTACCGTTAGAAATAACAGCAACCATGTTGCCTTTCGCTGTGTACTTGTACACGTTATCAGGGTTTTGTGCGATTTCACGCACTGGTTCTGCAACACCTGGGCTGTAAGCAAGGGCAAGATCACCCGCCGTTTCCGCAGGCTTTGTCAATTCGACAGCAATCTTCCCTGGAGTTGGATAAGCATGGTAATCCAATGCTTTTTGGCGATGTTCTTCTTCTGGAGTGGCTGCTTGGCGATTGTCTTCAGACATGGACGTTTCTCTTTTTTATTTTTAGGTAAGGGGGCATAAATTCTATCGGATAGAAATCAAACTTCATAGGCAAGATTGCGAGCAATATCCTTAAAAAGCCGATAATAAAAGAGATTAGACCAGATAGCGGGGATAAGCACCTGATTTTCGAGTCAGGTGCTCTTTTCTTCTTACAATTGAAGTGCGCAAAATCCTGGACGCTATTACTCTTCGTCTACGTATTGCGCTTGGAGGTAGTTCTCAATGCCAGACATTTCAATCAAGCCAAGTTGCGTCTCTAGCCAGTCAACATGCTCTTCTTCATCTTCAAGAATATCTTGAAACAGATCGCGAGACACATAGTCTCGAATGTCTTCAGCATAGGCAATCGCATCTTTTAAATCTGGAATGGCGGCCATTTCAAGCTTTAAGTCACACTCGAGCATTTCTTTGGTGTCTTCACCTATCATCAACTTGCCTAAATCTTGTAGATTCGGTAAGCCCTCAAGAAACAAAATACGCTCAATCAGATGATCGGCATGTTTCATCTCATCGATAGATTCGTGATATTCCTTATCTGCTAGGTGCTTTAACCCCCAGTCCTTATACATTCGAGCATGAAGAAAATACTGATTAATAGCGATGAGCTCATTTCCGAGCACTTTATTGAGATGTTGGATGATGATTGGATCGCCTTTCATGACAAAAACCTCCTCTTTAGCTTCATTTAAATGTAGAAGCAAATGAGAAGGTGTCAAAACGCTAGGCAAATAATTACTTGATTACTGCATGCTCACAGTAATTAGCTAGCTTGTTTGAATACCGTGTAACTGGTTTCCGCTAAAATATCCTTGGCCTGTCTGATGCACTTACCACATTGGCTACCCAATGCTGTGCATTTTTTGATTCCTTTAATATCCGTTACGCCTTCATCTATCGCCAACTTCCTAATTTTCTTGTCGGAGACCCCATGGCAAAGACAAACGTACATACTCAAAAACCTATTAAATTAACCTGTGGCAACCAATGTAAACAAGAATAGTTCTTGTTACCAGTCGTATTGATGGGCCTGTTCAGAATATTTTGTTATATAGATTTGGTGACAATAGGCCAAGATCAGAGAGTTAGGTGTTACGACCAAAAGTGTTGAAAAATAGAGCCGGTAATATTCTGTTTTTAAATTAAAAAATTAACGTATTTCCTACGAACACTTATAACCAAATATAATTTAGATATAAAAAAGGGAAGCCTAAGCTTCCCTTTCTCGATGCGCTTTCTTCATAAAGAAGAAGAGTGCAAGATTTCGTTTAATTCGTTATGAATTAGTCGAAGATCTTAGCAACAACACCAGCACCTACTGTACGGCCACCTTCACGGATCGCGAAACGTAGACCTTCGTCCATTGCGATTGGTGCGATTAGCTCAACAGTCATCTGTACGTTGTCACCTGGCATTACCATTTCTACGCCTTCTGGTAGCTGGATGTCACCAGTTACGTCAGTTGTACGGAAGTAGAACTGTGGACGGTAGCCTTTGAAGAATGGAGTGTGACGACCACCTTCATCTTTAGACAGTACGTATACTTCTGATTCGAACTTAGTGTGTGGAGTGATTGAACCAGGCTTCGCTAGTACTTGACCACGTTCAACTTCGTCACGCTTAGTACCACGTAGAAGTGCACCAACGTTCTCACCTGCACGGCCTTCGTCTAGAAGCTTACGGAACATCTCAACACCAGTACATGTAGTAGTAGTAGTGTCTTTGATACCTACGATAGCAACTTCGTCACCTACAGTTAGGATACCACGCTCGATACGACCAGTTACTACTGTACCACGACCTTGGATTGAGAATAC
>NZ_NCTH01000025.1:0-82410 GCF_002105475.1 Vibrio sp. ArtGut-C1 | reverse complement strand
AGTTTCTGTTGAGGAGTCAGTGTAATTTTCATAGTTCGTAGCATGATCCTGATTCTAAAGAAAATCAAGCATCTTCAATGATCACGGGTATAGTTCCACTAAATCACGAATCGCATCTGATAATTGTGTGAATGTAGAAAATCCGTTTAACAATGTTTCATTTGCTTCGTCGATTTTATTATTCAATAGCAATTTCGCGTATTCATTGTTAAACGCACTGTATTTAACCCAGGCACTTTTTACTTTATTGAAAGCGTCTCGGTCGCGTTGATCCCACAGTCCTTTCTCATATTGGTCTAGATATTTATCAATTTTCTGTTCAGATTTTTCTAATCCGGCCACCCATTCCATGAATTGAGGGTGATTCACATTGGTTAATAAAGAGAATTCATCCTTTCTTAAAATTCCGAGTTCAATTTCGGTATTTTTTACGAGCAATACGCTAGGTACGGTGGTTTCAGAAAATACGGTAAGCTTTCCTTCTATCATATTGATTTCAGATGTAAAGAAAACGGAGAGAGCGATAACAGATAACGAAATGATCAAAATCAGCGCACTGATTTTATACTTGATACTTAAATTAGAAAGTTTCATAGACTCACTGATAATGGGGGGTTGAAAGGCTCGGAGTCTATTACTGAGATTTGAAATATAGTGTGATTGATGTCTCAAATAAATTTATCGTGAATAAAATTAAGTCGTAATCTAAATGTTCATAATTAAAATAAATCCTTGTTATTTATAAAATTAATTATAATTTTATAAATAAATGGAAATTAATAATGTGTTTCAATTTAGTGTTTATAGGAAAATTAACTGTTACATGATTATTATTTATTTTATCCCGATTTTTGTTTCTTATTATAGCGTTTGCTAATGAAACTTAGATCTTGAACATAAAATACATTCTTCGTCTTTAATATAACACTTGAAAGTAACCGTAAGTCGAGGCTTTCATACTCAAGGCTGACATACTGTTTAAAACGCTAAACCACTTTAACTGCAAACGGCGATGTCGTTGCGGTTTTAAATGAGCAATTGCTTCACATTTTAAGTGGCTGATTCGTAAAATGGATTGCGGTCGGCCATGACAATAGGCAAGGTGTTGAATAATACGAATCACTCATATAAGGCCATCCATGACAACAACTGGTCACGTGCATTTTTATATTGGCACTTACACCAACCCTCCGAGTACGAGCACGGGCATTGCGCGTCTATTGCTGAACACTGAAACGGGTGAACTGACTCGGCTTGACGATGTTGTAGTTCAACGTAATCCGTCCTATCTCACGACCACCGAACACGGGCTGTATACGTTTAGCGAAATGGATAGAAATGAAGGTGCAGAGCTTGCGTTTTTTCGCGGTAGTGAATCTGTCTATTTGCCGATTAATGGCGATTATCCGTGTCATTTGGATATCAAAAAACCGTTGTTGGCGGTGGCTAATTATGGCTCTGGAAATGTTAACGTATTTCAATTGGATCGCGATGGTAAACCGCTTAGTTTGTTGACGGATTTATACGTTGATGGGTGCGGGCCGAATTTAGAGCGTCAAACTTCTCCTCATGCTCATCAAGTCATGTTTTTAAAGCGCAGTGATCAATTGGTTGTCGTAGACTTAGGCAGTGATAGCGTCCTTATTTATGATTACGAGGCTCAACAGTCGGATTTTTCACTGTCGCAAGTGATTCATTTACCTGCAGGTTCGGGACCGCGCCATGTGGTGTTTAACCAACAAGAGTCGACAGCGTATGTGGTTTGCGAACTGTCAGAAACCTTGATTGTGTTGGTTAAGCACCAAGATAAATGGCTTATCTCGAATCAAACAGAATTATTAGAAGGGGAAGAGAATCAGCAAGCGGCGGCGGCGATTCGTCTTTCACAAGATGAAACGTTTTTGTATGTCTCTTGCCGAGCTCAGAACAAAGTCAGTGTGTTTGATGTGTCTGGCGATACGCCCAAAAGGCGAGCAGCCATTCAATGTGAAGGGGCTTTTCCACGAGATTTTGTGTTGTCTCGTGATCAAAAGTGGTTGTTGGTTGCCAATCAACATTCCAACAATGTGGTGAGCTTTCGTCGCAATCCTCAAACAGGGGAAATTACTGCAACGGGTTATGACTGTGAGATAGGCTCTCCAGTGTGTATTGTCGAACACCTTTGTAACGATTAACGCAGAAGCAGCAGGAAATAGAAAAGCCTAGCGGGCGGCTAGGCTTTCAGGATAAAAACAGTTAACGCCAATCTTCAACGTACAGTTAGACGTAAATTTTGCCTTTCATATACAACACACCATCACCAGATACATTGACGCAATCCTCTTTGACTTCGCAGTACAGAACGCCACCACGTGCTGATGCTTGATACGCCACTAAAGATGCTTTGCCGAGCTTTTGCGCCCAATATGGTGCTAAGCCTGCGTGGATTGATCCTGTGACAGGGTCTTCATCTCCGCCGTTTGCTGGCCAAAAGTAGCGAGATACAAAGTCGTATTGACTGCCTTTTGATGTCACGACGACATCGTAAGGGGCGAGTTGTTTCAGTTGGTCGGATCGATATTGAACATCAAAAACGGTTTGTTCATCCTCCACGATAACGAAGTAAGCTTGCGGGCTAAGCAGTACGTGTGTGACTTCGCAGTTTAATCCCTCAATTAATTGCGTAGGAATGGCGTTGACGGGCTGTGGCACTCTTGTCGGAAATGTCATTTCAATCTTGCCAAGTGCGTTCTTAATTACGGTTAAGGTGCCCACTTTTAATGTGTGAAACTCAATACTTCCTGTAACGCCGAGTTGGTCGAACAACACCATGGAAGCAGCGAGCGTTGCGTGTCCACAAAAGTCGATTTCTGTGAGTGGAGAAAACCAGCGTACTTCATATTGATTCGTACCAATCGTTTTAACAAACGCGGTTTCAGAGAGGTTGTTTTCCGCTGCAATGTTTTGCATTAGATCTGGTTCTAACCACTCTTGCAAGGGTACAACTGCGGCTGAGTTGCCTTTAAATTGCGTGTCTGTAAATGCGTCAACGACGAAGATATCCAGTTCCATTTTGTCTTCTTTGTTCTATAAGTGGTTAGTTAGCATAAACCAGATGCAACTCAGAGAATAAGAAATTTATGTTTGAATCTTAAAGTATCAAAATAGACGATGGTTTTATATTTTGTGATACTTATTGATGTATCTTGGCTTGGGTTGATGAATAGACTTGAATTGAACTCATTGAAAGGAAGAAACACATGAAAGCGATTCACAAGTCTGTTTTGGCCCTTAGCGTTTTGGTTATCGGCTCTGCCCATGCTTTTGAACTAACGAGCAAAGATATTCAAGAAGGTCATCCAATGGCGAAGACATTTGAATATTCAGGTTGGGGATGTGATGGTGCGAACCAGTCTCCACAACTGATGTGGAAAGACGTTCCAAAGGGTACAAAAAGTTTTGCGATTACCGCGTACGATCCTGATGCACCAACAGGCAGTGGTTTTTGGCATTGGATAGCGTTTGATATTCCAGCCTCAGTTAACGAGCTGCCTCGTGGCGTTGATATCAGTAAGCTCGGCGGTAAGGAGTCTCGTATCGATTACGGTACTACTGGTTTTGGTGGCGCATGTCCTCCAGAAAAAGATGGTATGCACCGCTACCAGTTTACCGTTTGGGCGCTGCCGAGTGATAAGTTGAACTTGGATGAGAACACGCCAGCGGCGGTTGTAGGATTTACGTTGAATAGTGTCGCATTGGACAACGCGAAGTTAATCGCGACTTACACGCGATAATTAAATACTTAAGGGGAGAAGATGGGGCATCAATATCAAGTGACGCTGTTTCGTGCGGAGCAGCAGCAAAAGCTGCGTAACGTCAGGATTCACTCCCCGAGTATTATCCAGATCATTAAAGGAAGTAAGCGTCTGTTTTGGAAAGACGAAGCGTTTGATATTCTTCATCCTAACATCATGCTTTGTGAAGCAAACGCTTCGCTGAATTTTGAAAACCTTCCTCAACAAGGGCGTTTTCTCTCACGAATGTTCAGTTTTCACTGTGTACCTAGCGATGAAATGTTAGAGCTGAGTGTGAGTAATGCATTGGGAAATTACGTCCCAGCGGTGGAGACAGACAAAGCACTGCAAGCGACATTAAATGCCTTGTTTTCTTTTGAACGGGAAAGTTTAAGTGAAGCGACGCAACGTTATTGGATGATGGGGTTGTATCAGCAGTTAGCAGAGCGAGGACTATTGCATCGGCTTTTCGCGAGTTCCAATACCTCGTTCAGTCAGAAACTCAGCCGTTATCTGTCACGCTCTCCGGGCGATGACCATCCTTTGGAATTTGTTGCTGAGCGCTTTGCTATGAGCCGAGCAACGTTGATACGCAAACTCAAGCAAGAGGGCACTCAGTATCGGGAGGTGCTGGCAGAAGTGCGCTTAAATCACGCACTCTACCTGATGCAAAATGGTTCATACAACGTTGCGTTACTCGCGCAGTTGTGTGGCTATCAATCGGAAGGCCGTTTTAGCCAACGATTTAAAGGGAAGTTTGGTTTAACGCCCAGTGAGTACATAAAAACTGTCGTCAGTTAGTACTTAATATTGCTGTTTGGCTCGATCTTTTATGTTTCCAATTTTAGCTCTGGTATTTGGTTTTCATCCTCAGTGCGACGTTAACCAAAGCAATCAGAACAGGAACCTCGATTAGCGGACCAATCACGCCAGCGAATGCTTGATCGGAGTTCAGGCCAAATACAGCAATGGAAACCGCGATCGCCAGCTCGAAGTTGTTGCCCGTCGCCGTAAAAGCGATGGAGGCATTTTTATCGTAGGGGATGCCCATTCTCTTCCCGATAAAGAAGCTGGTAAAAAACATCAATACGAAGTAGATCGCTAGTGGGACTGCCACGCGGAACACATCCATTGGCAGTTGTAAAATCATCTCTCCTTTGAGGCTGAACATCAGCACTATGGTGGCGAGCAAAGCGATCAAAGTAATGGGTGAAATTCGAGGAATAAACACATCGTTGTACCACTTCTCACCCTTTGCAGCGACTAACCATTTACGACTGAGAAAACCAGCGAGGAACGGAATGCCTAAGTAAATCAATACGCTTTCTGCAATGTCACCCATGGAAATATCAACCACAAAACCTTCGTAGCCAAAGAACGGTGGAAGTACGGTGATGAATAGCCAAGCCATAACGCTGTAAGTCAGAATTTGAAATGCGCTATTTAATGCCACCAAGGCCGCGCCATATTCTTTGTTGCCGCCGCCAATATCATTCCACACTAAAACCATAGCGATGCAGCGTGCAAGGCCAATCAAAATAATGCCAACCATGTAACCCGGATGATCACCAAGAAAGGTTAAAGCAAGAACGAACATCAGGATTGGACCGACTATCCAGTTCATAACCAGAGACAGCGTGATGGCTTTTTTATCTCTCGTTACCGTTCCCAATAGACCGTAGTTCACCTTGGCGAGTGGTGGGTACATCATCAAAATCAAACCAATGGCGAGTGGTACGTTCGTACTACCAATTGACATTGCTTCGTTCCATTCTGCTACTTGCGGGTAGGCTGCGCCTATCCCCACGCCGATGGCCATTGCGACAAAGATCCAAACCGTTAAGTAGCGGTCAAGAAAGCTCATTTTTTCGCTGGCACTATTTAAAACTTCAGTCGTCATAGTGGTCTCTATTCGTTTATCGTCGAAAGGCGATATATAAGGTTATAGTTTATCTTTGCGCGCATGGAAAGCGCGCAACGTGTCTTAGCTAAATAAACCGGAAAATTGAGCGTTAAACGCGTTCAGTTTTTCACGTTGAATGCGGTAACAAACCTTTGGCGGGTTAGGTTCTGCACTGATAAACCCTGCCTGTTTTAGAATACGTAAGTGTTCTGATACGGTCGATTGCGCTAAACCTAACTCAGAGACTAAATCGCTATTTAAGCAGCCGCCCATAGTGTCTAAAGTGTGAAGAATATGCAGAATGCGTAAGCGAGCAGGATGAGACAGCGCTTTTGCTTGAGCGGCGAGTGCTTGCTCTTTATCCAGTTGTTTTTGTGTGGCTTCAAAAGCAATTTCGCATGTTTCGCTGCATTTGTTGCTCATGAGCAGACCTTTATAGTTAATCGTCGAATTACGATTAAGTGTACGTGTGCTTTTTCTAAGGCGCAACTGTTGGCAGTAAAAAAGCAGAACTTAAAGATACGACGAATTGGGGGTGTGGTATCAGGAGCTAAGTTCTGCTTGGGGGTTAGGTTATGAACAATTTTCTATATTTCCTGCTCGCTAAATCAGTATGGTGAAAAAAGGGGAGGCGAAAAAGAGAGTAGATTTCTTCGCTTTATTCCTGATAAAACCGAATTGGTGGGGTTTTCCTACAATATAGGGACGAAATGCTAGTAAAAGGGGAACAAAGTGTTTGGAAGTTTTCTTATTTTATTGCCGCCAAGTTCAGTAAAATACGCCTATCCAATGACCTCCTAGAGCTAAGGTACGTGCGGTGTCTGATCTCAACTTATTTCGTTATTACCAACGCTTGCTCTCTTTTGGTGTTGGTAATGAAGCAAAAACCACGCTGCAAGAAATCGCCGATTTGTTGTTTACTTCGCCTCGTCATGCGCGCAGTTTGCTGGCGCAGATGCAAGAGATAGCGTGGTTAAGTTGGCGACCAAAACCGGGACGGAACCAGCGTTCAACATTGTTGTTAAACGTTGAACTCAGCGCGCTGAAAGAAAGCCTTGCACTAGAGCGGATCAAGCTTGGTAAGTACGAGAAAGCGCTCGCGATATTAGATGAGGATGAAGTTGCGTTTGGACGTTTATTGAAAACAACGTCAGGCGCATCGGTTCAAGAAGGTCAGCTCAACATTCAACTGACCTACAAACGTATGTTCGAGCGTGTGGTTCCACATCAACTGCAGCGAAGTAGTGAACGTTTTTTGCTTCGCCAAATTTATTGTTGTTTGGTTTCAAGCGATTACAACGGACAGGTGCAGCCAGAGTTGGCTCATCATTGGCGTTATGATGACCGCTTGTACGAATGGACATTTTATCTTCGTCCGGGTCTGACTTTTCATAATGGCAACCCAATTGATGCTGAAACGGTTGTCAGTTTGTTCGCTAAATTAAGCTCTTTGGAATACTACGAAAAAGAGCTGGCGCATGTTGCCAACATTACGGCACTTAATCCATTGAAGGTTGTTTTTAAGCTTAACCGACCTGACTTGGGTTTTGCTGGACTTATTTCTGGCGTGAAATATGGCATTCAGCCCGTGAGTCAGGTGAACGTTGCTAACAACAAGTTGGTGGTGGGGAGTGGTCCATTTTCCGTCGTTGAGCACAGTGAAAACCGTTTGAAACTGCAAGCGTTTGATGGCTATTACGCGTGTCGAGTATTAACGGATTTTGTGACGATATGGATCGTCAACGATGAACAGATGGAAAATCCATCGCTTGCCGCAAACACATTGCAACCAGAACCTGATTCTGCTGATGACATGTGCAGCCACTATATGTCGACGCCAAACAGTGAAGTATCACCAGCGAGTAAACGCAGTCGAACGGAAGACGGTTGTTTGTTCGCACTGTTTAACCATCATGCAAAGCACGCTTTGTCTCAGGCCCAGCGCCGATACATCAGTGAATTGATTCAACCTGAACTGCTAGCTGACGTGATGCGTAATGAAAACATTATATTTGGGAGCATACCTGCTTATAACTTATTGCCTAACTGGAAGCCAGTGTTGCGCCCCTTTGGAGATGCGGTCAAGTTGCCAAAGCTGATCACCATCGCAGGGTACAATTACACGGCGCTACGCCGGTGCGCACGAGCGATTTCTTCGCGTTTAGAGCGTGCGGGCAGCCGAGTGGAGATCGTTATGTACTCCTACCGTGAACTGAGCGAGAAAGCCAAAAACGGCACGCTAGATGAGACTCTGGTTGTCACCAATATCAACTTGGACGATAACCGTCATGCGTCTGCGTTTAGCAACTTCTTTAGCAATGCCGTGCTTTACCACACCTTGGGGGTGCAAAATGCGGCGTGGTTGGATGCTCAAATGGAGAATGTCCGTGCATTCTCACCGCTTGAAGATTACCTGAGCGCGTTAGAGCCGATTGCGTCCACTTTGATTAGCGAGTATTGGATTGCACCGATGTTCCACCATACTCAGACGCTACGTTTTCAAGGGGTCTTGGAAGATGTCGCACTCACAAACTGGGGATGGCCAGACATACGATCCGTTTGGTCTGCGGACTGATCAAAACCGCCTGAATGGCGGTTTTTTGTGTCTGCAATTTGGTGAAAGCCAGTGACGTTTTTATTTTTTCTAGCCAACAAGTGTGATGCTTATCTACGTTTGAGCGCGAGTGATCAAGAAACGGTCCGAAATGAACTTTGAAATTAATCACGAATTATATCGAGTCAATAGGTCTAATGTGATCTGATTTAAATAATGTAACTTTAAGAATATTTTCGAGAAGGTGATTGTATTCAAAATTCGTCTATTGACTTGTTGCTCAAATAAAATTTGTAGATTTTTTACGTGTGGGATTTTTGAGCTCTGTCCATTTAAACAAATTGACAGGCTTTAAAGTGTGACTCGAAGCGCAAAAGTAGCTCGGTTGCGCGGTTGGGACTCTGTTATTGATAATTAACCCATCAGATGACGAACTGTTGATAGGGTTAAATATGTTGTACGAGTTAATCGACCACGAACTAGTAGATGTAATTAATGATCGCGCTTACCAATGGCAAGATGCGGTTAAAAAGACCACTCAATACCTAGAAAATAAAGGTTACGTCTCCCAGCATTATGCTGATGCAATCATCCGTTCAACGGAAGAAAACGGTCCTTACTATGTGTTATGCCCTGGATTGGCAATGCCTCATGCCCGACCTGAAACTGGTGTTTTAAAAACAGGCTTAGGCATCCATATTTTCCCGTCACCTGTTGATTTTGGATCGGATCTCGGTCCGGCCAATATTCTTATTACCTTAGCTGCGAAAGACTCTGATACCCACATTGAGGTGATTCAAGCGTTGAGCGAGATGTTTGTGGATGAAGAGAACATTGCAAAACTGGCACAAGCCTCTTCCAAAGAACAAGTGCTAGACATAATAAAAGCATACTAAAAGGAACATAACGTGAAAGCAAACATGCGAGCTAATGTGCAAGCCTTCGGAGGTCATTTGACCGCCATGGTGCTGCCAAATATCGGAGCCTTTATCGCTTGGGGCTTTATTACTGCACTCTTTATTCCCACGGGTTGGATGCCAAACGAAGCCTTTGGCGAACTCGTGGGGCCAATGATCACTTACTTGCTGCCACTTTTGATTGGTTACACCGGTGGTCAGATTGTTGGTGAAAAACGCGGCGCGGTAGCGGGGGCTATCGGTACGATGGGCGTGATTGTCGGGGCTGATATACCGATGTTTGTTGGCGCAATGATCATGGGTCCACTGAGCGCTTGGATTGTGGTGCAAGTGGATAAACGTATTCAACACCGCATACCTTCTGGTTTTGAGATGGTCGTGAACAACTTCTCGTTGGGTATCGTCGGTATGTTGTTGTGTTTGTTCGCCTACGAGATTGTTGGCCCTTCAGTCACCGCAGCAAACTTGTTTGTGAAATCAGGCATCGAAGCGTTGGTTGCGACGGGTTTCCTGCCTCTGTTAGCGATCATTAACGAACCAGCAAAAGTGTTGTTCCTGAACAACGCCATTGACCAAGGTATTTATTACCCACTAGGCCTGCAAGCGGCCTCAGAAACGGGCAAGTCCATTTTCTTTATGGTGGCGTCTAACCCAGGCCCAGGTCTTGGTATGCTGCTGGCTTACGCTAAGTTTGGTCAGGGTTTATCTAAACGCTCTGCGCCAAGTGCCATCATCATTCACTTCTTTGGTGGCATTCATGAGCTGTACTTCCCATATGTACTCATGAAACCAATCATGATTGTGGCAATGATTGCTGGTGCGGCAACAGGCATCGCAACCTTCAACCTATTCGATGCAGGCTTGGTCGCGGGTCCAAGTCCAGGCTCTATCTTCTCTTACCTTGCTCTTACTCCGAAAGGTAGCTTCATTGCGACCATCGCCGGTGTGACAAGTGCAACGATTGTCTCTTTCTTGGTAGCAAGTGCGATTCTGAAAGTGAGCAAATCAGAAGAAAAAGAAAGCGAGTTTGAGAAATCAGTTTCTGACATGAAAGAGATGAAAGCAGAAGGCGCAGTTAAGCCAGTTGCAGCTGCGACGACGCAAGAGCCGAGCAAGCCAATTTCATTTGTCGCATTCGCATGTGATGCGGGTATGGGCTCTAGTGCAATGGGCGCATCGACCTTCAAACGCAAGCTGGTACAAGCTGGGATAGACATTGAAGTGAAGAACTTCGCCATCGAGAAAGTCCCGAGTGAAGCCGACATCGTCGTGACGCACGAGAGCTTAGAAAGCCGCGCAGTCAACGCGACAGGTTTACCAGTCGTAACGATCAAGAACTTCCTCAACGACCCAGCGCTTGACGAGCTGATGGATAAGATTAAGCAACAAACGGTCGCGACTGAGCAACCAGCCTAACAATGCAGTTTGGGGCGGCAGGTATCGCCCCAATTAGGAGAGAAATCATGGTACAAACAACGGCAGCGGTTATCTGTGGTGAGAAAAACGTTCAATTAAGAACCTTTGATTTACCAAACATTTCAGCCGACGAACTTCTGGTTAAAAACATTTCAAACAGCATTTGTCTATCCACTTACAAAGCAGCATTGTTAGGTAGCAAACACAAACGCGTTCCTGAAAACATTGATGAAGTGCCAGTGATGACTGGTCATGAATATGCAGGTGTGATTGTTGAAGTTGGTGAGAACCTAAAAGATCAATACAAAGCAGGCGATTACTTTGTACTGCAACCAGCAATGGGTTTGCCTACTGGTTACTCAGCGGGTTACAGCTACGAAACCTTTGGCGGCAACGCAACGTATTCCATAATTCCTAAAATCGCTATCGACTTAGGTTGCGTTTTGCCTTACCACGGTGACTACTTTGCAGATGCGTCTTTGGCTGAGCCAATGTCTTGCATTATCGGTGCGTACCATGCGAGCTACCACACCACGCAATACGTGTACGAGCATGATATGGGCATCAAAGAGGGCGGTGCGTTAGCGCTTTTGGCGTGTGCTGGCCCAATGGGCATTGGTGCGATTGACTATGCGATCAACGGCCCGGTGAAGCCAAAACTGATCGTGGTGACGGACATCGACGCCGCGCGTTTAGACCGAGCTGAAAGCCTCATTCCCGTTGCAAAAGCCAAAGAGCAGGGCGTTGAACTGCACTATGTGAATACCGCTCAAATCGACGATCCGGTCGCGTATCTCAAAGCACTCAACGGTGGCAAAGGCTACGACGATGTAATGGTCTACGCGGCTGTTGCTCAAGTGCTAGAACAAGCCGATGAGCTGTTGGGTAACGATGGCTGCCTAAACTTCTTCGCAGGCCCAACCGATAAGAATTTCAAAGTGCCGTTTAACTTCTACAACGTGCATTACGAATCAACCCATATTGTAGGGACGTCCGGTGGCTCAAAGGGTGACATGGTGGAATCTATTGAGCTTTCCTCACAAGGCAAGATCAACCCGTCTTTCATGATCACCCATGTTGGTGGCTTACAAGCTGCACCCCATACGATTCTGAATCAGTTGGATATTCCGGGCGGTAAGAAGTTGATTTACCCACACATTGACCTGCCATTGACCGCGATTGATGACTTTTTATCGCTGGCAGACCAAGACCCGTTCTTCGCCGAATTAGACGCAATTTTGAACGCCAACAACTATGTGTGGAACGCACATGCAGAAAAAGCGTTACTTGAGTTTTATGACGTGAGCTTAACGGTTTAGTTGCAACGAATTTGTGTGGTAGCCTTTGCGCTGCCACATAATGGAGAGGTCATAATACGTTGTCACGTGAAGACGAATTACTGGAGAAACTGGACGAGTGCAAAAATGCCACTGCGTTTCTTCGGGTTTCTAACAAAATAATTAACCTCAAGTTAAAAGCATTACTTCCGAGCGTGTTCGTCCAAGACGACCTTGTGAAGGAGTATGCTGTGGATCCTTTATTGAAAGAAGATGGTCCGTTGGTGACGACCGATGTGGTATCAAAGTTGATGTTTGCAATGGGCAAAATCTCTTTGGAAACTTACGCCGATATCGGATTGTACGATCAGGTCTTGGAGTACGTAGTTAGCCAACCTGAGAAAGTCGAATTCGCGGATGACGTGATTTACGATTTCATCAAAAACCAAGCGGTACTCTCTTCTCAGCAAGACAGCTTTTATCTTGAGTCGATCAATCAGCTTAAGTTCTCTTCGTTTGAGTCCTTTTCGCAAATGAGATACGAATCTCTCATCAAAACAGTGTTGAAGCTGTCGTGTGAAATGTTGATAGAAAGAATCGAAGGGGAGATCAATCAATAAGGGTTCACCATGAAAGTGAATTTAAACGTCAGTGGTTTTGAAACCGAAGCTACCTTTCCTGATGCCGACGTAAAGCGAATCCATCAACCTCTTATCGAAAAATTTACCCGTCTTTATCATGAGAAGCAGGAACGCATTGTGGTGTTCTTGTGTGCCCCTCCGGGCAGCGGTAAGTCAACCCTTGCTGCGTTCTGGGAATATCTCTCTGAACATGATGAAAGCCAAGAGCCTTTACAAGTGCTGCCGTTTGATGGTTTCCACTATCCAAATGAGATCCTCGACAACAATACGATTGAACGAGATGGCGAGCTCGTGCCTCTGCGCAGTATTAAAGGCTCTTACGAGACGTTCAATCTCACCGAGCTTATCGATAAGCTGAAACAGCTTAAAGTGAAAGACAGCAAATGGCCTTACTACGACCGTAACCTGCATGATCCGGTTGATGATGCCATTCAGGTTAGCCGCAATATTGTCGTCGTCGAGGGCAACTGGTTGTTGCTAGATGAACCAGTATGGAAAGAACTACATCGCTTGGCCGATTTCACTGTGTTTATTGATACCCAAGCGGAGTTTCTACAAGAGCGTTTAGTCAATCGTAAGATTCGTGGTGGTACAGATCCAGAAGCTGCATTGGAGTTTTATTTGAACTCAGATGCCGTAAATGTAGATAAGGTTTTAAATCACTCAATTCCAGCGGATCTCACGCTGTTTCTCAATCAAAACGGTTCGTTCGACATTCGATAATTCGTCCGCAACTTAGGAGGTCACCATGGATATCGTCGTTGATAGCCACACCCATACTATTGCCAGTGGACATGCCTACAGCACCATTTTAGAGAACGCATTGTCTGCCAAGAATAAGGGGCTAAAACTTCTTTGTATCACCGATCATGCTCCCGAGATGCCAGGAGCCCCTCACTACTGGCATTTCAATAATCAAAGAATTTTGCCCCGTTTTTTACACGATGTAGGTATTCTCCGCGGTGTCGAAGCCAACACGCTGAATGTGAAAGGGGAGATAGACTTACCACCTTCCTCTGACCAACACCTTGACTGGGTGATTGCGAGTTTCCATGAACCCGTATTCAAGCCCGCAACCGAAGCTGAGCATACTGCCGCTCTGATAAATGCGATTAAAAGCGGCAGGGTGGATGTTCTCGGTCACTTAGGCAACCCAAATTACCCATTCGATATGGAACAGGTGCTGCGCTGTGCTAAAGAGCACAATGTTGCGGTTGAAGTTAACAATACATCTTTGACAGGCAAAAGCCGTAAGGGTAGTGATTCCCGTTGTGATCGCATTGTCGAGCTGGGCAAAGAGATTGGCGTTTACTTCAGTACCGGATCTGATGCGCACTTCTGTGAAGAGATCTCTAAGTTAGATTTGGCGATTGCTTTGCTGGAAAAACACGGTGTGGAAGAAGAGAAGATACTCACTACGTCGACGAGCCGATTCTTGAACTTCTTATTGCTGAGAGGTAAGGCGAGGATTCCAGAGTTTAAGGATTTTTACTAAGTAAAATCCCAAACACATTAAACGAAGTATTTTCTTATACAGCCCTAAAACCCGCCAAGCTGCGGGTTTTATTCGTTTTGGGGAGGCGTAGAACAGACAACGCGACTGTCATATAAAGCGTGAAAAGAGGAATCAATGAAAAAGGGAACGAAGGCCATAATTCGAGAATATTATAGGCCGAGCGGGAATTTTATTGCTCTTAATCAGTCATAAGGTTATGAGCCGCTTTTTGTGTTCCGCTGTTCAATAACGAGCGATAACAGGCGAACAAGTAGGGACTGAGCTTCAGGAGACAGCAAGCGTGCAACGGCCATTAGATCATCCGCTGTTACGTGTTGAACGCCTCTTATATCTAATGCGATGTCGAGATCGGTCAAATGCAGAGAGCGTAGTATGGAGCGATATTGGGAAAGTTTCAGGTCGGATTCTCCACGCTCTATCCGTTGATACGTTTTCACGCTCATCCCTGCGATGTTTGCCATTTGTTCACGGGAGAGGCCACTCGCTTTTCTTCTCGCAATCAGTGCTTCAATAATAGGGTCGACCTGCATGTGCTCTCCTGAAAGGACAGTTTTGACCTAAATAAAGCAAGAAGTGGACCAGTTTAACCATCTCATATTTACCTGTTTTGCAATCAGTATAAGAATAGCTATCTAATAAAAATGTACATATTTTAGTCAGTTATAAACTCAATGGAAAAGTATCAATCATACAAATCAATAGAGACAAAATCCTCAATTCGCAAAATGCAACGCATTTTAGATCAATTATTTAGCGAGCTTAATGAGCAGCATCGTGTCACTAAAGAAAATGTTGTCGCTCTGACTCGACAGTCTCAACAGAGGTTGATGAACTACAAAGAGCTTTATCTTCATAAAGAATCGATAGGTGAGGTAGAGTTGCAGATTGCGTATGAAAATATGAGTGTGACTGAGAAGCAGGTCGCGGATATGGGCGTTTCAGCATTAACTTATATCATCGGAGCGTTAGATAAAGCGTATTAATAGAATGGGCAAGCTAGCTTAGATTTAGACAGTTTGGATAACACCAAAAAGAAAGGATGCAAATGCTGGGGAACCACACCCAGCATTCGGACACTCATTTACCTATAGTTTCGAACCGTAAATCAGTGTTTAGAGGTATGTGAACCGAACAGTGTCGGTACGCAGCGAATAATAGCGATATTGTCCGATCTAGGCTACGCTCCTGGAATCTAACACCTTTACTTGAACTGTAAATTAATTTGTACACCCATCCAAAATTGAGCGGTTGAGCTCGTTCTTACTCTCATTAGGCGATAAAAGACTGATTAGTGATGAAAATAACAACACATCTTAGGTGAATGAGGAGAGTTGTTAAAATATATCGCTATAAGATTGACCTTTTGCTTTTCAATCGTCCTGCTTATGCCTTACAATCTTTTCGAACCAAATCCATTCACGACGAATGGGGTTGATGAATTAAGATGAACAATTTTGCTTCGAACCCAAAGTTGTGCGCATTTCATCAACGATGACATCGCCCAAAACGACTCTCAAGTGTTCATGTGCAATTGAATTAACCACCTTTTGCTGCATGTTTTCTTAGCCATACAAGGCTCTTGTAACATAGTGCTCTTGTAACCAAATTTTGGTTGAGTAGAGCGTTTTGTTGGGTGTGCTTTGGATGTAGCACAACTGGCGAGAAATAAACGGATTGAATTTAGAGGTATTAACCGTGAACCTAAAACTTGTCGGCAGCTCCCTGATCGTTGCAGGTACTGCTCTTGGCGCTGGTATGCTTGCTATACCAATGGTGCTTGCTCAATTTGGCCTCCTCTGGGGCACTCTTCTTATGTTATTCATCTGGGCTGGGACGACTTACGCTGCGCTGCTCCTTCTTGAGGCCAGTTGCAAAGTAGGCGGCGGCGTGAGCATGAATGCAATTGCTCGCGAAACGCTAGGTAAAGGTGGCCAGTTGGTAACCAACAGCTTGCTTTACGCCCTGTTAGTTTGTCTATTGATGGCTTATATCATTGGTGCGGGTGATCTCGTACAAAAAGTAACAGCCTCAATTGGGCTGCCAACATCTACGATCGCAAGCCAAGTCGGTTTTACTCTTTTAGTCGGTATCATTGTTTCGGCAGGCACAGGGGTTGTAGATAAGCTTAATCGCGGTTTGTTCCTAGGCATGATCGTGGCGCTGATTCTGACACTTTTTGCGCTTGCACCAAGCGTCTCGTTTGAGGGACTTGATGAAGTCGTGAGTGACAATAAGATGGCGCTAATTAAGACAAGCTCGGTGCTTTTCACCAGTTTCGGTTTTATGGTCGTGATCCCATCGCTTGTAACTTACAACAAAGAAGCGAGCAAAACTCAACTGCGTAATATGATTATCGTGGGTTCAACTATTCCGCTTGTTTGTTACTTATTATGGTTGTTAGCGGTTGTCGGTAACCTACCACCTCATGAGCTTGTTCAATACTCCAACGTAACGGAGTTGATCTCGGTATTAGGTCAGCAATACGAGGGTTTGGAGTTTATCCTATCCATGTTCACTGGGTTAGCACTGTTAACATCGTTCTTAGGTGTGGCAATGGCGCTATACGATCAAAATGCAGACCTACTGAAAGCAAGTAAGCCAGTGATTTTTGTTACTACTTTTGTGCTACCACTACTAGGTGCTGTATATGCGCCAGAACACTTCTTGGCTATTCTTAGCTACGCGGGGATTATTCTTGTGTTTCTCGCGGTCTTTGTCCCATTATCAATGACAATGAAAGTGCGTCGAGTGCCAGTAGAAGATGACAGTATTTATGAAGCTGGTGGCGGCGTAATGGGAATGAGCATGATCTTCCTATTCGGCTGTTTCTTGCTGTTTGCCCAAGCAGTATAAAATCACGCTAGCTTATTTAAAAACTGAGCCGCCCGTTGTATAACGGGCGGCTTTTTTGTGTTTATAACCCAAACACAGAGGACTTAAAAAGTTATCAATATCAGTGATACTTTACCTTTCTCTGATAATCACGATAAGCTTTGACCTTGTAGTAAAACTCCTTGGCGAAAGACTGACATGTGCAGTGATTCACCTACCTATTATGTTGCTATTGATATTAATAAGAGGCTCTGTTGTGTCAAAGCAATTATCTTTTGCCATGGTTGGCGTTATATTGTCTTTAGGTGTGTTCAGTACAGAAGTGATGGCTGACCCGAAACATAGGCATGGTCATCGATATGATCACCATCATGAGCATCACCATCATCATAAACGCAAGCACAAGCATAAACATAAGTATAAACATCGTGACGTTATTTATGTGGAGTCTCGACGACCAAGACGCAGTTACTACTACCACGACCGAATTCCTCGTAATAGTACCTACATAAAGATTGGAGATTTCACCTATTTAAAAGTGGATGATCGTTATTATCGTCGCTCCAATGACCGCTATATCCATGTTGAATTCAACTAGAGTGGGAAAGGCAGTATAGCAAACGTGATAACAGTTTTGAGCCGAGTGGCAACAACACTAAAAACTAGGCGTTCTAAGTCTAGATACCACTGCGATAGAGGTCTAAAAACAAAAACAGCGAGCATTGGCTCGCTGTTTTTGTTTAGGTGAAGACTAGACTGTAAATCGGTTTAATATTTGATCTTGTTTATACACATCTTCTTGCTGTGCCTGCATAGCATCGTTAGTTCGATTTGCAGATTCGGCGACTTGAGTCGATAGGTCTTTAATATTCACCGTATTGTTGTTGATCTCTTCCGCAACTAAGCTTTGTTCTTCCGCCGCTGAGGCGATTTGTAAGTTCATATCAGAAATACGCTGAATCGCATCACGAATACGTTGTAGCGCGTTGTTTGCCAAGTCTGCTTTTTCTACGGCTTCTACAGCGCTACCCTTGCTTTGATGCATAGCATTTGCCACAGATGATGCGCCAGATTGCAACTGCTCAATCATAGTACGAATTTCTGTTGTTGATTCTTGAGTTCGTTGCGCCAGTGTACGAACTTCATCAGCAACGACGGCGAAGCCTCGGCCAGATTCTCCCGCACGTGCAGCCTCAATCGCGGCATTCAACGCGAGTAAGTTCGTTTGGTCCGCAATATCGTTGATGACTTTTAGAATCGTTTCGATGTTGGCGGTTGCAGATTCAAGCACTTGCACTTCTTCGACAGCAAGGTCAATGCTATCGGAAAGCATGTTGATCGTTTGTGTTGATTCACCGACCACAGAAGAGCCCTCAACCGTTGCTTGATCAGCTTCTTTGGCTGCACTCGCTGCGCCTTGCGCATTATTGGCAACTTCAGTCGCGGTAACAGACATCTCGTGCATCGCGGTGGCTAATTGTTCTAGCTCTTGTAGCTGAGTTTGAATAGCACCTGCCGAATCTTTTGCACCCTCAGCGGTGATTTGAGTGCCATTCAAAATTTGATCAGAAATACTCTTCGACTCAATAATTTGCTGTTGCAAGTTTTCCATGAACGTATTGAAGTTTGTAGCAAGCTCTGAGAATTCTTGGTCAGTATCAGTTTCAAGGCGCTGTGTAAGATCGCCTTTCCCTGACGCAACATCTTTAATCGCGTTGTTTAAAGTGTCCAGCGGACGCATGAGCGTGCGAATGAGTAGAGTCAGTGCAATAACAGAAGCAATCACGGCAATGATTGAATAAATAATAGCGCTGTTGCGAAGCTCTCCTACGGCAGAGTAGGCGATAGCTTCATCAATAACTGAACCTACGTACCAGTTCTCGCCCGGGATGTGAGTCAAGTTAATCATATAACGATCGCCATCGATCTCAATGTGTTGCGTTGATTGTGTAAGATCAACCTGTGGCAGGTAGCTACCAACTTTTTCACCGTTGTACTTACTTTGAGGGTGGGCAATGGTTGTCCCATCAGCGGTGACCAAAAATAAGTAACCAGCGTCAAACAGATTAACTTGGTTGACGAGGTCAGAAAGGGTAGTTAGTTCGAGGTCATAAAACATACCAGCTAAGAACTGGCCGTTTTCTTTTACAGGTGTACCAACAGAGATGATTACGTTTTTTGAAGACGCATCGACGTATGGGTCTGTTACGACCAAATCGCCTTTGTTTTTAGCTGCGATGAACCAAGGACGTTGACGCGGATCGTAGTCTGGTCCTGCTTCCCAGCCGTCGTCATTTTCAATCACGAAGCCATTGCTTTCATAACCAAAGCCAATCGCAAGAAAGCTGGCTTTTGGTGTTGGTCGCTCAAGAATGTTCTGAACGTAGTTGTGTGAACTTGGATTAAGTTCGATAACTTCAGTAATAGAACGAGCGAGATCCTTTTTAGCATTCATTTCTGATTGCACGGTATTGCCAACACTGGTCAATATCTCGTTCACACTCGAGTCAATGTGCTCCTGCGTTTGGGAGCGGATCGTCATAACTTGTTGCGTCGACAGTAGTGACACGGTAATTAGCAGCAAAAATGACGAGGCTGTGACAACCTTATGTCTAAATTTCATGAGCTTTCCTCTGATTCTCCCGGTTGGCTTCACTATGCTTTCACCTCTTTTTAAACGGGTGAATCCGCATCAAGAGAAACCTATTGTGTTTGGTTATCTTTTTTATCGACATCTTTGTCAAAAACATGAGTCTATTTGTTGTCTTTTTTAACCAAATTTAAACAAAACGGTAAGTTACGACAAAAACCGTGAGTTTGATCAGGTTTGTGCGCTCTGTTAATGAAAGCGTCATAATGAAAAGAATTGTGTAAAGCATAGTGTTTCAGGTTGGCGTTATTGGTGAGATGAGAGCGACTTAACTGTCGTAAAAGGGGGCGTGATTGGAGCTGTTCGTTGTAAGTTATGAGCGTTTGCTAATTAAGTGATCTGAATAGAGCTGTAGATAGAGTTTTAGACATAAAAAAGGCCCCGACAATGCGGAGCCTTTGTTGATTGATGCTTTGATTTTAGAAAATCAGATGAGCAACACCAGCAATCACAGGTAATGTGATTAGCGTACGCAGAATGAAAATAACGAACAGTTCTACAATGTTTACTGGAATTTTGCTGCCTAGTAGTAGGGCGCCAACTTCTGACATGTAGATAAGCTGAGTTACTGACATTGCTGCAATAACAAAACGTGTCATTTCATTATCAATTGATGCCGCTAAAATTGCCGGGATAAACATATCCGCAAAGCCAACAACAATAGTCTGTGATGCGGCGACAGCTTCTGGGATTTGCAGTAGCTCTAGGTATGGAATGAATGGCTGACCTAGAATTTCAAATACAGGAGTGTACTCTGCAATCACTAATGCCACGGTACCCAGACCCATAACCACAGGCAGTACACCAAACACCATGTCGATTGCGTTATGTACGCCCTCTTTAAATACCGACTGAACAGATGTTACCTGACCCGCGCGCTTAAGTGCTAGATCCATACCCCATGAGAATGTGGTGTGGCCTTCTGGTACGGCGTCAGCATCTTTATCTGGGTTGCTTCCATCAATGTAACGATCTTTCTTCAGGCTTAGCGGCGGTAAGCGAGGAATGATAACCGCAGCGACAATACCTGCTAAACAGATTGCGCCGTAGAAAGGTAGGAACAGATGCTCTAACTGTACCTGAGCGATAACCACTAAGCTAAACGTGATCGATACTGCTGAGAACGTTGTCCCGACAACTGCGGCTTCACGCTGAGTATAGAATTTATTTTCGTACTGTTTGCTGGTTAGCAAGATACCAACACTGCCGTCGCCTAACCAAGACGCCATACAGTCAATTGCGCTACGTCCAGGCAGGTTGAATACCGGGCGCATTATTTTACTCAGTAATGCGCCAAACAGCTCAAGAAGACCAAAGTTCAGAAGAAGCGGAAGGAGTAGGCCCGCAAAAATGAACACCGCAAACAAAGTTGGTAGAAGACCGGTAAGAACAAGGCCACCCGTATTTTCTTCCCAAATCGCTTTTGGACCCACTTGGAAGAATGTCATTAATACGGCTGCACCACCGATTAAGCGAACAATAAGCCAAAGTGGCGATGGATTGAAAAGACCGTTTAAAAATCCATTACGTAAAATCGCTGCAGGCTTGAAAATTTTGCAAAGAACAGAAGCGACTGCCATGAAAGCGATGATACTGGTGACGATAGCGATCAAGGTATCGCCTAATATTGCCGGGATGACTTTTGCCATAACCGCAACAGGGATAGTTAGGCCGCCATCGTATGAGATCGGAGCCATAAAGAGTAGAAGACCGATTAGGGAAGGGATGAAAAACATCCAAAAGTTGCCCTTAGGAGCTTCAGTAGCATTAGTGGTGTTATGCATAGTTGTCTCGTGTTACTACTAGTCAATACTTGCCATTTCCATGACATAAATATTCACTAAACATCCGTATTTAATCACAGTTTTGCGGAGGGTACCCGCAAACTGCATCCATTGCAATACTATTCATTAAATACATCTAGTTATTCAGCCGATTTGTCGGGTAATTGGTCAAATAACGTATAAGTGTATACGAATATGTTGCTTGTGTTAGAAAATTGTAGCACGGAGCGCGGGCAGCGCAGAGAATTATGGGGCGCATTGTGACTGGAATAATAAAACGCTAAACAAATGTGACTTTGATCTAACTAACTTTTTGCCGGAAGCCCTGTTAGCCCTAGCTGTTATAAGGTTTTTTAGCTGCGTTACAACACGATAAAACGTTTATTATGATGTGCAGCGGTGAGAGAGTTGAGCTACAACCGATTGAAGCATTCGGCCTCAATCGGTTCGAGATTTTATGCTTTTTGTTGGCGACTAAGCACGTAAAGGTAACTCCAGTAGATCAGAGCCGTAGCGAAAGCCAATATTGCAGGGAAAACGAGCGTATATAATCCATACACCACGAATAGTGCGGCTCCTGCGACACCGCCAAGCAAGAATCCGAAGAAAATGAATAGGAATAGCTTTGCTTTACGTCGATCAAATTGACGACCTCTTAAGCTTTCTCCAATCATAATCCCCAGATCGGTGATGATCCCAGTCATATGTGTGGTTCTGACTACTGCGCCGCTGAATGTAGTGATCATTGCGTTTTGTAATCCACATGCTGCTGACGCTAGATATTGGCCGTACAAATCCCCTTGCACCAAAAAGCCCAAACTGAGTAGGAGCAAGCTCCCTTCTATGCACAGTGCAACACCATATCTTCGCCCTAGTTTTAACGCACTGCTCTCAATAAAAAAACCGCTAAAGGCAGCACCGATCAAAAAGCTAAATACGATGAAGAGCAGGTGAATGGAGCTATCCACACCTGTTAGCAAGCTGTTCCCTAGCTGAGTTACGGTTCCCGAAAGATGTGTTATCGCTTGATGTTGAAAGCCGAGAAGACCAACGGCATTGACGCAGCCCGCGAGAAGGGCAAGTAGAAACGCGCCATATTCCACCCAACGAGGAAGTCTGGAAATCACAATAAAACCCCACCAAATGTTAGGAGCCGATTATAACGCTCACACCGCGTTACGAAACCCCTTACAGTAAAACTCGGTTGATCATTCTCAAAAAAATCTCATTTATCGAGCTTTTGCGTTGACCGTGATAACGACATAGAGGGGGATTTCCCCTACCTGATGTGTTCCATTGTACATTCGAAACTCACCCATCCATGTTTCCTCTGCTCATAGATGGAAACCGTTGGTTGGTGGAACTCTTTATCAGTAAAAAGACCGACGGGAATGATCATGATTTCAGGAAATGTAGAGACCAATAAGCGCATTGTCGTGCCGCAAGAAGGGCAAAACTCATACTGAACCTCGCTGCCATCATCCCCCATTCGGGTATAGCAGGTGACTTCACCGTTTAAGGTTACGTGCTCTTTATCAAAGCGAGCCTGTACCCCAAACACACTGCCTGTCCGCTTTTGGCATTCAAAACAATGGCAGACAGATGTACGGATGGGTTCTCCCTTACAACGGAGCTCAACTAAACCGCAAGCGCATTCGCATGTATGAATGGTTGTTGTCATCGTGATTACCTATTCTTCCCAATACACCAATGAATTTGGAACACTGAGAGCAGTGTCAGTGGCCAGTTATGAACTCTGGGCTTGAAAATCATTTGGATACAGTCAGTTTAGTTTAATTTTGAAACACTGAAGGGATGAAATCATTTGGGTATACAATGCTATACTCGCTTTTTCATTTATACCTTTAAACAAGGAAGTCTTCATGGCTCACAAAAGAATCCTGCCGATACCACTTATTCTTCTTATTCCGATCTTATTATTGGTCGTGGTTGTGATCGCGGGTGTTTATCGCTTTAGTTTGTCTGATGAAGAGATCATGGCTAAGTTCCCTCAAACGGAAGCAGAAACCAATGTTATTGTGCAAGAGACGCTGGGAATTACTTCACGCAACCCATGGACGATTCAAGTACCAGAGCAGGGAGCGGTCACTTTTCTTGATGAGTGGGATAAAGAAAACGGCTATTTGATAGGCGATTATGATGCAGGTGCGACAAAAGGTCAGGTACTCGTTCCAACTGCGTTTATTAGTCAGCGTGAGATTGAGAGTGTTTCATGGATTGCTGCACCGATGATTGTAACGACACAAGGTAGCGGTTCGTTTAACTATGTTGGCTTGTTTAAGTTTGACCCCGTGCCGAGCCGAGTTGTCCTTTTAGACAGTATTTTTGTCGGTGACCGCGTTAAATTTACCCAAATTACATGGGAAAGTGATGCCATTATCGCGCTTTCATATTTAGCGCATGGTGACGATCAAGCAATGGCAGATACGCCAAATCAATTAAATTCATCCACATTAAAGCGTGTAGGGAATAACTTACATATGCAACAGTGATGAATTTTTTTTGAGTTCTGTAAAAATTCAGTGTTTTCTGCGCTAGATCTCGAAATTTCATAGTGATTTCTTATACGGGAATGCATAAGCTATGAGCCTTGTTTGAAAGGAGATAGTAATTCCCGTGTCTACAAATGAAATTACAAGACGGTTGCCGAATCTGACAAGTCGTAGAGCGCTGCTGTTATACTCCTTGCCAGTTTTAGTTGCGATTGGTGTTTCTCACTCTCTCAAAGAGTCATCTTTAACCAAAACCATCGCATTGAACCTGCCTGAATCTCAGGTCGTTGAAAAAATTCTTGATGCGACAACTGCCGAAGTTGTCACTCCCCCGAACTTCGAATATCAAATCCAAGCAGGTGACAACCTAAGCACTATTTTTAGCCAGCTCGGTTTCGGTTATAGCTCGTTAATGAAAGTAATGGAAACGGATTTGAATTACCTTGCACTTGATACACTAAAGCCGGGCAATACGCTCCGTTTTTGGCGTGATGATGCGACAGGCGAGTTAGAGAAAATGGAACTGCAATTTTCTATTGCAGATAAAGTGGTCTACCAACTAAATAGCGATGGTAGCTATGATTTTACCGATATCTCGATTCCTGGCGTGTGGAGCCAAGAACCTTTGGTTGGTGTTATTCAAGGCAGTTTCTCTTCTTCTGCAAGTCGACTAGGTCTAACGTCGGCAGAAGTGAGTCAAGTTGTGAGCTTACTCAAAGAGCAGCTCAACTTTGGGCGTGATCTTCGTGCAGGTGATCGATTTGAAGTCGTTCGTCGTTCGCAAAGCATCAATGGTGTACCAACGGGCAAGAACGAAATTGAGGCGATTAAGATCTACAATCGTGGACGTGAAATCACAGCTTACCTTCATACCGATGGTCAATTCTACAATGCTAAAGGCGAGAGCTTGCAGCGCGCATTCCAGCGTTATCCTGTAAGTAGCCGTTGGCGTATCAGTTCTGGCTTCAATCCTAATCGTTTACATCCAGTAACGGGGCGTGTCGCGCCGCACAACGGTACTGACTTTGCCGTACCAACCGGTACTCCAGTCGTTTCTACTGGTGACGGTACAGTGATCATGACTCGTAAACACCCTTATGCGGGTAACTACGTGGTTGTTGAGCACGGCAGCAAATACAAAACCCGTTACTTACACCTAAGTAAGATTCTGGTGAAAAAAGGGCAAAAGGTTTCTCGAGGCCAGCGTATCGGTCTTTCCGGCAAAACAGGTCGAGTGACAGGGCCACATCTTCACTATGAATTGATTGAATACGGCCGTCCAGTTAACGCTATGCGAGCAAACATCCCAATGGCGAGCTCTGTTCCTAAGAAAGAGATGGCAACCTTTGTCGCGAACAGAGATGAAATGGATAAGCTATTACGCGATAAAGAGAAAGCAGTGCTGTAACAAAGTACTTCGCTCAAAAAATAAAAAGAGACTAAGCATAGCTTGGTCTCTTTTACTTTGTGCATTAACTAGATTTACATTCCATGACCGTCGCTTGTTTAGAGCTCTTAGGCGCTCCGCACTTCACGTTCATTTATCAGGTGTACGATTTCATCAACACTGTGTGGGCGAGAGTAGAAATAGCCTTGAATGTAGTGGCAGCCCATTTCAATTAATTTTTGTAATGCTCTATCGTCTTCTACGCCTTCGGCAATCAAATCCACATCAAGCAGTTCTGCTAATTGCGCTATCAAAAACACCACTTGTTCAGAGGTTGTATTTGAGAGCATGTTTTGAACGAAGGTTGCATCGATTTTAATGCTATCAATCGGATAATTGTGTATATAGTTCAAGCTTGAGTAGCCAGTACCAAAATCATCCAACGCGACCTTAAAACCTAAGTACCGCAATGAGTTAAGTACCATCTGTTCACGGCCACTTTGCGAGAGTAAAACGGTCTCGGTGAGCTCTATAACAAAGTCTTTTGCTTCATGCTGATACTTTTCAACCATGTTAGTTAGGTGGTTAATATAGCGGTTAGAGTCGACCAGCTCATACGCAGAGCAATTGATAGAGAGTTTAACTTTGTATCCTAAGTTGGCCTCTAGCTCTTGTTTTGCGATACATGCGAGCTCAATAATACGTTCACCCAACTCGATAATCAGGCCTGATTGTTCGGCAGCTTCAATGAATTCCGCAGGGGAGATGTTTCCGTAAACATTGCTGTTCCAGCGGGCTAGGATTTCAAAGTAATTCCAGCGATCGCTTGTGATATCTACGATTGGCTGAACAACGACATACAACTCTTCGCTATCATGTATGTCAGCGCTTAGTTGAATGCGCATGGCTTCAATAAGCTGCGTTCTACGGTGATAAAGGGCGCTAAGATGTGTGTCGTAATGCTGAATTCGTGTATCGCGATGTTTTTTACAGTCTTTGAGAGCGAGACTGGCATTCAAAATTAGCTCATCGCTGTTCAACATATGTACTGGTGCGCGCGCGATACCAATACTAACAGTGAAAGAAATTCGGTTAGATTTGTCGCTGTAGCCGCTTTCAATTTTGTCGAGTACTTCCTGACACACGGCGACAGGATCTTCGTCGTAAGTAATGAAGGCGAATTCATCTCCAGCGACACGAAAAGCGTTGTTTGGCGATGACAAGCTCTGTTGAATGGCGTTTGCCGTAAACTTAATAATTTGGTCGCCGATGTAGTTTCCGTTGATATCATTGATCGACTTGAAGTTATCGATGTCTAGATAAGCCAAACTGAATGGACGAGTGGCCTGTTGCGTCAATGTCTCCAAGGTATCAGCTAAACAGCTACGGTTGAGCAGCCCAGTTAGGTTATCATGCGATACTTCATAGCTAAGCTGATTAAGAAGCTTATCTGAACGTTCACTGACCCACTTTTCACGTAAGCTGTGAATAATGACATTGGCATAAAAGCGGTGGAAGTCGAGGATATCTTGAGCTTCCTTAGCGTGGATGCTTCGGGTAAAGGTAGACAATAAAATTCCCAGAACCTCGCCATTTTGTGTCTTCAATGGCAGGCCAATGTAAGCTTGAATGCCATCCTCTTGAAACATCTGATCTTCTGGAAAGCGTTTGTAAACTTGGTCCTGATAGAAAATATGTTCGCCAATGTCTTTTGCCACTTTTTCACAGGGGGTGCCTGAAAGGTGGTAGCTTAGATTGTCTGTAATTTTTCCATTGCTGGCGAAGGAGATGGTATGAGCCGAATGCTGAAGATGCGCAACTTCTACAACGCAAGTGCAATGGCTCTGCAATTGTTGATGAATATCTAACGTGACTCGGTTTAGCTGAGCCGTGCCGTTTAGCTTCAATATTTCATCAATTTTGTGGAAACTGATTTGTACCTGACCCATTGAGCATTTCACCTAGCGTTGTGATTACCATATCGTGTGAGACACGAAGAATTATTATTTGATATGCATCAAATAAACTATCGGTTACTAAGGCGAATTTTTCAAATTTTGTGAACGAACAAATCATTATTTTCATGTTTTTATGCTTGAACCTCATCGATATATAGCGCTAGAAATTCAAGCTAAGCACGCTTCTCCTCTTCTAATCGCGATTTGAGATAATCGAGGAACAGCTTAGTCCGGGTATGTTGATAATCCAGCTTTGGATAGTAGGCATATACAGTGGCTTTATCTGCCGTGATATCGGGCAAGATAGGCACTAACGCTCCGGATTTGAGATCATCTTTGATCATGACGTTATTCGTCATCAGAATACCCATGCCTCTTTTGGCACCATGAAACAGCGCTTCTGGGTTAGTCGTGGCAAAGTTACCGGACAAGCTGATACGTTTACCTCGATTGGTTTTGATTTCTCGTGAGGGCTTTTCACCCCAAATCAGGACATTATGCTCTGTCAGATCCTCAACGCATTGTGGGGTGCCGTATTTTTTTAGGTAACTAGGCGCAGCGTAAAACTGGGCTTTATGTTCGAAAAGCGCAGTGGCTTTGAAACTCAGAGAGTTCAGTTGCTCTAATTCCCGGCTAATAAACAGGTCTAAGCTTAGCTCTGGCAATTGGCCTGGTAGCGTTGTCGTTAATTGAAGCGTGATGTCTGGATATTTCTCAAGAAAATCATCTAGGTAATGCACCAAAAACTTAGAACCAACCGCCAGTGTCGCGCCAATTTTCAATAACCCCGCTGGTGATTGATTGACTGAGCGAGTTTCATCTAATACTGATTGCCATGAATCCAACTGATTTTTTGCTCGTTGATAAAACAGCGCACCAGCTTCGGTTTGGCTAATAGAGCGGGTCGTGCGTTTAAGTAGCTGAACGCCAATTTTATCTTCTAGCCATTGAACTCGTTTACTGATAGCTGAGCTGGTGGTATTGAGTTTCCGCGCTGCGGCATTAAAGCTACCTTCTTCGACCACACGAATATAACTCTTCACGCTTTGAATCCAGTCCATTGTGTCTCCTTGGGAATTAATTCCTTTCCAACTTAGCTGATTATCATCTTTGAGTATCAAATATACACTGTTTGCCATCAATCTGTCACAAAGTAGGAGGAACGTTTGCGTAAAACACCATTGTTATTAGCGATGATGATCATTGCCACAGGCCAAGTTGGCGTTAGTATTTATCTTCCTTCTTTACCATTGATTGGTCATGACTTGAATTTGCCGCAACATTCGATTCAGAATCTCGTCACACTATTTCTCGTTGGTTTCGGTATCTCTCAGCTTTTTTATGGCCCATTGTCTGATGCGATTGGTCGTCGACCAGTATTTATTCTGGGCCAAAGTGTGTACCTAGTTGGTACGGTTATTTGTATCGCCTTTTCGGACAACATTATTGCTCTTGAAGCGGGGCGGTTACTTCAAGGTTTGGGAGCGGGTAGTGCCTCGGTGCTTGGTCGCTCCGTATTGCGTGACAGTTATGACGGTATGCAATTAACTAAAGCGCTATCTTATATTTCAGTCACGGCATCTGTGATGCCAATTATTGCTCCGCTGTTTGGTGGTTGGATTGCTTTTCACCTGAGCTGGCATGCTGTCTTTGTGTTTGTGCTGATTTACTTAATGGCAATTTTTACGCTTGGTTTATTGGTGCTGCCAGAAACGCTGCCTTACCCGAAGCGAAAATTTAAAGTAGGGCAGGTGAGTGCAAATTATTTGCGCCTGTTAACGAATACTCAAGTGATTGGTAGTGCGAGCTACAACTGGCTTAGTTATTTATCGGCTCTGGTCACGCTTTCCTTGTATCCATTTTTAATGCAACAAGAGTTAGGCTTAACGGCGGCAGATTACGGTTCTTTGATGATCATACCGTCAGTTGGTTTGCTGACGGGTAGCTTGGTGCTTAATTTGATCAACGCTCGTTACAAAGCTCAGCAAATCTTGCTGATGAGTTTCGCGATTGTTGCTATTGCTGGCTTCATATTGTTGGTTACACCCTTCAGTGTATTTTCATTACTAGTGGCATTTACGTGTTTAAGTTTTGCCCAAGGCATGTCGTTTCCGGTATCAATTAGTTTGTTGCTGTCGCCACATAAGCAACAGGCCGGAGCGGTTTCTGCGCTATCTGGATCAATTCAAATGTGTTTAGCCGGGTTGTTTGGCGGATACTTGGTAGATTCTTGGGTCACGAATCAAAACCAGCTTGGGGTGTTTTATTTGTTTATTGCGTTACTTTCTTGTTTTGTTCTCGTACTAAGCCAATTTCGTAAAGTGCCAGAAGGGACGATTCAAGCAGAAACTTCCACCTGAATATACTTGCAACGAAAGAGGCAGCTTTCTAAAATGCGCTGCTAAATTAAGTCAGGATCATTGTGTATATTGAATGACTCAGTTTGAGAGGAAGAGGGCAATGCCTGAAGCTCCTCTCAGCTTGGGGATACCTTTCTGCCCAAATGACTATCCGATCTCTAATCGTTAGGTGAAAGAATGCAACAAAACGAATTTGAAACACTGGTAAAAGAAATTACTCAGCAAGAAAGCATGCCAAAGGCACTCGAAGTCTTGAAGGCGTGTGAGGAAGAAGAAGTTGCACAAGCGGCACAATCCCTAACGGGTCAGTTTGGTCTTGCAGAAGTTGATGGCGAGAAACGTATTTACCATATTACCACTCAAGAAGACGAGTCCGGAGAAGAGCAAGAATACGTGGAGCACGTTATGAATGAAGGCGATCACTTGATCAAATTTTCTGCGTGGTTCTTTGAAACATTCTTTGAAATCAAACAGAAAGATACGTACGTCGCAGCGGGTAAAACATACCAGCAACCTAAGCGATAGGCGCCCGTTTCGAAAAAGTAATCAGAACCAACCTGAAAGTTAATTACAAAATAAATGTGACGCCAGTCTTGTTTTTATCTAATTATGGTGTAAAATTACAACATAGTTAAGTCAATACATTCAGGAGAAGGTCATGGGTAACGAACTTGGTGGTGCTTATATTGGCCAGATGATTGCAAAAGACGCGATGCACAAAGCGCTTTACGGTAAAGCGAAGAAGAAAAAAGCTTCTGTTTTTGCTCGTGTTATGAAAAAACTGGCGAAATAATTTAAAAAGCCCTGATTGAAGAATCAGGGCTTTTTGCTTTTATCTGTCTTGTTTTTAGTGGCAGCCTACATATTGAACAACATTGGTAAACCACTACTCAAAGACGGATGGCATTTGAATCAAACGCTAAGCGGATTGGCTTGGTATCTCCACGACATTATTAGGCACTTTATCTAGCCCCTTTGCTGCTAACCACTTTTCTAAATCGTCAGCGCCTCCAACATACTTTCCATCCAACCAGATCTGCGGCACTGTTACCGGCGTTTTTTCTCCAATGATGGCTTTTACTTCGGGGATCATGCGATACAAAGCGGCGCTGTCTTTAACCACGTCATGATACTCGTATTGAACACCAGCATCGTCAAGTAGTTGTTTCGCTTTGACACAGTAAGGGCAGGTGGCTTTACCATAAACAATGTTGCCTTTTAGCTCATCGCGTTTGACCCATTCAGCGATAACTGATTGCACAAGCACGCCCCGGTTTAGCGCTTCTCCTTGGCTGACCACTTTTCCTTCGACAATAAGAATCGGTGCATGCCAGGCCCCTGCTTTTAATGGTTCCCACCAATGTGATAACCAATCTTTTACTTCCAGTTCAACGGGGACATCAGCGAGTTCGTTTTTAAAAGTATCCGTCAAAATATCTTTAGTTAACGTACATTCACCACAAGGAATATTGACTTTGAATGGACCCCAACTACCAGCCCAGCGGTACAGTGTAATTTTGATTGGTTGACTCATATGGTGTTCCTCATTTCCTTTCCTGAAAATATAGAACCTTGAAATTAGACTTTTCTTTCAACTAGCTTTGTCTTTTTCGATTCCCAGTGCGTAATAAACGCAATGGAGGCAATAATAATCGCGGCGCCTAGCCATAAACGACCAGGTGGTACCCAGCCAAACACCAACCAGCCAGCAACGACATTCAAAGGCAGTTTTGCGTGATCAAATGGTTGCACAAACGAGGCGTCTGCTACTGCATATGCTTTAACGATAGCCCATTGAGCGAGTGCTGTAAGCGCGCCTGCGGCTAAAAGTACGCCCCATATCGTCCAGGTATTTGGCATCGTAAATGTCGGTATTGCCAATAAGATATTAAACGGCGTTATCAGCAGTAATAAATAGACAACCATGGTTGAGGGCGGATCGTTGACCGACATTTTCTTTACCATCAGAGAATACGCTGCCCAGAAAAATGCGGCGCCAACAGGAAGCAGGGTCGCCCATGTAAATGAATCTGCCCACGGCTCAAGAATGATCATAGCACCAACAAACCCTGTTAATGTTGCTAACCAGCGTGCAGTACCTACCTTCTCTTTGAGTAACAAGCCAGATCCAACCGTTGCAAATAATGGAGAGGTCATCAGCAGCGCAATGCCTTGCCAAATCGGAACTGGATAAGCGAGTGCCCAAAGCCAAAGCTGAATCCCGATAACAGAGAGAAAAATACGGAAGGCATGCCAACCAAAGTGTTGGGTTCTTAGTGAGCGTCTAATTCCAAGTGTACGCAGATAGGGCAGAATGACAAATAAGGCAATAGCGTATTGGAATAACGCGAATGTGGTGGAAGAGACACCAAAGTTGATGCTAGCAATTTGGGCGAAGCTGTTCACTATGGCGAATGCCAAGCCAGCTGTTAGCATCCAGGACGCACCTTGAACAGGATGATGATTCAATTGAAAAATTCCAGTTTGATAGAGGTGGCGGGATCATACGTCCTATTGTTTTTCGCGCCAATAAAAAAATGCCTCCCAGAGGGAGGCGACATTACCAATTCAAAGGACGTGCCTGTTATAACAGGTACAAAGAACGAGAAGCACAAACGCTGCCATGCATTTGCATAATTAGTATTGCAGAACGCGTGCCAATTTTTATCTGTTTGATTTTAATTGGCTTTTTTGTTTTAGTTCGGTTGGCTATTAGGAGAAATGCACTAACTTAGTGACAAATCGCATTAAAAGAGGGCAGAAGCAGGAGTCGTTACGCTCGTTTTTCATTGCAGAGCGATGCTTGGATATTGTGAAAACTTATCGAGTTGTGTTGGGTTACACAAAAAATGGCCAGCAAAGGTGCTGGCCAAGTGGACTCGCTCTTAGGACAAGAGTGAATTAGAAATCGTAACGTACGCCTAGGCGCAGTGTATCTTCGCCTTCTGTTACTAGACCTGTTGCTGGATCTTTTGCTTCATCAAGTTGGTTGATGTAGTAAGACAGGTAAGTACGGAAGTTGCTGTTTAGTTTGTAGTAACCAACAAGCTCGATACCTTCAACGGTGTCGTACTTTGAACCGTTGTCTGGATCATTCTCTTGAGCTGTGTATAGCGCAGCAAGTGTCACTTTGCTCGCTACTTTGTAGCTTGCGACTAGCTCGTAAGCCGTAAAGTCTTCAGAGTCAGTCAGGGACCCTTGAGAATAAGTACCTGCTAGGTAAAGGTTATCCATCGAGTAAGCGATACCACCTAGAATTTGATCTTCAGAGTTGTCTTTATCTACGTCGCCACCAGAATATGCAAGACCGAGGTCTAGGCCCATTGGCAGTGAGTACATTCCAGAGATGCCGTATTTATCTTCGTTATCGCTAGAGTTTGCTTGGTAGGTTGCTTGCAGTTGTAGCGCATCAAACGCACCACGGTATGCGAAAACGCTGTCTTGCTTATCAGAAGACGAATCGATAACTTGCTGAACACCAGAGAACTCAGTGATATCCGTCATGTCAGAGATGATGATTGCAGCCATGTCTTGACGACCTACAGAGAAAGCACCGATATCAGAGTCGACACCTGCATACATGTAGCGGTTTTTGAATTCACTCTTGCCCGTTTTTTGCTCGGCTTCGTAAACACCGAATGCAGAAAGGCCATTGCCGATGTCCGTTTTACCTTTTAGATTAAGACGAGCGCGGCTTTTATCTTCCATTGAGCCTTCAACTTCAGCACCACCTGAACCGATGAAGTCACCACGGAACTCAACGCGGCCGCCAACTTTTAATTCAGTACCGTCGTTTTTGTATACTGTTGCTGCGAATGATGGTGCTGATACCAATGCTGTAAGAATTGCAGTAGTTAGTGCTGCCTTTTTCATTTTCTTATTACCCTAGTTGTAATCGATGGGCTTTCTTGCCCGATGTGTTGATGACGCTAAGGTAAACCCTGAAAATGAAAGATAGATTTCTGTTAAGTTATGATTTGATTGCACTTTTATTGCTGGCGAGAATAAGTGCCCCTTCTTATATCTCTTATAAAAAGAAAGGTTTTATCTTTTTTGAGGTTTTTCTGCCTTCTATTGGAGACCGTGCTTTTTTCAAAAAGTTCCTGAACCTATTTTGGTTCCAAAATGTAAGTAAATATTTCATTTTGACGGGAAAGTTATTTTCAAAAGTTGGGGTTCATCAAGTATTTGTGAGCACTATCTCGTTAAAGCATTTCTTTTTGTAAGGTTTTTACGCCTGGATTTTTTTTCGGATAAGTAAACGTTTGCTTTTTAGTTTTTTGCTGAGAATTTTTCACTCGGTTATCAGGAACTAATCAAATAAAGTGTCGGCAGTTGTTACACAAAGGTAAATCCATTCTGGCGGAAAAGATGCCCCAGAGGGCCTTTGTATTCCTTTCTGTGTTCATCATTTCGTTTTACGAAAGTGAATCAGAGCTGGGTCTAAAACTGACTAACCAACTAATAAGTAATGGATTTAGAAATGAATAAAAAATTATTAGCAGCGGCAATCGCAGCAGCAACTTTCGGCACTCAAGCAGTGGCAGTGGAACTTTATAATAACGATGGCACAACATTTTCGATGGGCGGCCACGTTTCTGTTAACTTAAATGGTTCAGAGCAAGGTGACACGGATGTTGGTACTAACTCTCCTCGTATCAATATCTCTGCGACACAAGATTTAGGCAATGGCTTCACCGCAGACGCACGTGGTGAATGGGCTCTAAACTACTTAGATGGCGGTGAAGAGTCGTTTAAAACTCGTCTAGGTTACTTAGGTTTAACACATGAGGTTTACGGTCGTGCAGTAGGTGGTACGCAATGGTCACCTTACTATGATGTAGCAGGCATCGCGGATATGCCAATTGCGTTTGCGAATGACTTCATTTACGACGATCACGGAAACCTAGGCACAGGTCGTGCGGATAAAATGCTGTCTTATCGAAATGGCTTTGATTTAGGCGAAGCAGGTGCGATTAACGTTGGTCTTGGATGGCAAGGCGCAAATAATGAATACACGCGTAACGACGCAGGTACTATCACTGGTGGTCTTAAATACGATGACCGCATGCAAGTTGCGCTTTCTTACGCAATCATGGGCGCGAAAATTGGCTACTCATACAACGGTGGTGACTTCCAACACCCTGCTTACACAGGTAAACACACCGCAGAATCACATGTTGTGTCTGCATCTTACGGCGCTTACGGCCAAGGTCTGTTCCTTGCCGCGGTATATGGTTCAAATGAAAATATGAACTTCAGTGTAAATGGCGACCGTTTGGCGGAAAGTGATGCGTACGAAGCGATCATCGCATACGCTCTAGCGAACAGCTTAAACTTGAGCGTTAACTACGAGATGGTTGAAGGTAAAGAGTTCAAAAATTCTAAAACAGAAACCGCTCGTGAGGAAATGGCACTGCAGGCAGAGTACAACTTCACGCCTAAATTTGTTGGTTACGCGGGTTACCAGTTTGACCTAAATGATGACCATGGTCGTGAAACTGATGACAAATGGGCGATAGGTGCTCGTTACTACCTATAATAGGATTTAGCGAGAACAATCATTCACCCTTATTGATTTAAAGCCAGCCTCGTGCTGGCTTTTTTGTCTATTTGTTTTGTAAATACCGTGATGTTTCAATTAGATGATACAAAACTCAAAACGGGGTGAATGTCTTATTTTTCACACTAGAGGATGGGATTTAGTGTCGTTAAGTCAATAGGTTAGATTATGATGAGGTTTTTGTTTTGCAGGGAAGAGCGATGAGCGTTATTCAAGTTGAAGAAAAGAAAGTAGAAGTGGGTAAAGTGCTTTGTGTTGGGCGAAATTACGTTGAACATATTCATGAGCTTGATAATGCGATCCCTGAGCAAATGGTGGTATTTAATAAACCCGCGACTTCCGTATCGACGACTCTGCGTTCATTTCATCAAGAGCCTCTTCATTACGAGGCTGAAATCTGTTTTCTGATCAAAGATGGACGTTATTCAGCGGTCGGTTTGGGATTGGATCTGACCAAGCGCGGTTTGCAGTCTTCACTTAAACAACAAGGGTTGCCCTGGGAGCGTGCTAAAGCGTTTGATGGCTCCGCAGTGTTTAGTCGATTTGTCTCTTTGGATAACATTGATATTAATGATCTTAACCTAGAGCTCTTGATTAACTGCGTTCGTGTACAAAAAGGTCACGTTAACCAGATGCTCTATCCGCCGCTAACCATTTTGGATGAATTAACGAGTTACACAACACTTCAAGATGGCGATGTGGTAATGACCGGCACACCAAAAGGAGTTGGTGAGGTGCATCAAGGTGACATTTTCCTTGGACGATTAAAGTGTGGTGATGTCACCTTGTTGGAGATTGAGTGGGTGGCGAATTAAAGCCAAATTCGCAGAACGAGAAATACCACCATGCTGATCACCGTCGTTAAAAGAACATTTTTAGTAAAGTACGCGATTAACGCAGCCAGCAAGGCAGCCAATAAAAATGGGTTGTGCACATTCACGCTGAGTGCTCCATCGGGAATGAAAACGATAGGCGCCCAGATCGCAGTGAGTACCGCAGGGCTGGCGTAGTTGAGCACTTTTTGTGTACGTGTCCCTAATCGCAGTGGTAGCTTGGGTTCTAAAAACAAGTAGCGGCTGGTGAAAACAAGTCCCGTCATCAGTAAAATAGACAACATGATCATTAGTGTTTCTCCTGTACTTGTTCCACAAAGTAGCCTGTAAGCATGGCTAAAATGCTCGAAATCATCAAACTTCCTTCCACTTGGTAATAGGTTAGGGCGACCGAGCTCACTAATGCCACGACAACACTCGCGAGCACCGCCATATTTTTAATAGTCGGAACTACAATTGCGATAAAAGTCGCGGCCACAGCAAATTCCAATCCCATTTCGTTCAGTTCAGGGATCAGGCTTCCCGCAATAATGCCCGTCAATGTCGCGATATTCCAAAACAGGTAAAAACTCAAACCAGCCCCAAGCGCATACCAACGATTAAATTGTTTATCGGAATGATGACCTACAATCGCAAACAGCTCATCAGTGAGTAAGAATCCGAGTGATAACCGCCATTTAAGAGGAAGTGATGCAATTTTACTGCGCATCGATACACTGTAGAGGAAGTGTCGAGAGGTGATAAAAAACGTTGTTAGTAACATGGTTACCAAGCCTGCCCCCGATTTAATCATCCCCATCGCGACGAGCTGCGCGGAACCTGCGAACAGAATGGCGGATAGTGCTTGTCCTTCCAAAGGGTGAAGCCCAGTATCAATCGCGAATGAGCCTGCGAGTAAACCCCAAGGTAACACCGCGATACTCAGTGGCATCATCGCAAGTGTGCCTTGCCAAAATAGCGCAGCTTTTGATTCTTCTTTTAGCAGCAAAGTGTGGTCCATAGTTTATTCTTAGTTGTTCCAAAATCAGGCTATCAAGGTAACGTGGTAGCGGCATAACGCCTTGTACAATATTGCTCTTTAGCTGTGACGAATGTATTGACCGGGCGTGACGCCCATGGCTTTTTTAAAGTGTCGATGCAGGTGGCTTTGATCATGGAAGCCACATTCTTGCGCTACATCTGAAATTTTTTGTCCAAGTTTGAGCAACTTCTTCGCCATTCGTAAACGTTGTTGAATTTGATAAGCATGGGGAGGGAAGCCAAACTGTTTTTGAAACTCTCTTAGCAAATGAAAAGGGCTTAACCCAGCCAGTTTTGCGAGCTCTTCTAGCGAGACGTCCGTTTGCGGGAAGTCTTCCAAAAACTCTTTGACCAACTGTATTTGTCGCTGAGCTCTGGTTGATTCTTTGAGCGGTGCCCGGTGGGTGCTGTGTTTGCTGGCTAGTTTGATCAACGTGCCGTAAATCAAAGTTTCTCGTAGTAGTCGGTTGTCTGATTTTTCTAGCGTTTCAAAAACCAATCGCAACTGATTTGCTAGTTCAGGATCATAAACCACAGGTTGAGGGAAATAGGGTAGCGCTACATTTTGTGAACCAAGCTCTTGCCCCAAGGTCTGAAACTGCTGTGGTACGGGGTACATTGCTTTGTATTCCCAACCGCCTTCTGAGGCCGAATGCCCGTTGTGTACTTCATCGGCATTAACAAGGATGATGCTGTCCTGTGGCGCGATATGATTTCCGCCTGTTCGAAAGAACTGCTGTGCTCCCTTCTCGATGACGCCAATAGTGTAACCCTCGTGACTATGGCGTGAGAAATTCTGCTTCTCGTACTTTGCATCGAGCAGTTCTAAACCACCGAGCTCTTGAGCTATCTTGAAGGTAGCGATTTCCTTATTCTTTTCTTTCATCTTTATCCGGTCTGCTCAAGAAAATCATCTTAGAAGTGTAACGGATCCATCGTGCTTATTTTTGTACAAAATTGCTATTCGATTTTTATAAATAGGCGAATTGATTGTTATTTTTCGTCCTGGCAAACTATGATTTTTATTTTCTGAATTATCTTGGTGATTTTGGGCTGGCTGTTGTCATTTTGTTGGTATAACATTCGCCGCTTTGTTGTAGAAAAAGCGGTTCCATCATGATTGATTTATCTGTACTTCCTGTTTATCTCACCGCAGTAGTGGCTTTGTTGCTGTTACCAGGGCCCGATATGTTGCTTATCGCGAGCTCTAGTATGAGTTACGGTAAGAAGGTCGGTCTGTTTGCTAGCTTAGGCAATGCGACGTCTGGTGTTATTCTTACTTTGCTTGCTGCAATGGGAGTATCTACCCTGATTGCAATGAGCCCAATCGCCCTTAAAGTCCTTCATCTCTTAGGTGGCGCTTACTTGTTAAAAATGGGTTGGGACTGCTTACGAGCTGAGGCATCTTCGGCTCCAGAGCTTGATGGTCAAAACAAAATGGCGTCAACTTATTATCAACGTGCTTTGATGAGTAATTTGCTTAACCCTAAAGCGTTGGTATTTTTTGTGATGTTTTTGCCGCAGTTTGTCTCAAGCAATATCACGGCATCTTCCGGTGAGCAGATGCTAGCGCTAGGGTTATTGTTGAACGTTCTTGGCTTGTCATTCAATTTATTACTTGTTGGGTTAGCAGGCACATTGGGCAAAGGGCTGCTCGAGAACGAAAAATTCCGCACGTATCAACATAAACTAATGGGGTTAGTGTTTGTTATTCTGGCGTTGTGGATGCTGAGCAGTTTCGCCTTATAAAGTTATCATATTCCATCAGAAAGCCAGCAATTGCTGGCTTTTTGTTTTAGGATATTGGTGTTTCCTAAGGAGAGGGTATATGAAGCTTGAATTTTGTTTAAATCCAGATCAAACAGACCTTGATTTTGTTCGTGAAGGTATTCGATCTTATAACCGACTGCATTTACCTGAAGGGGAAGTGCATACTGTAGGCTGTTTCGCTAAAGATGAGAATGGCAAGATCATGGGTGGCTTGACTGGCGAAATGTTTAAAAATACGGTGTTTGTTGAGTTTTTGTGGGTAGACGCTGAAAGTCGAACCTCTGGTCTCGGTAGCCAATTAATGTCGATGCTAGAACAAGAAGTAAAGCCTCATGGGGTTACCCATGTTTATTTGGATACCTACAGCTTTCAAGCTCTTGAGTTCTATCTCAAATTAGGTTTTGAGAAAGTGGGGCAGTACTCAGGCTATCCTGCAGAGGGCATCCACAAGTACTTTCTACAAAAGGAAATTGTAGGCTAGGGAAAAGCACGGGCTAGCTTGACTTGTTCTAGTTAAAATCAAAAAAAGAGGCGCGAATTTGCGCCTCTTGTTGTATCAAATATCTATGTTTCTCTTTGACTTACAAACTTTGCTGGTGCGCGTCGATAAGTTCGTTCATCTTCGCTTCTGCCGCTTGCTGTGCTTGTTCATAGCTCATATCCGCAGGGAAGAGGTTGATGACTTCGTAGTAACATTTTAGTTTTGGCTCAGTACCAGAAGGACGAACAATCACGCGTGATTGATCTTCTAGGTGATAAATCAATACGTCACTTGCCGGTAAGTCAATGGATTCTTCAGAGCCGTCGTCAAACATGCGAACCGATGTTTTTAGATCTTCGGTTACTGCAACTTTTTTACCAGCAATCTCTGTTGGTGGGTTTGCACGGAGCTTGTCACCGATTGGTGGAGAGTTCGGGTCGAGAGCGATACTGCGCTGCGCGTTGAAGTAGAAACCGTGCTCGCGGTACAGTTCTTCCAGTTTATCCCATAGTGTTTTGCCTTGAGCTTTAAGTTTACCTGTTAGCTGAGCAAATGCGACGATTGCAGATAAACCATCTTTATCCCACACCTTGTTACCCACGGTATAACCGAGCGCTTCTTCATAAGCAAACAAGAATGGATTTGCTTCTGTCTCTTGCTCCATGGCAACGTTAGTAAGCCATTTGAAGCCTGTTAACGTTTGGTAGTATTGGGCGCCATGCGCTTTGGCAATGCTACTCAGCATTCTTGATGATACGATGGTGTTGCCAACCAGAGCGTTAGATTGCTGTTCTAGCAAGTAATCGCCAAACAGTGAACCCACTTGGTCGCCGGTTAACATCTGATATTCGCCATCTGGGCGTTTAACTGCCACGGCAAAACGGTCTGCATCTGGATCGTTAGCGCAAGCGATATCTGCATCTACGGACTTACCTAATGCCATCACCATATCCATTGCACCGGCTTCTTCAGGGTTTGGGAAGTTGACGGTTGGGAAGCTGCCATCAGGTTCGCGCTGTTCCTTAACACTTGCCACTTTTTTGAAGCCAGCGTCTGCGAGGAGCGTTTCCGCCATATTCGCCCCAACGCCATGCATCGCAGTGTAAGCGATAGAAATATCGGTGTTGTTGTCAGGAGTAAGCAGCGCGTTTTCGTTCATCGTTTTACGGTAAGTTTGGTAGTAGTCGTCTTCCAACCAAACTAACAAACCGTGCTGTTTTGCATCATCGAGAGACATTAAAGGTAATGGCTTCGTTGTTGCGTCATCAATTTTCGCTGCGATTCCAGAGTCGTGTGGAGGAATGATTTGTGCGCCATTCTCCCAATATACTTTAAAGCCATTGTACTCTGGTGGATTGTGGCTAGCGGTAACAACAACAGCGGCCGCAGCATTCAATGTACGGACACCAAACGCAACAATTGGGGTTGCTGCAACGTCATACGTTAGGTAAACCTTGATGCCAAGGGCAGTCAGTACGGAAGCGGTATCATGCGCGAATTGTTTTGAATCAGGACGACCGTCGTAGCCAATAACGACACCACGACTTGCGGCATCTTTGACTTGCTCTAGCAAATAGTTTCCTAGGCCAGTGGCTGTCTCTTGGATCACCAAACGGTTCATTCGGTTTGGACCTGCGCCCACTTTGCCGCGTAACCCTGCTGTACCAAAGGCAAGGCGCGATCCAAAGCGATCAGTAAGCTCTTGTTCATTATTTGTATCGACGAGGTGTTGTAGCTCTTCGCGAGTCTTAGGATCAGGGTCTCGTTCTAGCCATTGAGTAATTAGTGCTGTCATATCAATCATTCCTTAGTAGGGGGCGCCTACTTTCTTGGACACTTCGTTTTGTAAGTATCTCAATGTTTTCTTTTAAATTAATGTAAATGGTTCTCAATTACATTTCAAAGAGGGCAATCGATAAACCGAATTAATTTTTCTTATCCGAACAAAATTTAATCATATTTAATTTCTTGAAGAACCTTGGAACTATAACTAGCCTTTTAACATAAATATAACAAACCGTGTCGAAATCGTAGTTTTTGTGATTTTTCGTAAAGTTGTTCGATATTTGCATCGGGACGCAAGGAAGCTCGCGCAAGCGTAGCGGCTGAGCAGAGGAGAGATCTTTTGAAAAGATTAACGACTACTCTAGCCTTATCACTGAATGTGATTTTAATCACATTCTCCTCTTTCAGTTGGTCAAAGGAAAGTGACTACAACATGACCAAAGGGGTCACAGCGATAAGTGGGCAAGTGTATGAATTACATATGCTGATTTTCTATATCTGCTGCGTAATTGCTTTGATTGTATTTGGTGTCATGTTCTATTCCATCTTTCGTCATCGCAAGTCAAAAGGAGCAGTTGCCGCACATTTCCACGAAAGTACAAAAGTGGAAATTATTTGGACGGTTATACCCATCATCATTCTTGTCGCCATGGCGATTCCCGCAACGAAAACTTTAGTCGCAATGGAAGACACAAGCCAATCAGATATCACGGTCAAGATCACAGGCTCGCAATGGAAATGGCATTACAGCTATTTTGGTGAAGATGTTGAGTTCTTCAGTTTGCTTGCCACCAGCCAAAAGCAAATTGATGGTATCGAGACAAAAGGCGCGCATTATCTATTGGAAGTAGACAACCCTTTGGTGTTGCCTGTGAATCGCAAAGTGCGTTTTTTGATGACTTCTGATGATGTCATTCACTCATGGTGGGTGCCGGATTTTGCTGTCAAGAAAGACACCATCCCTGGTTTTATTAATGAAGCATGGACAAGAATTGATGAGCCAGGCGTATATCGCGGTCAATGTGCGGAGCTATGTGGTCGTGCACACGGGTTCATGCCGGTGGTGGTGCATGCGATGGAAGAAGAAAAGTTTGATGAATGGTTAGCGAGTAAGAAGGAAGAAATCGCACTTCAAAAAGCGGCGGCACAAGAAGCGCTCTCTCAAGACTTATCCATGGATGAGTTGATGTCGCAGGGCGAATCGATATACACGTCGCGTTGTGCTGTGTGCCATCAGGCTAGTGGTGAGGGGATTCCGGGTGCATTTCCCGCGATTAAGGGCAGCCCTATCGCAACAGGCCCAATTTCAGAGCACATTGATGTGATTGTGAATGGCCGTCCGGGCACTGCAATGCAGTCTTTTTCGAACCAGTTAAGTGACAAAGAAATTGCCGCTGTCATTACATATCAGCGAAATGCATGGGGCAACGACACTGGCGATACGGTGCAAGCATCCGATGTGAATGCCTTTAAGGCACAAGGCAGTGCTAAGGAGGAAATATGAGTAAGCCAACAGATAAGGCAGTGAAGTCTGCGCCAGCGGAAGCCAGTGCAAACAGTACCATTGCGATTGATGATGGCCATGATCATCATGCTCCCCAAGGTATTGCTCGTTGGCTGTATTCCACAAACCATAAAGACATTGGCACCCTGTACCTTTGGTTTAGTTTCGCGATGTTTCTGACTGGTGGTGCGATGGCGATGGTCATTCGTGCCGAACTATTCCAGCCTGGACTTCAGCTGGTTGATCCACAGTTTTTTAATCAAATGACTACGGTACACGGTTTGGTGATGGTGTTTGGTGCTGTGATGCCAGCATTTACGGGCCTTGCTAACTGGATGATTCCAATGATGATCGGGGCTCCAGATATGGCGCTACCTCGCATGAACAACTTGAGCTTTTGGATTCTACCTTTTGCATTTCTTATTTTATTGAGCTCGTTGTTTTTACCTGGCGGCGGCCCCGATTTTGGCTGGACGTTCTATGCTCCGCTGTCCACGACTTATGGCCCAGATAGCACCGCGCTGTTTGTATTCTCTGTTCACATCATGGGGATCAGCTCCATTATGGGCGCGATCAACGTTATCGTGACGATCGTAAATATGCGAGCTCCGGGAATGACTTGGTTCAAGTTACCAATGTTTGTTTGGACTTGGTTAATCACCGCTTTCTTATTGATCGCGGTTATGCCGGTATTAGCGGGTGCGGTGACGATGGTTCTTACTGACAAATATTTCGGGACTAGCTTCTTTGATGCCGCTGGTGGCGGCGACCCGGTGATGTTCCAACACATCTTTTGGTTCTTTGGTCACCCAGAAGTGTACATCATGATTTTACCGTCGTTTGGCATCATTTCTGCCATCCTTCCTGCTTTCAGTGGCAAGAAGCTGTTTGGTTATCATTCGATGGTTTACGCGACGTGCAGCATTGCGTTGCTGTCTTTCCTTGTGTGGGCGCATCACATGTTTACAACGGGGATGCCAGTTTTTGCAGAGCTTTTCTTTATGTATTGCACCATGCTGATTGCGGTACCAACAGGGGTGAAAGTCTTTAACTGGGTCGCCACCATGTGGCGTGGGGCTCTGACATTTGAAACGCCAATGTTGTTTGCCATTGCCTTTATTGTGCTCTTTACGATTGGCGGTTTCTCGGGATTGATGCTGGCAATTGTGCCGGCGGATTTCCAATATCATGACACTTACTTCGTGGTTGCGCATTTCCACTATGTGTTGGTATCTGGTGCCGTATTCTCGATTATGGCGGCAGCGTACTATTGGTTACCTAAGTGGACAGGCAATATGTACGACCACAAGCTGAGTTTGTGGCATTTCTGGTGCTCGATTATTTCAGTTAATGTTTTGTTTTTCCCGATGCACTTTCTAGGTTTAGCGGGTATGCCAAGACGTATCCCGGATTACGCTATTCAGTTTGCTGATGTCAATCAAATCGTCTCCATTGGTGGATTTGCGTTTGGGTTGTCACAATTGATCTTTTTATGGGTGGTGATTAAGTGTATTCGTGGCGGTGAAAAGGCCGCTGCAAAACCGTGGGAACGTGCGGAGGGCTTAGAATGGACGGTGCCAAGCCCGGCGCCCCATCATACGTTTACTACGCCGCCTAAAGTCGATTAGAAACGAATAGGGTGAGTGAGATGAAACCGAATCCATCAAACAAAAAGCTCACAGTGAAGTTGCTTTTAGCGACCCTTTTGATGTTCGGGTTTGGCTACGCACTTGTCCCATTGTATGACGTAATGTGCGATGCACTGGGTATCAATGGAAAAACAAGTGAAGTGGCCGCCATTCAACCAACTGGTATGCAACCGGATATGAGCCGAACCATTCGCGTGGAGTTTATGGCGCATGTAAGCCCCGATATGCCTTGGGAGTTTAAACCCAAAGTGATTTCGATGGACGTTCATCCCGGTGAAGTCGTGCAAACCGAATACCTTGCATTTAATGAAAGCGGGCAGAAGTTGGTAGGGCAAGCCGTTCCCTCTGTTTCTCCCGGGAATGGTGCCGCTTATTTCAATAAGATTGAGTGCTTTTGTTATAACCAACAGCCTTTGGATGGCAAACAACAAGCTCAAATGCCGTTGATTTTTTATATCGAACCGGACTTACCGGGGTCGATACACACGTTAACGCTGTCTTACACACTCTATAAACTTCCCCCTCCTACAGGTTCTTAGCCACTCAAGGAGAGAGATACAGACCAAGGCTGGTCAGTAAGGAGAGAAATTATGAGTAACAAGCCAGGAACATATTATGTTCCCGCTCAAAGTAGCTGGCCGATCATCGGTGCGTTTGCTCTATTTTTAGTTGCCGTTGGTGCAGGAATGACCGTTCAGGGGACACAAAGTGAAGGGGCTGTGGGAACCATTGGTAGCATTGTGCTAGCGGTAGGTTTTCTGTTCTTGCTTTACATGTTGGCGGGCTGGTTTAGTAATGTGATTACTGAGTCACTGAGTGGAAAGTACAGCTCACAAATTACTCGTTCTTTTCGCCAAGGGATGAGCTGGTTCATCTTCTCTGAAGTGATGTTTTTTGGTGCCTTTTTTGGTGCGTTATTTTACGCCAGGATGATTTCTGTGCCTTGGTTAGGTGGGGCAGATAACAACTTCATGACCAACGAGGTTTTGTGGCCAACCTTCGAAGCGATGTGGCCACTCACACTGACTCCGGGTGGAGAAACAACACAAGCTATGCCGTGGCAGGGCATTCCCCTTACTAACACTGTTTTGCTGCTATTATCGTCGATTACGCTACATATGGCGCACATAAGCCTTGAAAAAGACAAAAGAACGGCACTGATTGTTTGGTTGGAAATCACCATCGTGCTTGCGGGCTTTTTCCTATATTACCAAGCGGTCGAGTATGCTCATGCTTATCAAGAAATGGGGCTCACGTTGCAATCTGGTATCTACGGAAACACCTTCTTTATACTGACTGGTTTTCACGGTTTGCACGTTTGTCTTGGGACGATTTTCTTAATCGTATTATTGCTCCGAATCGCTAAAGATCATTTTTCACCAAAGAACCATTTTGCCTTCCAAGCAGGTAGTTGGTATTGGCACTTTGTGGATGTGGTTTGGTTATGTCTATTTGTGTTTGTGTACGTGCTGTAGGTGCATTGGGCGATTAGTAAGGACGGGGATTCGGAGCCAGCCAGCCTGAACTGAGCGCAATAAGTAGAAGGATAACTACTAAAGCGGAGAACATGACTCGACGGCCTAAGTAATGACTCATAGGTTTGTCTCTTTTTTCGGGATTATCTGGGTCTTCACGAACCATTTCGATAAGCGCTTTTGCGAGGTTGAAGATAATGAAAAGCAGCAAAAGGACAAGCGTCAGTTTGAATAGAAATACGGTGGACATAGCACCTCCGGTTTCATCGTTGTTGTTATCAAGACAATTATGGCTATCGAAACGGTTTTGGGTTGCAGTTGGTTTAACTGTGGTAGTGTTTTCTCTTTTGGTCAAACTGGGTTTTTGGCAGCTTGAGAGAGGGCAAGAAAAACAGGCTTTGGAACAAGCCATTCTTGCGCGAGCGGATAGTGCGTACCAAGCATTAGGCGAAGTTCTTGAAGAAAACGATTGGAGAGAAGGCAGCATTCTCGGGAAAAAAGTGGAAGCTAATGTTGTTCCTCAGGCGTTTCCCGTGATTTTACTGGATAACCAAACGCATCAGGGCAATGTGGGCTATTTAGCATTTCAGATTGTCTCTATGAGTGATGAATCAGGAACCTATGCATTATTAGAGCTTGGTTTTTTGGAGGGAATAGCAGATCGTTCAGTATTACCAACCGTCACAACACTCGAAGTGTCGACCTTTATCACGGGACGTCTGTACCGAAAATCTGCTAACCCGTTGAGCTCTGAATTAATGCCAGAAGTTGGCGATGCCATTCGTGTGCAGAACCTGAATATCGCGCAACTGAATCAGCTACTTAATATTGAACTTATGCCCGCAGTCTTGCAGCCAGACAATCTAAAAAATTGGCCTTACGACTTTCCTTGGAACCCATTGCCACTCAACAGCGCCAAGCATTTCGGTTATTCGATTCAGTGGTTTTCGATGGCGGGCGTTTTCTTATTATTGACCTTAATTGTTTTTGTTCGTTGGCAAAGAAAGTTGCGTCACATGGAGGTGAAGCATGACATCTAAAGTAACCAAAGGGCGGCTAATGTTGATTGCGTTGGTGTGTACGTTTGCGCTTCCTGCCGTCATCGCTAAGGTCATTCTCACCCAAGGGTGGTATCAAAGCGGTGTGACCAATAGAGGTGTGTTAGTTGAACCATACACAACGTTAGAGCTACTTGGTCAAGAGTCCCCACTCAAGGAGCACAGGTGGCAACTCGCTTATGTTTTACCTAATGAGTGCACAGAACAATGTAGGCAGCAGCTTTACCTGCTTCAGCAAAGCCATGTCGCTTTAGGAAAATATCAAGAGCGTGTGGTGCCGGTGCTTTGGCAGACAGAGTTGTCCGGTACCGTAGATGTATCGATGACGACAATGCAAATGAATCAATTGGTTACCGCCAAAGTGAAACCCGGACAAATGTTAATCGTTGATCCTCTGGGGCAATTGGTGATGTCTTACTCGCCAAAACCGAATGAAGATTTAGTCTCGTTCAACAAAGGTATGTTGGCGGATTTACGCAAGCTCTTAAAATTGTCACGAGTTGGTTAGAAAGGGGCGTATATGAAGTTAATTCAGTTGGTTAAATTCAGTTTGCTCCTAACTTTCGTGGTGATCATGTTAGGCGCGTATACTCGCCTTTCTGATGCAGGGTTAGGTTGCCCTGATTGGCCCGGCTGCTATGGGCATCTTGCTGTGCCTCATCAAGAAGAAGATGTAATACGTGCCAATCTTAATTTCCCTGAACGGGCTGTCGAGCATGAGAAAGCATGGCTTGAAATGATTCATCGCTATTTTGCAGGAACGTTGGGTTTGGTCATTTTTACCATGACAGTGATATCAATGAGGTCTGAGCGCGTGAATCCTACTATTCCGATGCTGCTCAGTATACTGGTGGTCGGGCAAGCACTTTTGGGGATGTGGACCGTGACGCTCAAATTAATGCCAGTCATCGTAATGCTTCATCTGCTTGGTGGATTTACTTTACTGGTTCTGCAGGCGATTTTTTACTGTCAGTTAAAAGCGCAAAATAATCTCTATTTCTCTCCATCTTCCAGCTCGCTGCGAGGCTTCTCATTATTGGTTTTTCTGGTTGTTTTTATGCAGGTGCTGCTAGGAGGGTGGACTTCGTCAAACTATGCCGCGCTCATGTGCACCTCACTGCCGATTTGTGAGGGAGATTGGATGAGTCATCTCTCATGGAAAGAGGCGTTTTCTTTCTGGCAAACCGGATTCGAGAATTACGAGTTTGGTGTATTAGAGTATCCCGCAAGAATGACCATACATGTTACGCATCGCCTCGGTGCGATGGTCACCGCCACTGTCGTATTGGCTTATAGCATTATGCTCATGAGGCAAGATTCCCATCATTCACAGCGCATTGGAGGATGGTTACTACTCACTTTAGCGTGTCAAGTTATGTTGGGCGTGAGCAACGTTGTATTCCAACTTCCTATTTATGTCGCCGTGGCACATAACTTGGGTGCCGCCATTATGTTGAGTCTTGTTTGTGTGAGTCAGTTTTATTTGTGGCAGGGCAAAAAAGCTTGGAGTTACACCGCGAAAGGAGTTCGCTATGAGTAAAGAAATCGCACTGTCGTTAAATGAGCGAAAGCGACTAAGTGCCGTTTATTTGAAGTTAACGAAGCCTAAAGTAGTCGCATTAATGCTGGTGACGGCCGTTGTCGGGATGAGTTTAGCGCCTGTTACTGAGTTTCCTTGGTTGCAGGCGGCGGTTGGCCTAACAGGCATTGGTTTGATGGCAGGCTCCGCGGCAGCGTTTAATCACCTGATTGACCGCCGCATTGATGCGAGAATGGCTCGGACACACAAACGTCCGTTGCCATCGGGTGAAGCTAAGCCGTTATCGGTGATAACCTTTGCGACGGCGTTAGGCGTCATAGGGTTTGTTCTTTTATATGCGCTGGTCAACCCACTGACGGCATGGCTGACTTTGATGAGTTTACTCGGCTATGCGATGGTGTACACCATGTACCTCAAACGCGCTACTCCGCAAAATATCGTAATTGCAGGTATTGCGGGTGCGATGCCGCCTCTTCTCGGTTGGACTGCCGTAACAGGGCACTTGCATGCGAATGCTTGGCTGCTTGTGATGATCATTTTTATCTGGACGCCACCACACTTTTGGGCACTCGCAATTCATCGCGTAGAGGACTATCGTAAGGTGGATATTCCAATGTTGCCAGTGACACATGGTATCGAGTACACCAAAACTTCCATTCTGTTGTATACAGTATTGTTGACGTTGGTTTGTGTGCTGCCGGTGTTGGTTGGAATGGTCGGCGTAGTTTATCTTTTTGCCTCGTTACTACTTAACGCTGGCTTTATGTACCATGCATGGAAGCTAAAATACGCGCCAGAGCCCAATACCGCGATGGAGACGTTTAAATTTTCTATCTATCACCTTTTGGCGTTGTTCATTGCATTGCTTTCGGATCACTATATTGGCTTGTAGCCTCTCTTTAAACAGAAAACGCCGCGTGGTTCGCGGCGTTTTTTGTTTTGATGCTTTGGCTTTAATGCAAAGTTTCTAGAATTATTGAATCTCTAACAATTCAACATCAAAGATCAAAACACTTGCTGGTGGAATCGGGCCTGAGCCACTTTTGCCATAACCGAGCGTGCTTGGTACGAAAAGGCGGATTTTTTCACCTTCGACCATGTATTGTAGGCCTTCTTGCCAGCCTTTAATGACTTGGTTAAGACCAAACGAAATTGGCTCACCGCGATTAACGGAGCTATCAAACACAGTGCCATCAATCAACGTGCCGTGGTAGTGCACTTTGACTTTGCTTGTCGCGGTTGGGTGAACCTCACCTTCGCCTTTTTCAAGAACAATATATTGAAGACCACTTTCTGTTGTAATGACGCCTTCTTTCTTCGCATTCTCGAGCAAGAATGCTTGGCCTTTCGCAAAGTTTTCATCCGCTACTTTATGGTTTGTCCAAGTACGGTAAATGAAAAAGCCCGCCAGAATGAAAATAATGAGAGGAAACAAAAATTTAGACACGTAAGCTCCTTGTCTATTTAGGTTGTTTTAGCAAATAGTTAATGGTTTCTGCCATGGCTTCGACGCTGTCATGACCACTAGTAATGACTTGGTATTTTCCATTAACGATAAAGGCTGGAACGGAGTTAATTTGGCCGCGAGTCGTGATCGCTTCTGCCTTAGTGATGTACTCAAACAGCGTTTTTTGCTGTGCTTCATCTAAATGGTAAGGGCTGATAAGGTTGCGAGACTCAAAGGCTTTCTCTACGGCGATTTGACGTTCCTCAGCAGTCGCATCAGGACCCATTTGTACGGCAGCAAAAAGATCCGCCATAAATGCTTTGTCAGGTGTCGACTCTAGTTGCATGACTGCAGTGTAGAAGATGATGGCGCTTACTTGTGCACTTTCATTGAAAGTTACATGCATTTTTTCAACGCTTTGCTCGGTCAATGATTCAATTTGAGGGACAAACTCTTCCATTGAGCGACAGTGGCCGCAAGTTAGGGCAAAAGCTTCTGTCAATGGCGCCAAATCATATTCTTCAAGGGATACAGGCAAAACTTCGTATTGTTTGCCTTGCTGAGGCTGAGTGTTGCCGCTATCGCATGCCGACAAGGCCATCATGGCGGCAATCACAGCAAAGCCTTTCGATATGGTTTTTAACATAATAATGCTCTAAGTAAGAAATTTGCGTTAGTTTATCGGTTAACGATAGTGACTAAAACCATTAAATAACAATAAAGTGAGACGATTGGTAACAGACTTTTCCTGATGTGTAGGCTGCAGGGAGATATTTTGGCATCGCTTTTTATTTGAGAGATACTTGATATTGATTCCAGTGGCATGAACGCTGCATATACAAACCAATCGGTGGATAAAAGCGCTAAAGATTTGGCGTGTTTTGTCGACACAATGGACAAGAGTTTTTCTAAGTTGGTAGTGGTATGAAGCAGTGGTTTTTAATTGTTTGCGGCATTCTGACTGGGTGCAGTAGCCTTGATCAAGACATGGTTCCTGGCGGGAACATTTTAGATACAGCTCCTAAAACAAACACCGAGCTGAGACATCCTGAGTGGGGCTATCCGAGTGCCTCCAGTGTGGCTTCTTCACCTCGCACGTATCAGACTGAGAGGGCATCAGTAAAAAAGTCGCAAAATGTGACCTCTCTGGAAATGTTTCTGAACAGGCACAATATTCCTCATGAGACACTCAGTGGCGGTCACTTAATGATACGTTTGAAAGAGCAAGTGCACTTTCAAACTGGCTCTGCTCAGTTATCAGCGCAATCTCAAGACTGGATTCGAAACATTGGTCACTATCTAGCAGGAAGAACGGATGTGGATGTCGTGATCGATGGCCATGCCGATAGCACGGGAGCTGCCAGCTTTAATGACACGTTGTCAGAAAAGCGAGCTCGTGAAGTGGAAAAGCAACTGCTGGCGACGAGTATTCCTCGTCAACGCGTGTTTTCTAGAGGTTTTGGCGAGTATGTGCCGCAGTGCAGTAATTCGACAGCCAGTGGCAAAGCTTGTAATCGACGCGTAGAGCTAACGCTGATCGTTGATGAGTAAGGCGATGGTTGGTCGATAAACTACGTCGTGTTGTTTTCACTAAGCCCTTATGTGTTTACTGGCGTTTCCGTCTGGGAATGAGCAAGAAGAGTGAACCCAAAGGCTAGGCATAGCAACGAGCAGCTAGACTGAATAGAAAAGAGGCACCTGTATGGTGCCTCTTTTACATCCGCCAATGTTCATAGGGGGAACTTAGGCAAATTCTTTTTCAACGTAAGCGACGATGTCAGATGACTCGTATAGCCACTGTGTTTCGCCATCTTTTTCGATACGCAGGCAAGGGACTTTAATTCGTCCACCACCTTGCTCTAGTTCAGTTCGATGAGTCGGGTTATTTTTTGCATCACGTAGCTCAATGTTCACTGACTGACGCTTCATTGCACGGCGGACTTTTACGCAAAAAGGGCAAGCTTCAAATTGGTAAAGTGCGTATTGCTTTGCTTTTTCATCAATACGTTGTTGTTCTTCTGCACTGCGTTTAATACCACGAGGTGAGAACACGGCGTTCAGCAATAAGATAACCTTGCCTAAAATCCAACGGATAAACTTCATAATGATCCCTTGATGTTCATTGGGTAATTGTCCTTTAAAAATGCAATCATGATGCTTGTTGCATTGAGCGTGAAGTCTATCAGTTGTTTGAAATGGATAAAACCATGCATTTTATGCGGAAAATAAGCGTTTTAACTTGCCCCAAAAGCCGCTAGTCGAAGCTGGGCTGGCTTCTCTACCTAGATAAAAGCTTTGCATCAGTTCGGTTCTGAATGCATCAACATCCATGCGTTTTACAACAAGCTCGTGTTGCAATGTATTCTGAGTTTGCTCGGCATGATCGTGCGCCAAGCTAAAGTCCATATTCAAATAGCCTTGAGTATAAAGCCAAAGGTGGGTTATCAAGATAAGGTCTTCTGCGGACTGGTTAGTGAACTTATCCGCGTGCTCATCACCCAAGGAGTCAGTCAGCACTTGCTGCATTTGCTGGGCAGAATGCGCATGTTGCTCATAGTTAGCGCTGGCTTCAATATGCGACTTAGTCAAAAGACCAAGCAGGTGAAGAGTAGGCGCCGTGGCGGGTTTGTTCTCACAAACTTTTGTAAACAGTTGTGACTGTTCTTTTAACCAACGTCGCTTTGCCGCTTTATGTTCTTTAACGAAGGGAATTTCTTTGAATCCCATCTCTTGACTCAGTTCACTAAGAGACGTCATGGCTTTTTAGTTCCTTCACCGTTACTTCGACGTGTTGATCGTTGATATCAACAAAAATAGAGCTGCCAGTAATCATAACAGAAAGGCTAGTGCCTCGGTCAAGGTGCTGACAAATCAAGTCGATAGCGTCGTAGTCAAAGCTTTCTACGTTGACGGGAAGCATTGAGAACTTTCCTGACATTTTATCCCACCATACCGTCGCTTTAGTGTTATAAGTGTAGACTTTCACGTGTTTTGCTAGGCGAGAGGCTTTCTTAATTCTTTCTGGTTCTGGTTCGCCAATTTCAATCTAGTGAGTAATGCTTTGATCATCGCCAACATGCCATAAATCAGGCTCTTCAATTGTAGAAAGCCCTTTCGTAAACTCTAAATTACTTTGAGCGTTTAAGCAGTAAGCTAAAACACGAGCCAGCATTCGTTGAGGTTTTTCTGAAGGGTGAAGGGCGATAGTTAGATTTTTAGAATCGTAATAGTCGTTATTCATATCGGAAATGGCGATACGAAATTTATAAATAGTCGGTTTAAGAGCCATGGATTTATATCGTTTTTGTTGGCAAAAATAAGTTATAGACAAAAAAATAGCCAGCTTTAGAAGCTGGCTATCGTATCAAATTCTTTAAGAATTAAAGTACTTTGATTTGCTCTGCTTGAGGGCCTTTTTGACCTTGAGAGATAACAAATTCTACTTTCTGGCCTTCAACTAGAGTACGGAAGCCGTCACCAGTGATTGCAGAGAAGTGAGCAAATACGTCAGGACCGTTTTCTTGTTGAATGAAACCGAAGCCTTTAGTTTCGTTGAACCACTTAACTGTGCCAGTAGCTGTGTTAGACATGTCTATTTCCTAAATATCTAAATAATGTAATCTTTCGCCTCAACGGCGCTTATAGCGTGGAAAAATAAATTGCTATTGCGTACCACAGGACGACGGGTTACAAGTAATCCAACGAAATGTGAAAACAAAGAACTTTCTTTCTAGCCGTGTTTGAGTCTAGGTTAATTCCACGAAGAGTCAACATATATTAGTGCTTTATGGACAAATATTTGTATTTAGTCACTATTTAACCAGCATGTTTTTGATTAAATTTCAAATAAATGACGGTGATGTGAAGTTTTTCAGCATAAAATTCAACTAAATCTATAAATTTGACTTATTTATATAATTATTGTCCAATCTGGTTCGACCATTAAGGAGGATTTATGGCAAAACCTAAAACCAGTCCTCAGCCGAATGAGTTACAACACGAGACCGATTTCGGCAGAGGTGAAATCAAGGACAATGCGTTAAAAGCGGTTGTCACCAGTCAATTGTTCAGAACACGAGTCGTAAAAGCGAAAAAAGGTAAAGGCAGCTTCAGTCGGAAAATGAAGCATAGAGGCAAAGAGCCCTATTCAAAGTTCTCCCCGATGTGGATTTTGAATAGGGCTTTTTTATTGAAGCTGGTTTTTATCAAACTATTCAAATTCAATGGTTTAGTGTTAGTCAAATCACTCTTATCTCACCTTATACTGGCTAGCTTTCTTCTTAAAACTAGACGCTGAAAAGTACCAAATAAGTACTAAAACCTACTAAGTTAGATTCATATCAATAGGAGCCGCTTCCTGTCCGACACCGCTCTGCTATATCTTTAGATCAGACAAAACAGCCGAGATTATGGTTTAAAAAGACTGGTGAGAAGTAGGTATGTCATCGACGAGTTATGGTACTTATGGTTGCAAGTGTACAAAAGCGTGTGCTTCTTTGTTACTACTATGGCTGTCTATTTGCCCGATGACGTATGCGCACAAGTCAGAGTCTCATTCTTTAATTGTTGCTAACTCCAAAGCTTGGAAGCCATTCTCTTACCTTAGCCCAGACGGTGAACCCAAAGGCATTTTGATCGACTTCTGGAAAGCGTATGCGGCGGACAACCAAATTGATGTTCAGTTTCTGCTTCTTGATTGGGAGGCTTCTTTACAGGCCGTAAAAGAGGGGCGTGCTGACTTTCACGCGGGATTGGTTTACTCATCGGAAAGAGCTGATTACTTGGATTTTGGCGCAGTTATCATGCCCATTCAAACTAAATTATATGTCAATCAAGACGTGCTTTCGATTGATGTCAAAAGTGTTTTAGCTGGTGAAATGACGTTGCCAATTGGTGTCGTTAAAGGAAGTTACGAGTCTGAGTTTATTAAGACGAATTATCCTAATGCGCCTATCGCAGAGTACATCAATAACGACACGATGATACAGGCTGCTGTCGCTAAGAAGGTGCTGTATTTTGTCGCGGACCTTCAAGTTGCTAACTTTTATATGGCAACTATGCCGGGAGCAGGCATGTTTGTTCCTGTAATAAATTTATATAGTAAAGACCTTCGGATTGCAGCAGGGTTGCATAGTTCTGCTTCCATTTTGGATGTCTCTCGAGCGTTTGAAAAAGTTATCGATACAGATCGAGAAAGGATCCTCAATCGGTGGAGTGTGGTGAAAACGGTCTATCCTCTTTATCTCCTACCTATTGCGATTTTCGTTATGGCGGTCGCGACTCTGTATCATATCTTCGCACTCAAACGCATGGTTGCGCTGCGCACAAGACAATTGACGATTGCTAACCAGCAATTGCTGGAGATGACGTTAACGGATTCCCTAACAAAACTCTACAACCGTAGACACTTGATTGAACAATTGGCGCTCTTGAATCACTTGCAGCGAAGCTTGACGGTAATGGTATTTGATATTGATGATTTTAAATCAATTAATGACCAATACGGTCATCTTGTCGGAGATAGAGCGATAGTGGCCGTGGCTGAAACAGCAAAATCAATGACTGATGAACGTATGACATTGGCGAGAATTGGCGGAGAAGAGTTCGCACTCGTGACGGCATCGCTCTCTGAGCGAGAAGCGCGCAACTTTGCTCAAATGCTCTGCAAAGCCGTGTACGAACAACCTATTATCCTTGGTGGGCAAGCGATTCATTTGAGCATTAGCTTAGGCTGCGCATACTACCCTGAATTTACTCACATCGTGAATTTACAAGACGCTGATCAACTGATGTATCAAGGTAAGTCTGAAGGTAAAAATCGCTCGGTGTTTCAAGTCATAACAGACAGCCAGGTTCAACCTGAGCTTCGTCAAGTCCCTTAGCGTTTTTGAGTCACCAATCGCTATTTCTAAATCCTCACTTGCTATACTCAATTGAATTTAAAATTATTATACCCGTTTCGATTCAAATTCTAGGTCGTGTCGGTACAAAGGGAAGGTATGTATAAAACGTTTTGTGTTCTCGCTTGTGTACTTCTCTCTTCTTTTTCTTACGCTGAGAGCGCTTTCGATATAGTCCAAAAGTCTGATCAAGCGATGCGCGGAAAATCCAGTTATAGCGAAGCCACCATGAAAATTGTTCGCCCTGACTGGTCACGTTCAATGACTATGAAGAGTTGGACGAAAGGTACGGAATTATCTTTGGTCTTGGTGACTGCTCCGGCGAAAGATAAAGGTAGCGCCTCGTTAAAACGTCATAGAGAAATGTGGAATTGGGTGCCGAGTATCGAGCGAGTGATTAAAATTGCGCCATCCATGCTCAGTCAGTCTTGGATGGGATCAGACTTCACGAATGATGATTTAATTAACCAATCTTCTATTGTTGTCGATTATCAACATCAACTGCTTCAAAGTGAAACCTTTGATGGTGACAAAGTTTGGGTAGTTGATGCACTTGCCAAGCCTGACGCCCCAGTGGTTTGGAGCAAAGTCAGACTGTGGATCTCTCAAACGAGCTTTTTACAGCGCAAAGTCGAGTTTTACGATGAATTTGATGAACTAGTAAATGTTTTGACGACTTACGATGTGAAAACGTTGGGTGGGCGAGACGTTGCGACTCGCATGGAGATGCAACCGATAGATAAACCAGGAAATAAAACGGTTTTGATTACGCACGAAGCGCAATTTGATTTTGATATCGATGATGACTTTTTCTCCCAGCAGCAAATGAAGGCTCTGCGAGATTAGGGTGGATTTTGGTTTAGATAAGAGGTGAGAATCGGATGCTCATCAAGCTCGCATGGCGAAATCTATGGCGGCAAAAACGGCGGACATTGTTAACCGCTTCTGCGTTAGCTCTTGTTCTGTTTCTCTCCTTACTGACTCGAGCGTTCCAAGAAGGAAGTTACTCCTCAAATATTAAAAACGCTGCGAAGTTCTATACGGGATTAATTCAGCTACAACATCCCGATTTTGGGGACTCCTCTAGCATTGATGATGTCCTTCCACAAACGCCTGCGTTCATTGCATCTGCCAAAAATAATCCTGATATCGACATCGTTCTGCCGAGAATTGAGTCATTTGCGCTTGCCGCCAAAGACGAACGATCCAAAGGCGTGATGGTGCTCGGCGTTGAGCCTGACGCTGAAGATAGCTACTCCAGCATTAGTGACAAAATCGTACAAGGGCGCTTTATTGCATCTGGACAAAACTCGGTGCTTGTTGGTGAGGGCTTGGCAAACTACCTTCATTTGAACGTTGGTGATGAACTGGTGTTGTATGGTTCGGGTTATCGTGGTCAAACGGCGGCTGGACTGTATCAGGTGTCCGGTATTTTGCACTTTCCTTTGCAGCAGTTAGATTCTCAGTTGGTCTACATGCCTCTTGATACCGCACAAGCGTTGTATTCGCTTGATAACCAAGTCACCGCATGGGTCCTTAACACGCAAAGTTTACGCGTGTTGCCTGACATTGTTAAACAACTAAAGCGCCAGTACGGGAATGGCGTCTCAGTAAAAAGCTGGCAGGAGCTGTCGCCAGAACTTTCTCAACAGATAGCCTTGGACAAAGCGGGTGGGATCTTTTTGATCTATATCTTGTACGGCATTGTTGGTTTTGGCCTGTTTGCCACGATTTTGATGATGACGTTAGAGCGCCAGCGTGAATTTTCGGTGATGCTCGCGACGGGTATGTTGCGCAGCAAGCTTATGGGGCTCGTCGCCATTGAATCGATGTTTATCTCCGTTATTGGTCTTGTGCTCGGTGTCTTGATCAGCGCGCCTGTGCTTGCATATTTCTATATCAATCCGATTGAGATTACAGGCGATGCTGCACAAGTGATGCTGGAGAGTGGCTTTGAACCAATCGTACCTGTTTCGCTAGAGCCGTATTTGTTAATTGATCAAATTCTTGTCGTTCTCGTTATTTTATCGTTATGTCTGATGTATCCGATGGCTAGACTTCTTCGCTTGCCCATTGCTAGTGGGCTAAAAGGAGGCGCGCATGTTGATTAAATTGGCGTGGCGTAACTTATGGCGAAACAAGCTCAGAACTTCCATTATGCTGGGAGCGATGGTGTTCGGCTTAATGGGCGTTGTTGCCATGATTGGATTCATGAACGGTTTGGTCGACAGCATGATCAAAAACGCGATTGCGTGGCAAACCAGCCATCTACAAGTGCATCAGAAATCCTACCTTAATAATCCTGACCTTAGTGACACAATAAATAATTATCAAACGATAACGACCGCTTTGGCTGCACATCAAGATGTTAAAGCGGTATCGGCGCGATTTCTTGCTGATGGCATGATTGCTTCTGCGCGCAGTACGAGAGGCGTTCGGATCAATGGCATCAATATTGAACAAGAGCAAAGTATCACACCGCTTACAAGCCATGTGATAGACGGAGAATGGTTAAACGAAGTGGGAAGAAACCCCATTCTTGTTTCGCAAAAAACCGCAAATCGGTTGAAGCTGCGTGTTGGATCGAAAGTGGTTTTAACATTATCTGACATCAAGGGTGATGTATCTGGCGCAGCTTTTCGCGTTCGAGGTATTTTTAAAACGCCATCCACCACGTTTGATGACGGTAATGTCTACGTTCGTAAAGTCGATCTCGAAACAATCGCAGGCTTGTCGGGTGCGCATGAAATTGGCGTTTTGTTGAACTCCAACGAGACTGAACAGCTAGAAAGTGCAGAGGCATTTACGTTATCAATATTGCCACAAGCCAACCGTGAACAATTGGTCGTGAGAAAATGGCAAGAAATACAGCCTTTACTCGCAACAATGATGAGCTCAATGGATATCTCTAACCAAATTATGTTGGTCGTTTTCGTACTTGCCATGACTCTCGGAATCATCAACATCATGCTGATGTCAGTTTTTGAAAGAACGAGAGAGTTTGGGGTGTTAATGGCGGTTGGCATGCAGCAGCATAAAATTCGCACACTGATTATTTTGGAAACGCTATTCCTTGGTTTGAGTGGTTGCGCGCTAGGGTTATTAGGAAGCGCAGTCATGTTGAAAATACTGAGTATTACTGGCCTATCGCTTGGCGCACTTGCTGATGGGTTAGGTGCTTATGGCGTCGATACCTTGCTTTATCCAAGAGTGTCGTTTTATGAATATCAATTGATTATTGTGGCTATTTTTGTCGCGAGCTTATTTGCGGCTCTGTATCCAGCAAGGCAAATTCTCAAGCATCGACCTGCGGATGCCATGGCGGAGAAAACGTAATGACGATTAAATTGGAAGGCTTATCCAAGACGTACAACACAAAGAGTGACTTCCCGGTACATGCGGTTCAGAACGTAGATTTGGAGATCAAGCAAGGTGAGTTTGTCGCTATTATGGGACCTTCTGGTTCAGGGAAAACGACGCTACTAAACATGTTGGGCGGGATCGATTCTCCTACATCAGGACGCGTGGAAATTGATGGATGCTTAATCTCTGATATGTCAGAAAAAGAGTTGATCGCTTATCGACGCGATAACATTGGCTTTATCTTCCAAGATTATAGTCTGCTCCCCGTACTGACAGCTCTTGAAAACGTCGAGTTTGTTATGCAATTGCAAGGGAAAACAGAAAGGGAATGTCGTGAACGCGCCAGCGCGCTACTGCAACAGGTTGGATTATCACAGCAGATGCATAAACGTCCGAGTAAAATGTCTGGAGGCCAACAACAGAGAGTTGCGGTTGCAAGAGCATTGGCACCAAAACCAAGGTTTGTAATGGCAGATGAGCCTACCGCCAACTTAGATGCAAAAAGTACAGCCGAGCTGCTTGATATCATGGAACAACTCAGTGAAAAAGAAGGCACGACATTTATCTTTTCTACCCATGATCCTAGAGTTATTAAGCGCGCACATCGAATCATAGTATTTGAGGACGGGCGTTTGGCACGAGATTTTGCCAACATTGATAACACCATAGAGAAGAGCCATGCGTGGTAGAGTAGAAGGCGTGAGCTTACTATCCAAGTTATTGCGGCTTTTTTTTGCGTTAAGTCCTGAGGTAATTTGCATTAAAACTAATGCCAGCATACCGGGTTTGGAGCCTGAAAAAGCATGGGATATCAATGGCTATGTGAAATACATGGCGACCTATAGTATGCCTGACGAGCAGGGTAATACCCTTGACCATCTACTCCATAACCGGATTAACGTTGAATATCGCTTTTCTCCTGAATGGCGAATAAATCTTGGTATCAGGAATAGAGCATTGTGGGGCGATGCGCTTGAGATTCCTCGATATGCAGAACTCGTGGCGCTTGATAATGGGTATTTTGATCTAAGCAAAAATTGGCGAGAAGATAATGCAATCCTCAATACCCAACTGGATCGACTCTACGTCTCTTGGAGTGACCAAGATTGGAGTGCAAGGTTAGGGCGGTTCCGGGTCAATTGGTCAATGAACACCATTTGGAACCCAAACGACATCTACAACGCCTATTCTATTTACGACTTTGATTACGAAGAGCGGGCGGGCACCGACGCTGTCATGGTGAGTAAAAAACTTGGGTTTGCCGACGGGTTAGATCTCGTTTTCTCTCCGTCAAAGCAGTCTAAAGAAAACAGCACGTCACTACGATATTTCTCCAACGTTTCTGGTTGGGACTATCAAATCATTGCGGGTCGATCTCGGCAAGACTATATTCTTGGAGCAGGGTTCGCGACTGATATCTATCAAGCCGGGTTTCGAGGCGAGTTAAGCTGGTTTGATCCTATTGATACAAAGCATCAAGGTCAGCCTACTGAGGATACGACAGTCGCTAGTTTGGAATCAGACTACAGTTTTGGTGGTGTGCGTAACTGGATGGTGAGAGGTGCTTGGTTGTTTATTTCTGAACCAAAGCCAGCGAGCAGCGCATTAACTTACCTAAACCTCCCTCTCTCTGCGAAAACCTTGAGCTTCACGGAGCATACTGTTTATGCCGATGCTAGCTTCGACTTAACGGCGCTCAACCGCGTCACCTTATCGGCTAGTTACTATGATGATGGCTCTTACTTTGCTGGATTATCCAGCAGCTATTCGCTCAGTAATAATTGGCAACTGCTAACTGTAGTTCAACATTTTAACGGTACGGACGGCAGCTTATTTGGAGAAACACCTGCAACTTTGGTGTTTGCTAATATCCGGTATAGTTACTAGAGACGCCTTTCATTTAGCTGCTATCCCTAAATAATGCAATCAATCACAAATAATGCCTTGTTCTGAAGTTGTTTTTGATACAAGCATTTAACATTTTTGTAAACATCGTTATATTTAAGGCTCATCGTTGTCAGGAGTTTATGGATGAACCTTACGATATCAGGGAAGTTGCAGCTCAGTTTTGTGCTGCTAGCCGTACTTTTTATGGCATCAGCGGTATTCACGTATCGCAACGTCACCACCGTAGAGCAATACGCCTCTTCGTTACTTAAATCTGATCTACCGACCGTCGACACCAGTCGCGGTATCCAACAGTCCGTTCAAGCGTCGCTGTCTTCTATTCGAGCCTACATGTTGTTAGGTGGCGATGAAGAGGCGAGCGCACGTCTGAGTGAGGACGTGCGCAATATCATGGCATCTACAGACGAGTCGCTTCCGACTTTGCAGGCTTTGATCTCTGAACAGGATTTTCAAGCGATTCAAAGCCAGTGGGATGCGGTCAAAGTCTCTTTAAACAAGTTGATTGAGCTCAGCCACAGTGATGAGAACTTACCCGCGCACAACCTCTTTATTAACGAAGCGGCACCCATTGCAGAAGTGGCACTTGATCAGCTTCAAAGCTTAATCAATGAAGAGTCAGGAAACCCATTTGGTGGAGACAGAAAACGTCTGTTTAAAGTCTACGCCGACAGTTATACCTCGCTCGCCAATGCTCTGTCTGCTCTGCGAGATTTCCTGTTGTACGGGCAGCAAGATCATCTGGACAAATACCACGACTTGATTAAGTACCACAATCAGTCTGTGGCGGAAATCGACAGCAAACTCGACAGACTGACTGATAACGACCAATCACTGTGGTCACTGTTTAAAGAAATGCAGCAACTGTACTTTCCTTTAGCAGAGCAGGTAATTGCATTGCGTCAGTCGCCAGAGTGGAACGAATCAAACTTGCTGATGGCGAACGAACTGTTGCCAGCAGCGGATGCCCTAGACCAAAGCTTAGAAACGATCGTATTGGCTCAGCAAAGTCGTGCAGATCAAAGCGGACAGGGTATCAATCAGTCGATCAAGAACGTACTCACCACCATGTTGATTGCAGCGGCATTGGTTTTGTTTGCCGCAGTAGCGATTTCAAAATACATGGGCAATACCATTGGTCGCCGAGTGAAAAACTTATCGGAGCGAGCTAAGACGATCGCTTCAGGGGACGTTTCTCAGCCTCCGCTCACTGTTGTTGGGAAAGATGAATTGGTAGACCTTACCGATTCGATTAACCGCATGAACCAATCGTTAGCGAGCATCGTGGCTGGGGTGAGTGAGAAAGCGCACCAAGTGGATACCAGTATGGGGGCTTTGTTGGAATCGGCGCAAGTCACCTCATCGAATGTGGAACAGCAACAGACTAGCATCGTTGAAATGGGAAGCCAATTGGATGAAATCGCTTTGGCCGCGCGTAACACCCTAGATCAAGCCAATCAATCAGTGCAGAAGCTTTCTGATTCAAAAGGCGAGATTGAACAAGGTCGTGATGCTTTAGAGCAGAACAAAGTCACCATGGAAAGCTTGCACGGCAGCATTGAAACCGCGAGTACGCAAGTGACACAGCTAAGCAAAGAGAGCGAAGCCATTGGTCGAGTGACGGAAGTAATTGAAGGTTTGGCAGAACAAACTAACTTATTGGCATTGAATGCCGCGATAGAAGCGGCGCGTGCGGGCGACCAAGGACGAGGCTTTGCGGTTGTGGCGGACGAAGTACGTATGTTAGCGACTCGCACCACTCAATCGACGACAGAAATCAACGGCATCATTAATGCGATTCAACGCTCGACCAATTCGGTGGTTGAGGAGATTGAACACAGCCAATCACTTGCGGAGCTGGGCGCGGAGCACATTGAAAAAGCGGTAACTCGTTTGCTCGTCACTACTGAACAAATTGGTTCTTTGAATGAACAAATGACAGAGCTTGCGGCAGCGGCAGAGCAGCAATCTCATGCGACCAACTCGATCACTGGATTGATGTCCGATATTACTCAATCAGTGGATGAGGTTTCGAATAACAGCCAACGTGCATCAGAGACATCATTGCAAGTAAAAGAACAAGTTACCGAGCTGAATCAACAGATGGCAACTTTCAAAACGGCGTAGATAAGGTTTACATCGTTCATCGACTTTTGAACGTTAACCAAATAGTAAAAAAGCCCCAATCCTTTTTACACTAAAAGGATTGGGGCTTTTTGTTGGATGATACGCCGATATTCGTCTACTTGCTCATTGGATTTAGCTATTTAAATCATAGCTAAAACCAAATTTTCTTCACCGAGCCGGAGTCGTAATATGACTCCATCGGCAGCAAATACTGCAAAAGAATTTTTAAACTTTATACCAATCCCGGTAAGAGAATCGTTCGTTACTACGATTGGTATCATCCTTCTAGGAGCAAGATTATGAACAAACAAGTAAGCCTAATTGGTCTAGACAGCGAACAATCAGCACAACTAGCTCAACAGCTAAATCAACTGCTAGCGCATTACCAAGTGTTGTATATGAACTCTCGCGGTTACCACTGGAACATTAAAGGTGCGCAATTCTTCGAACTGCACGTAAAATTTGAAGAGATCTACACGGATCTGCAAACAAAAATCGATGAGCTTGCAGAGCGTATTCTAACTTTGGGTCATACGCCAGCGCACGCATTCAGCAACTACTTGGAAGCAAGTGAAATTAAAGAACATCAAAACGCGACTTCTGGTAAGGAGTGTGTACAAGGTCTGGTTCAAGGCTTTAGCGTTCTACTTCTAAAGCAGCGTGAGATTCTACAAAACGCGGGTGAAGCAGGCGATGAAGGTACCGCGGCATTGATGGGTGACTACATCCGTGAGCAAGAAAAATTAATGTGGATGCTTAACGCTTACCTACAAGGCTAAGCGACGCATCACCCGAGCACTCACTTGGGGGCGCATAAATAAATCGGGAATAAGTCAAAGGAGCACGCGAGTGCTCCTTTTGTTTATGAAAGTGCCTAGTTAGTCGTGAATGTGCTTAAAAGACTGAAAATGTTCGAGTAAATCGGTCAGCTCTGTTACAGCAAGAGAGGCGGAGTCGTGGAATTGTGCAGTCGTATTGTGGTGAACAAGGCAGGATGGCATTTGGGCGTTGTATGCGGCTTGTAGGTCATAAAGGAAATCGCCCACATAAAGTACTTCATCTGGCATTAATCGCCACTCTTTGGCTAGGACTTGGAGCGATAAAGGATCAGGTTTTGCTGGGTAGCATTCACGAGTGAGGACATGTTCAACATCAATTCGGTTATGTTCCAACTTACGCTGCGTAGCGATCAAACAGTTGCGCGTTACTATCGCGGTTTTAACTTTATGCTGATGTAAGTATGCCAAAAGCTCGTGGCAACCCAGCATCGGAGATGATTGCTCAGCATCAGAAATTTCATGATCAAAGATAACATTATGGGCATGCTCTCTCTGATGTGGATGGTCAAGCTTATCAACAAAATCCAATAAATCTTCGTTTTGTGGACAGCCTAGTTGCTGACGAAGATCTTTGAAGTTCATATCGGAGCTAACGAGTGTATTGTCTAAGTCGAAAATAACGGCTTTGACTCTTTCAAGTTTTAATGGAAAAGGAACCATGATGACCTCGTACGACTTAAACCAAGCTATCTTTCTAAAAACAAAAGGTTATTGTTAATTTTAGATTCAAACGTGTTACTTGTACGAAAATAAATCACTGATACGTCACAAATTAAATAGTCTCAATAATGTTGGTGTTTGATTACTTCTCTTCAAGACGGAAAATTTTGCCTGTATCTGTTGAAAAATAGACATAGCCATCCGGACTGATGGTGATATCTCTGACTCGCTCGCCAAGATTCTCCATTAATCTTTTTGATTCGGTGAGCTTGCCATTCTCAATAGAAACCACGTTGATGTGCGCCAGCTTCAAGGCACCGGCGAGGATTTTTCCATCCAACTCTGGGTACTTATCACCACGATACACCACCATATTGCTTGGCGCGATAGACGGAATATAAACCAACTTTGGGTCTTCCATATTCGGTAAGCTTTTCGCTTCTCCAACGTCTAACGGTCCCCAATACTCTTTACCCTGAGAGACTTTTGCCCAGCCGTAGTTTGCACCTTTCCTAATCAGGTTGATTTCATCACCACCACGAGGGCCATGTTCAATCGACCAAAGCTGTTTTGTTGCTTTGTCGTAAAACATGCCTTGTGGGTTACGGTGCCCGTAACTCCATATTTCAGGGCGAGCCTCAGAAGTCTTGAATGGATTATCTTGTGGTACCGAGCCATCAAGGTTGAGGCGAAGAATAGTGCCTGCATGGGTTTGAGTGTCTTGCCCATTATCACGTTCGCCACGGTCCCCAATTGAGAAGTAAACCTTGTCATCGACAAACGCAATACGGCTGCCGTAATGACGGCTGGTGTCCGTGATGGCGTCGGCGACAAAGACGTCTTTCCAATCCACAAGTTGATTGTTTTTCAATTGTGCGGTCGCTAAGGCCACAGTATTTCCTTTATCGGTACGTTTGCTGTAAGTAAAGAAAAGTTGTGGATTTTGTGGAGCGGTATTCGGCACTAGAGCTACATCTAATAAACCAGCTTGCCCACTGGTGCTCACATTCGGTACTTTGAAGAGGATTTGCTGTTTTCCCGAAGCAATATTAAGTAATGAAACGGTGCCGTTTTTTTCATTCACGATCATTTGTTGCTTATCGAGAAATTCAATTCCCCATGGGATTTGAAACCCATTGGCAACCTCATTAGCACGATATTCCGCAGCATCGATAGAAAAAGCTAGGCAAGCGAGTAGGGTTGCAGTGATAGTTCTCATGGTTCCTTCCAATATGAATCCAAGATACTTAAAAACTAACACTAAAAGAGGACGTTTGGCAGGGTATGCGAACATAAAAAATCCCCAATACGAGATCGGGGATTGAATTAAGACTAGAGAATTGTTTACTTAGCGAGCCTACATCGCTTCTTCGAAGATCTTAGAGATCTCTTCGTGCGTTGCTTGTTTCGGGTTGGTGAAACCACAAGCGTCTTTTAGCGCGTTGTCCGCTAAGGTTGGGATATCTTCTAGCTTCGCACCAAGCTCTTTAATGCCTGATGGGATGCCGACATCTTTAGCAAGCTCAACGATAGCATCAATGGCCGCCGCAGCACCTTGCTCTGCTGACATACCTTCAACATCAACACCCATTGCTTTAGCAACGTCACGTAAACGCTCTGGACATACTTGGGCATTGTAACGTTGTACGTGAGGTAGAAGAATTGCGTTACATACACCGTGTGGTAGGTCGTAGAAGCCGCCTAGTTGGTGCGCCATTGCGTGAACGTAACCAAGAGATGCGTTGTTGAATGCCATACCTGCCATGAATTGTGCGTATGCCATTTGCTCTCGAGCTTCAAGGTTTTCACCGTTTTTCACTGCTGTGCGAAGGTGAGCTTGAATCAGTTCAATTGCTTTGATTGCTACCGCGTCAGTGATTGGTGTCGCAGCGATAGATACGTAAGCTTCAATCGCATGTGTTAGCGCATCCATACCTGTTGCGGCAGTAAGAGACGCAGGTTTAGCAAGCATCAATTCAGGATCATTCACTGACATCAATGGTGTTGTGTGTTTGTCCACAATCGCCATCTTAATGTGGCGCTCTTCATCTGTGATGATGCAGAAACGCGTCATTTCAGAAGCAGTACCAGCCGTTGTGTTGATTGATACGAGAGGCAGCATTGGTTTTGCGGATTGGTCAACGCCTTCGTAATCGCCGATCTTGCCGCCGTTTGACGCCACTAAAGCGATACCTTTTGCACAATCGTGCGGTGAGCCGCCTCCGAGTGAGATAACGAAGTCACATTCGTTTTCTTTTAATAAAGCTAAGCCATCATTAACGTTGGTGATAGTAGGGTTTGGTTGAGTGCCATCGTACACAACGGTTGCTACGTCGCGTTCAGTGAGAAGGTCTTGAACTTGTTTGACTACACCGATTTGGTTAAGGATCTTATCCGTAACGATCAAACCTTTTTTAAAGCCTTGAGATTGGATGCTGTCTGCTGCGTCTTTTAAACAACCAGCGCCCATTAGGTTTACCGTAGGGATAAAAAATGCACTTGTCATATTGGATAGCTCCGTCGTTATTTTTAATAATCTTTCTTAATTTGCCATTTACTGTCGCACACTCGTTTCCAGATTGAAGTTGATCTGAAGCAAGTTTACCTATTTAGAGGTATTTGCAAGAGAAAAACTGTGACAGTGATCTTGTTGCACAGCGTATAGGTGCAACACAGATATAAAGTAGAACAAATATGAAACCAGTGACGCAATCGATTGGCAAAAATTGATATCTAATACGGATATATCTCTAAATTAGACTAAAGTATAAAAAATCCCCATTAATAACTTAACTATCAATGGGGATGGGAGGTAGGTTTATAAGTTATCTATCAATAATTAGGCAATATCAATCAGCTTTGATACTAACTTTTCGATACCTGATGCCGCTTGAGAGATATTCTCTGCCAACATATAAGCTGGGGTTGATAGAACGAGGTGTGTTTCATCAAAAACGATATCCTCGACAGAGCAAGTGATGTGCTCACCGCCCATTTGATTAAATGCTATCGAGATCGCTTCATCGTTGCCTACGGTGCCTTTCACGCCTTGATCATAAATCATCGGAATAATGACAGGTGAAATACACAGATAACCTGCTGGCTTTTTCGCATGAGCGAATGCGCGACATGCTTGAGCTACGTGTGTATTAATCGAGCACTCAGCTCCTGATACTGCGAAGTCAGTGAGGTTTTTAGCGGCACCAAAACCGCCAGGTAAGAGTAGGGCATCAAACTCATCTGGGTTTAATCTTGCAACATCATCAATATTGCCACGTGCAAGGCGTGCAGATTCCACCAACACATTTCGTGTTTCGTCCATCTCTTCGCCAGTTAGATGATTAATCACGTGTAATTGATCGATGTTAGGAGCAAAGCAATGCCATGATGCACCTTCTTTTTCAATGGCATGGAGTGCTAATACGGCTTCATGTAGTTCTGTGCCATCGTAAACACCTGAACCACTGAAGATAACTGCGACTTTTTTCATTTGAGAATTCCTTTAGTCTGAGGTTTCCGTTTGTTGCTCTGTTTCTTTTAGATGTTGAGTGCTCGAATCAGTTTCGGCGATTTCGCTACCGTCGTCTTCTTCATCATAGTAGCGCACAACAAAAGGTGTAAGCATAACACTCGAGGGCAGAAAATGTTTCATATCGACTCCAACTGCGTAATGGAGTGATTTTTATACTGATTTTTATAAAACAGTACGTTGAACCTGATCATTTTTGAGTTAAGCTGATGTTTCCTTTGGCATTCGTGAGTGGTAGGTCACATGAAATCAGTGCAATTTCGTTTCACACTTTATGGTTGTATTGCCATCCTCTCTTGGAGTTGCTTACTTGGCATTGCCAGGTTAGTTACCGAGAGCCTAGGTCCCGTGGGCGGGGCGGCCATGTTGTACTCTCTCAGTTCTATTTTCCTTCTTATCGTAGTTGGCATTCCGAAGTTATCGTACTTTTCTCCAAAGTATCTCATGCTTGGTGGCGCGATGTTCGTTTGCTATGAAATATTTCTCGCTTTATCTCTGGGATATTCCAACTCGCGTGCGCAGGCTATTGAAGTGTCGATTGTCAATTACCTTTGGCCAGCACTCACCGTTTTGTTTGCGGTTTTAGGCAGTAACAAAAAAACAAACTTGCTGCTTTATCCAGCGGTTGCGCTGGCGTTTATCGGAGTCGCGTGGACGGTGAGTGGTGAGAATGGCTTATCCGTAACTCAGATTATGTCAAATGTCAGTAGTAACCCTTTGGTTTACTTTATGGCTTTCGCAGGAGCAGTTATATGGGCTTTTTATTGTAATTTAACCCAGAGGCAGCAATCCAAACACAACGCGATTACGTTGTTTTTCATTGCTACTGCTGTTTCGTTATGGGTGAAATATGCGTTTGCTGATGAGCCAGAGATGACTTTTTCATGGGAAGCAATGGGCTACCTTTTGGCTTCTGCGGCACTGATGGCTGGTGGTTATGGTTTGTGGAACATCGCGATTGTTGGCGGAAACATGGTCTTTCTTGCGACACTTTCTTACTTTACGCCCATTTTCTCTGCGCTATTTTCTTCCATTATTCTTGGTGTGACGTTGAGCCCGAGCTTTTGGCAGGGGGTTGTGATGGTTACGGTGGGCTCTTTGCTTTGTTGGGTAGTCACCAAGGAGAAGCGTGAAGCTGCAGGTTAAACCAAAATTATCTGGTTTTATCTTTGCGCTGTATGCTCAAATGGCAGAAAGAAAAAAGCTCCCTCGGTCGGGAGCTTTTTCTTTCGTGTTCTAACAGTTTGCGACGTTTAAATGGAGTTGCAGTTTAAATCTGTGTTTCGACAGACGTTTCGTTAACTGAGTACGAGTTTGTTCCAACTTATCTAATGCGATGGTGTCGTCATCGACGTGCAAATCGATGTTAATACGAAGCTCTTGGCCCACTTTAGTGATACCCGCTAACTTTAGCTGGTGGTCAGATGTTTTTTCTATCTCTAGTACATCATTGCCAACGACCTGACATAGCTCTTTGCTTGGTGTCATCATTAGTAGCTCACGTAGTGCACCAACCAACATATCAAAAGGAACTTTCAGAAAGTAGAAGCCCATTAGCACCATCATCATAGGATCGGCATAAACCGCATATTCAGCGAATGGCGTTAGTGATACAACCCAAGCAGCAACAAATCCTACCGTCACCGCTACACTTAATAGCGTATCCATCTGCCACTGTTTTTTCTCTGCTTCAATCAAGCCTGATGAGAAGCGACGGCTGCGTTTAGCCATAAACCACCAAGCGTAACCACAACCGATGACGTTTACGATGCCGAATAGAGTGGCAATAGAAGCATCGACTTCACGGCCTCCGGACATCAATGCTGAAATTGCAGAGTAAAGAGAAAAGCTTACAACCACTAAAATGACAGCCGCTTTTATCGCAATAACGATTGGCTCTAAGACCGCTTTTCCAAATGGGAATACAGATTTTGAGGGCTTGTTAATATAGTAGGAAGCGGCCAGTGACAATAAAGTTAACAGTAAGCTGACCAAAGAGTAAACACCGTCAAAAACGATGACAATTGATCCTACAAGCAAGCCAAGTACCATACCACCAGCAGCGAACCCAGATGCTAAAAGGGCTGAAATGGTTAGAATACGGTTTTCGTTTTTGCTTGTCCTGTCACACATAAAAGATGCCTTTAAATTTTAATACCTTACTATTCTTCTCGCATAAGGTAATTTAGGCAACCACTAAGTGAGCAGGTTCTAATCTAAAAAGTTGCGTTTTTGTTTATACTCTTATAAAACAATGACTTGCTGCATGATCTTGGTGCCAATAAAATTGGCGCTCACTGATAAAATGTTTAGAAGTCAAATAAATACTCGCTCAATTTATCCGCTAACCATGTCATTGCTGGGTGCTCAGTTTGACCGTTAGGTGAAAACATACAGTAATCTTCTTGTGTCAATCCGTATGTATGCTTGATAACTGCGAGCTTTTGCTGGCGAAGGTAATGGCGGATTAATGGTTCTGGCAGTACACCCCAAGCGTCTTCTTCTAAGATGGTGTTGAGCATGTAGTCAAAACTCGAAAAGCCAATGTATCGAGTCGAGAAAGGCTGCAGTTCAGGGTTGTCTTTCTCATTTAGGTACACCATCAACGCTTGCATCTGGCTGCGCAGATCTTCGTCTGAGACTCGGCGCATCTTACTTAGGCGATGTTCTGCACTGCATACTGACATCATACGTATCTTGCCTAGCGGGTTATACACGATACGAGGATCGTCGACGCGCTCATAATCAACACCAAAGGCAAAATCCACTTGGTGGGTACTGACTAAGTTGGCTAAGTCGCCACTGGATGCCAAGATTAAGTTGAAGGTTGTGGAAGGGAAGCGGTTATTCAGTGTATGAGAAAGCTCCTGCCAGAGATCATCAGGTAAGGAGTCGTCACGTGCTACCCAAACTTCCGCGTTAAAACCTTCAGAGATTTGAGCACAGGTTTTTCTTATCCGCTGTGCGATGATAAGTAGGTGTTCGCAATCTTTGTAAATGGCTTTCCCAGCTTCAGAGAGGGTGAGCTGGTTGCCAGTTCGGGTAAACAACTCAACGTTGAGATCTTTCTCTAAAGCCTTAATCGACATACTGAGTTTGGTGCGATTACAATCGAGTTGCCTTGCTGCTTCAGAAACAGAACCACACTCAGCGATGGTGCAGAAGGCTTCTACTTGAGTTAAGTTCATGATTTGACACAACCAATAAATGAATTCAAATAATTTGGGTATTATGCAGATATGCTCCCAAAGCCGTGAAAGATTATCGAAAAAAACGTGAATCCGCCAGATAAGTCTATGGTCTTTTAACGGTTTTGCGGTAATCTATGTGGGTTACAAAAAGTGAACATGGAGGCCACGATGGCACAAGATTGGGACGGCTTAGCAAAAAACTGGGAATCAAATCCAGCAACAGAGCAATTTGCGCAGTCGGTGTTTGAGCAGTTACAACAGCTAACTCAGCTTGATGGCATTAAAGTACTAGATTTTGGATGCGGAACAGGGCAGTTAAGTCAACGATTGTCACCGATGGTTAAAGACATCGTAGCATTAGACGCATCGGAAGCCATGATTGAAGAACTCGATAAAAAAGAGCTTGCCAATGTAGAACCTGTCGTAGATGCATTGTCTCGCGGCTTGGTCGCTCAGCATCCAGCGTTTCGTGGACAGTTTGACCTAGTAGTTGCATCGTCAGTTTTAGCGTTTGTGGAAGACTTAGATGCGTCATTAAAAATCTCGCATTCTTTACTTAACCACGGCGGTTACTTTGTTCATTTTGATTGGATTGCAGAATCTGAACAAGACGGTTTTACCCTTGCGAAGTCTAAACGTGCTTTGAAAGATGCAGGTTTTACTGAGGTTGAATCGCAACACGTTTTTGACATTACATCTGACGGTAAAACGATGTCGGTATTAATGGGGCTTGGTCGCCGTTAAGACTGAATAAAGAACACTACATGATAAAAGCGAGCTACCTAGCTCGCTTTTTTCTTATCGGTTGAGGGTATGTACCCAAGTTAACCTCACTTGTTCTTCAATCTGTCGCTGCGGGTGTACGCAAAGTGGTTCTCTAACAACCAAGTGTTTTGAGGTTATTTTGGGGCGACTATCCTGCGGATCTCCTCCAATACTTCAGGATTGGCTATTGCGCCTAAATTTTCTACACTCCGGTTGTTAACGACTTGCTTAACGGCTAACTCAACCAGTTTTCCCGAACGGGTCTTAGGTATATCGCTTATTGCGTAAATTGCACTAGGTACATGTCTTGGAGAACATGCAGATTTTAGCTGTGCTTTGATGGAGGCGATCATCTCGTCGTTGAGCTCTATCCCTTTCATTAATTGGACAAACAGCCATATTTGTTCGTTGCGATCGACTTCTTTTCCTACTGCGATGGAATCTAGAATACCGTCTATACTGTTCACTTGCTGATAGATTTCGGCCGTGCCGATTCTTACGCCACCGGGATTCAACGTGGTATCACTTCGACCATAAAACACGTATCCACCAACGCTGGTTTGTTCAACATCGTCGCCGTGGTGCCAAATATTGTCGAACTTATCCCAATAAGCACGATGATATCTCTCCCCGGTGTCGTTCCAAAAGCCAGCGGGGAAGTTGGGCAATGAATTAGCACAAACCAACTCACCGCGCTCTCCGATTACGCTATTACCCTGCGGGTTAAAGACTCTGACATCGACCCCTAATCCCGCTGATTGGCACTCTCCTCGATAAACGGGAGAAATAGGGTTGCCTAACACAAAGCAGCCACAAATGTCTGTCCCGCCTGAGATCGATGCGAGGTGGACATCTTCTTTAATGTGCTGATAGACATAATCAAACTGTTCTGGATACAGAACTGAGCCCGTTGAGCAAATGGTTTTCAGACTTGGAAATGCATCACTTTTCGGCGGAGAAAAAGAAACTTTTTCCAATGCCTCTAGGTATTTCGCCGAAGTTCCAAACAGCGTCACTTCGGCTTGTTCAGCGAGGTCCCAAAGCACGTTATGAGTGGGATAAACAGGGCTACCATCAAAAATTACTAAACATGCGCCGCTCGCGAGTGAAGAAACGTGCCAGTTCCACATCATCCAGCCACAGGTCGTGTAATAAAACACTCTGTCGTTCGGTTGGATGTCGCAATGCAGTTGATGCTCTTTCAAATGGTTAAGCACTGTTCCACCGACGGAATGAACGATGCATTTCGGTTTGCCTGTCGTGCCTGAAGAATAGAGCACAAATAGCGGATCGTTAAAATTAACACGAGTAAAAGTCAGCGCTTCGGGTGTGTATTGATTCAGGACGTTTTGCCAATCTTGAGTGCAGACGTCGCATTCAAAAATGTGTGGTTTCAGGTAGCTAATTTGGCAAACCTGTTTAAGACCATCAAGATGATCCGCAATATGCTGGTTTTTCTCAGACATATCGAAAGTTTTGCCATTGAATGTATAGCCATCACAAGTAAACAGGATTTTAGGTTTCACTTGACCAAAGCGCTCCAAAACGCTTTCAACGCCAAAATCAGGTGAGGTAGAAGTCCAGGTTGCCCCTAAACTGGTTGTTGCTAACATGGCTATCACCGTTTGAGGTAAGTGAGGCAAATAGCCAGCGACGACATCACCTTGCTTGATTCCACATTCTTTCAACCATTGCTGGACACTCGAAACTTCTTCACACAATTGTTTCCATGTGTAGGTTTGCTTTTCTTCACGTTCATTTTCAAACCAAATCGCGAGATCATCGGGTTGGTGACACGCGTAGGTTAGCAAGTTTTCTGCGTAGTTAATTTGTGCGTTTGGGAACCATTTTATGTCTCTATTTTCGACGGGTTGCTGCCAGCGACTTTCTGCTTGCTCCTTTACGGTCTCTCCTTGAGTACCAATGACGTCGCAGAATAACCAGACTTCTTGCCAAAATTTTTCCACATGATCGAGCGACCATTGATGCAGATCGGCGAAGTTTTCAATGGTATTTCCTTGTCGATTAATGTGTTCAATAAACTGTGTGATGTTGGCTTCTTCGATACGACTTTCGCTCGGTTGCCATACTTTGCTGCTCTCGCGCATAGGTCCCTCTATAACAAAGTGGTAACAGATTTTAGTTTGAGAGGAATACACGATAAAGTCAAACAAGCTAGATATTATATCGTGTCATAAAAATCATGCAGTTACGATGCGTTGTAAACAATATGTTACATCGAGTCGATACTGAGAAAATCGTGTAGGGATTGGAAGCTCTTAAGACTGAAGATAGGCTTAATGTAAAGGATTTGTTAATGGAGATGTGCCATGACTCAGTATCGTTCTAAACCCGTAAACCAGGAAGGCAGGGTTGAATGGAGCCGTGAAGAAGACGCCATTTGGCGAGATTTGGTAACACGACAAATGGGTGTGATCCAAAACAGAGCTTGTAAGGCTTATTTACACGGTTTAACGCTGCTTGATTTACCTCAAGACCGCGTTCCTCAATTGCCAGAAATTAATCGTGTCCTGATGGAGACAACAGGTTGGCAAGTGGAGCCCGTTCCCGCGCTTATTGATTTTGACCGTTTTTTTAATCTGCTCGGTAATAAGCGCTTTCCCGTCGCCACATTCTTGCGTACCAGAGAAGAGTTCGATTACTTGCAAGAGCCGGATTTCTTCCATGAAATATTTGGTCATTGCGCGATGTTAACCAACCCAGATTTTGCTGCATTTACTGAGCATTATGGTCAACTAGGGCAAGCCGCTACACCAAAACAAAGAGCCTATCTCGCTCGTCTCTACTGGTTTACCGTAGAGTTTGGCTTGGTGAAAGAAGGGGACAAAACCAAAATTTACGGTGGTGGTATTCTCTCATCTCCTGGCGAAACCCTCTACGCATTAGAGAGTGATGTAGCAATTCGCGACCCATTTGAATTACAAACTGTGCTGAGAACGCCTTATCGTATCGACATCATGCAACCGAAGTACTACGTGATTGATGACTTTTCTCAGCTTTTTAAAATCAGTCAGTTAAATTTATTGAAACAAGCCGATCTAGCGATTGAAGCTGGACTGCTTCCTCCACTTTTTGAACCAAAGGAACCTGCTCATGTTGAATGAACAAAAATGCGAAGCTTGTAGTATCGATGCCATTGCACTAAGCAAAGAAGAACAACAATCTCTGCTGCTGCAATTGTCTGATTGGCAGATCATTGAAAGAGAAGACATACCTCAACTAGAAAAGGTGTATAAATTTAAGAACTTCAAACAAGCATGGGCTTTCAGTAACAAAATCGCGGAACTGGCAGAAGATGAGTTCCACCATCCTTCTATTATGTTGGAGTGGGGTAAGGTCACCGTAACTTGGTGGAGTCACTCGATCAAAGGTCTGCATAAGAACGATTTTATCTGCGCATCAAAATGTGACGCGCTAACATCGGCAGAGTAGGACATTACCTCATAAAAAAACGCCCGGCTTACGTCGGGCGTTTTGGTTCTAAATGACTTTTACATTACTTTATAGATTGATTCGGAAGACGGATGTCGTGCCAGATACCTCATTGCCAACAGCGATAAAATGACCACCACTACGGGTAAAGTAATTGATGGATTCTGGGCCTAAATCGCCTGCTTTTGGATTGTATGTGCCGTTCGCGCATTCACCATCTTCGACTTCTGTACACACTGGCTGATTGTAATCACGACGGTTTACGTAATGTAGGAACTGCGCTTGTTTCGGATCGGTAATGTCATAAATCATAATACCGCCTTGACGCTCCAAGCCGATAAACGCGTAATGACGACCGTTAATTTGTGCTACTTCAATCGCCTCTGGCTCAATGCCTTTGTCGTCGCTGCGGTCATCGCCACTGTCATTGTTGTCGTTGGTGCTGTTGAAGTGCTTGCCTTCATTCAGCAGCGCGATAGTCGCGAAATCGTCACCACTATCGAAGACCAACTTGCCGTTTTCATCCCAAATCGAGAATGAACGCGCGCCAAATGCTTGAACATTATCTTGTGCAGAAAGCGTTTGTTCCGGCTTAATCACTTTTAAACGCGCGAGTTGTTTGTTGTCTTTTAGTGCCTCTGCCAATGGGTGTTCTGCTGCTACTTTCAGCTTCTTACCGCGCACTTCATCAACATGGCTTAGACAGGTCCCTTGCTTAGATGTGTATTCATCTGTACCAAGGAAATCGTCTTCATCCCACATAAAGCCTGCTTTGTCGCACTGTTCTTGAGTGGTTTTGAATCCGTACTCACGTCCGTGGCCTTCATTTGCAGATACGATGTAAGTACTGCCATCCACTGAGTAGCTGTCGATGGTGTCAGGCATAAATAAGCCAACCAGTTGTGGGTAGCTTTTCAAGTTTCCAATAATTTTGTCTTTGTTAGACGCATCGAGTTTAGCGTCCGACCAAGACTTCTCACCTAAGCCAACAATTCGCTCTACGGATTTGCTCTCTGGATTGACGATTGCCATGGCGTTATTTTCTTGTAGCGCGACATAGATTTTACCGTTATCTGCAAAAGTGAGGTATTCAGGCTCTAGATCTTGAGCGATGGTGGCGTTTGGCCCCGAAATACGTACATTCTTTGGAAGCTCTGCTTTTCGTGAGCCATCAAACTCGTTAAAGCCTATTTGTGACACTTCTGCTTGAGTAACGCTAGGTTTTAGATCGATCAAAGTGATACTACCCTCAGGGTCAACGCTGTAATCGCTGTTTGGCTCACCTTCATTAGCGGTTGCGATGTATCGGCCATCTTTCGAGAAGCCTACCATGTCTGGCAATGCGCCTGTTGGGAACGTCGTGACTAATGACAAATCGTCGGAGCGGTACAAACCAACAATACCATTCGCTTGTTTATTACTGTTTTCAATCGCAACCGCGACCAAACCATTGAATACAGCGACACTGTTTGCAGCGCCAATTTCAACGCCAGCCGCTTCGCCAGCGCTGTTGAGATCAATGAATTCGGTTTGCGTTGGTACGCCGTTGTCATCCATAGAAAGTACATCGACACGTTTTGCTTCAGCATTGACCACATAGAGCTTATCCGTACAGGCGTCATAACTGACGATTTCAGCTGCCGATGTGTCGAATGGGGCATCAGCAACGGATGTCCCGATAAACGTTAACCCTTGAATTGACGTTTCCCCAGCAACGAGCGCAGTGGTAGGTTTGCATTGTGTAGCGAATGAAGCCACGGTATCTTCGGGTTGTGATGAACACGCGATGGCAAGTGATGACAATGCGAGTGCACCGATTGCCTTTAAAGGGGTGATCATGATATCTCCTTATCAATCCGATACGTTGTCAATCAGCATGGGGTTTATGCTTCTGTCCATTTCCGCAATTGGAATGATGGAACGCTGAATGACGTGTGATTTGGTAAGGCTCTGAATATATGTATGATTGATGACTCTTATATTGGCTTTTTATGAAACTAATATGTCATCAAAATGATGAAGTAGGGATAGAGGAATAATGGAATTAAAATCGTTTTTAGATTTATTGGCAGCTTCACCAGAGCAGGTCGAGTTTGAAGCAACGATGGCGGTGATCGAAGAAAACTATACGTTTGAACCAACCGCTTTTGTTAATGGTGAGACGCAAAACAATGCAGGTGAGAACAACGGTTCGTGTAAGATCTTCGCTTTCGGCTTGCTAAACAACCTAGACATAGAAGCGACACTAGCCTGCTTTGGCCGTTTTTATCGTGAAGATGTATTGCTGCATCCAGCGAATAGCGATCACCAGAATATTCGTAATTTTATGGTAACAGGGTGGGATGGTATTAAGTTTGAAGCACCCGCTTTAACCGCTAAATAAACACCAGTCAGAAAACGCAGAACAGTAAGCCAGTCGTATTATGCGACTGGCTTTTTTTCTAGACATTTTCGGCACAAACACAGCTGGTTGGCGCTTGGCTTGGGTAAATCACGGGTTTCAATAGTAAAGCACCAACAGGTTTCTTTGCCTGCGGCGATATCACAATGGGCTTGAGTCCCGCACTCAGGACAATTGTGCGTTGAATCTTCCCCTGCGATTTGTTCGATAATCGTATCTCGTTGGAGATCGGTTTTGTCTTTCCATTGGATGATTTCATCCATCGTTCGGTGACAACTAGAGCATATTCCGGCGTTATTTTTACATGCTGCTCGACAAGGTGACTTCATTGCTTTCTCGTTCTCATTTTTTATGCCGCGTACTCTAGCACAAAGCGAGTCAAGGCCGCCAAAATAAACGTGAGTGCGATTTGCTGGTGAGGAGAGGGCGGCAGTGATATTCTTGGACGAGTTACCTCAAATCTTTGTCACTTATGTTAGAAAAAGAAAACCTCATTAAACTCGCTAGAGTGCAAATGCCATTTGGAAAATATGCAGGGCGAGTGTTAGTCGACCTACCTGAAGAATACCTATTGTGGTTCGATAAAAAGGGCTGGCCAACTGGCGAACTAGGGGATTTGCTCAAGCTGTGTTTAGCGCTCAAAATTGAAGGCTTAGATAGTGTCGTGAAGCCTTTGAAGCGTATGTAACCTGCCACAGAAACTCCCACTTTTAATGAAAAGACTTATTATGAATTTTGATATCGATGCACTGAAACACCACCAATTAGTCGAAGATGGTAAATTAGAGGGATGTTACATTCATCAGCCAGCCCAAGGTAGCCAGCAAGATGACAAAGCTGTTTTGGCAGAGCGCCAAGCGTTGGAAAAGTTGGGATATAAGGTAATACAGGTTAAAGCTAAAGGCGGGACAACAACGTTTGCCGAGGCGATGCAAAAGCTTGCGAAGGACACTGGTCACCTGCCTAAGGAGTAAGTGAGTGTAACCTGCCACAGCCTCCCTAGTGATTCCACGATACCATGTGTTTTCATTCAAAAGAGCCAGACCGTTAGGCTGACTCTTTTTTGCTCCAAACCCGTTGAGAGCTTAAACATCGATCGTATCAATAAAGTCCGTCAATAGAGAAACCAGTTAGTTGCATAAATAACGAGAAGGACTAGAAGACCTAGAAGGAATGGGAAGGTTAGCATCATTGCGAACTTTTTCTTGAAGCTTGGTTTATCGAATACCACGCCTTCGGCCTCCCTTACTCTTCGCTCTTCATCAAAATGCCATTTAATAGCTAAGTAGGCTCCAATACCTAGTACAATAAGCTTAAAAGCTCCAGCAAAGTACGGAAAGAAGTTAGCCCAACTGTCGTTCATTATCCATCTCTCTCAAATTAAATATGGGCTTTACGGTAGCAGAATCCAAGGTTTATGTTTAGTGCTCTCCCAATGTCAGGCGCCCTGGCTAGCACAAGCCTACAGCTCTCTTTGCAATATCCTTGGTTATTAATGATTTAATAGAAAAGGACTAGAACATTTATATCCAGAGGCGTGTCTGTATGGTTTGTAACGTTTTTGCCCCATTCCAATTTAGCTCGTTTGATCGTCTCTTTGCCTAATAGTTCCCATTTATAATGATCTTGCGTGGTTCAAGGCCCATTTCATCCATTGTTACCGTTGTCAGCCCATCAACATGTGCAGTATAGGGTCTGAGTTTTGAGTGGATACAATCTTCTCGGATTAGCCACCATATCGCTCACGATGACCAACAGCCAAGGTCAGGTCACGCGTTTGTCTCACAGCCTAAAATTGCAAGTGAGAACCGCGGTCACAGTAAAGAATTTGTTTTGTATCATCTTGGGTTTGCCATCATGCCAAGATTTATGATGGAGAAAGAGTTAGCACGAGGAGATTAAGTTCGCACCCTATTTGATGTACACGACTTGGAGAACCCGACTTATGCGGTGTACTAATAGAAAGCTTCAATGCCGCTTCGAGTTGAGTTCTTGAAGAAAAAGGCCGGTGCGTTTGAATAGCATCGAACGCCACCTATTAAACTTAGTATTCCCGAAAGCAAAGCCCACCGAAAAGCGGGCTTTGTTCTCTTTTAGTAACGAGAATAACAACTAGTAGTTAGCTTGAATGCTGACACCGCTATAGTTTGAGTAACCTTGAATCATGACGTGATAACGTCCACTTTGCGTCGCGCTGACCGTACATGTTTCATTGTTCCCGTATTTGAAAGGTCGGCAGTCCCATGCGTTCAGTGCTGGTTTTGCACCAAAACGGAGATACAGGTCCGCATCACCGCTGCCACCATACATTTGTACGGTTAAGCGCTGCCCAGCTTCTACATCAACATAGTAATACGTTACTTGACCGCTTGAGCCACTTAAACCGCTCACTGGCACGCCCGAGGTTAACTTGCCCTCTGGGTCTGGTGTTGGATCTGGGCCACCACAGTCTTGGCCACAATCAGCATCCGTTAAGCTATAAAGCAGCTTGTTCACGCTGCCTCTTGTATCCGTCACCTTTCCGCTAGTTGCGCGACTAACGATCAAGGCCTCTACTTGGCTTGGCGACAGCGAGCTGTTTTCTTGAAGATACAGTGCTGCTACACCCGCCACATGTGGCGTCGCCATCGAAGTACCACTAATGGTTTTGTAACCACCGTCATACCACGCAGATTTGATTTGTGAGCCTGGTGCAAACACGTCCACACAACTGCCCCAGTTTGAAAAACTCGAGCGTGCATCCGTGCTAGTAGTTGAGCCGACAGTCACACCAGTAGCAACGCGCGCTGGAGAGTAGTTACAAGCATCGGCATTGGAGTTACCTGCTGCTAGCATAAAGCTGACACCTGACTGAACCGCACTTTGCACCGCGCTATCTAGAGCAACAGATTGACCGCCACCTAAACTCATATTGGCAACTGAAGGTCCGGAAGCGTTCGCAGCCACCCAATCCACACCGGCGATAACACCAGACGTAGACCCCGATCCGCTACAGCTCAATACTCTCACGCCGACAAGGTTGACGTTTTTCGCAACACCATACAAGCTGCCGCCAATGGTGCCCGCAACGTGTGTCCCGTGTCCATTACAGTCACTTGCATCTGCATCGTTGTCGACAAAGTCATACCCTGAAACTGAGCGACCACCGAACTCAACATGTGCATTATTCACACCAGTATCGATAACATAAGCCGTTACACCAGCCCCATCAAAGTTGGCACTGTAGTTGTTATCGAGTGGCAAGTTACGTTGGTCGATTCGGTCTAGTCCCCAAATGGCATTGGTCTGATTTGCGTCTGCCGAGACTATTGGGTCAAGCGATAGGATTCTGTCTTGCTCAATGTAGTCCACACGAGGATCAGAACGCAGATCTTTCAGTTGCTCAGGGCTCAAGTTAGCGACAAATCCACTTATCGAGTGGTCAAAAACCGACTCCACTTGTATCGAATACAAACCAGACATGCGGTCTACAGACTGTTGCGTGAATTGCTCGAATTCTGTTGAGTTGCTCGCCATCATTTGCGGTTGTTGAAATACCACTATGTAGCGATCTGCAATGGCGATGTCGTCCGGTGCAAGCATCAAAGTGGCAGGCAATGTGTCGGGATCTTGTTGTAACTCTGCACTGTCCGCAATCTCATTGGGTTGCGAAAAAGCGAGAGAAGAATGAAAACAGAGCGCGGAGGTGATACAACAACTTAGTAGTTTCTTTAACATAAAATGTTCCTTGAAATCATAGTCTTGTTGATTTTACCTAGTACCAAACTGTCAACACGTAAACACAGACAATCAGCGTGGTACGCTCAATACGTGCTGCAGTGACGTTACACAAATCAAACTAGACAATGAGTAATCATATGCATAATTGATAATAATTCGCATACTCAGAAACATGATCAATAACTAAGCTTTATTGAAATTGAAATGCAAAGATTCATTTAGATTTAGAGCAAAATCCCTAAAATAGAATAATTCTACACACCTGGCTTATTGCCTGTTATATGCACTATTCTTACCGATAATTTACGCAATAAAAACCTAACTATTCTTTCATTGGTCATGACTCAAATCGGTTGATAGATGTTAATATAGCCACTTGATTTCTGATGTTTTTTAACTCATGGCTACTATCCAAGTTCAATGTCGTTTCTGTAATAAAACAGAGCCCGTCCGTGAACATGGAAAAGGGCATTCCACTCGATTAAGTTTACGAAGCACGCAAGCCAGATGTAAAAGAAAAAATTGTCGATATTGAATAGCTCTGGAGTTAGGGAAACAGCACAAGTGTTGAATGTCGCATACAACACGGTATTGAGCACTTTAAAAAATCTCGCCAAGGTAAGTAACCTCAATACCTTTCGATAGAGCAAATATAAGACTAATTTGTAAACTTGAAAGGCTAGCTGCATTGGTTGAGGAATATGAGGAATATGAGGAATATGAGGAAAAATACTTCCCCATTTAAGAACTGCAACACACCTTTTCCCCGTTCCGTGCCAGTAACCTTCTACCTCACAAATCACAGTGAGGTGGTTTGACCTACTTTCACTTATCTGTGTAGTGTCTGGTAAGTCGGAGTGAAGTGGCATAGTGAATTTGGCCACCTGATTAAGAGGTGATGTATGATCATCTCGATACTAAAACAGGTGACATTATGACTAAGCGTGAAAG